>JAHZBJ010000001.1:0-35358 GCA_019423445.1 Oscillospiraceae bacterium
CACCCAGGTAAAGAGATTCAGCTCCTTGCTGCCGTCGGCAGCTGCCTGGCTGCCGGAAGATGTCCCGGCGGCGGAAGAGCTCTGGCTCTGGCCGCAGCCGGCCAGCACACCGGCGCACAAAGCGGCGGCGAGAACAAGGGAAATTGCTTTTTTCATAGGTCGAAAACCTCCTTTTTATAGGGCCCGCACCGTGGCAGACCAGGTTTTTGGGACGCGGCCCTCATTTCTGCCGGGCCGGCGTCTTTGGTATAAAAACGGCCCAGACAGCCGTCTTTATCAGGTTTAATAGTCCACCTCGGCCTTGGCGGGCTTTTTCTCCCGTCCCAGCCATACCGAGATGCCCACCAGCAGCAAGGTGGCCCCCAGCATCAAGGTGCACAGGGCGTTGATCTCGGGGGTGACGCCAAACTTGATCTGGGAGTAGATCTTGATGGGCAGGGTGTTGACATCCACCCCGGTGACGAACATGCTGATGATGACGTCGTCCATACTCATGGCAAAGCTGAGAAGCATCCCCGAAAGGATGGCGGGAAAAATCAGGGGCAGGGTGATGTCAAAAAACACCCGGACCTCTCCGGCTCCCAGGTCCCGGGCCGCCTCTGCCAGGCTTTTATCCATTCCCACCAGCCGGGCCTTTACCAGCATGAAGATATAGGGAATGCAGAAAGCAGTATGGGCGATCACCAGGGTGGTCATGCCGAAGGGGAGACCCAGCAGCGCGAAAAACACCATGAATACCATTCCCAGAATGATCTCCGGGATCATAATGGGCAGGGTGGAAAGGTACTCCACCGGCCCCTTGGTGCGGCTCTGGAGGCGCTGCATCCCTACTGCCCCCAAGGTGCCGATGATGGCGGCGCACAGGCAGGTGAGAAGAGCCAGCACCAGACTGTTCCGGAGGGCCTCAAAAATAGCGGTATCCCGGAACAGCGTCTCATACCAGGTAAGGGAGAATCCCCCCCACACAGAACTGAGTTTGCTCTCATTAAAGGAGTAGATCACCACCAGGAGGATGGGCAGGTACATGACCGCCAGCACCACCAGAAGGTAGACCCGGGGGAAACGGCTT
This sequence comes from Oscillospiraceae bacterium, assembly GCA_019423445.1. Taxonomy (GTDB): domain Bacteria; phylum Bacillota; class Clostridia; order Oscillospirales; family Ruminococcaceae; genus Angelakisella. The sequence goes on from JAHZBJ010000001.1 coordinate 1,070, forward strand.
TTGTTTCTCATAAGATCCCCTCCAAATCCTTCACATGGGTCACCTTGCGGTAGATCCAGATCATCAGGCTGGTGAGGACCATCAGCACCACACTCAGGGCCGCGGCAAAGGGCCAGTTATGAGCCCTGGTCAGCTGGTCCTGGATGAGGCTGCCCACCAACACCACCTTGTTTCCCCCCAGAATATCGGCGATGAAGAAAAGGCCCATGGAGGGGATGAAGGTGAGGATGACCCCGGAGAGGAGCCCCGGGAGGGTAAGCTTAAAGGTGACGGTGAAAAACGCCTTGGGAGCCGATGCTCCCAGGTCCCGGGCCGCCTCCACCAGGCTCCAGTCCATCTTCTCGGCGCTGGAATATACCGCCAGGATCATAAAGGGCACCAGGGCGTAAACCATGCCGATGAGGACGGCGGGATATGTATAGAGAAGCTTCAGGGGGGAGTCGGTAAGGCCCAGCCCCATGAGAATCTTATCCAGAGTCCCGTTGGACCGCAGGATGATGATCCATCCGTAGAGGCGGATGAGGGAACTGGTCCAGAATGGAATCATCAGCCCCAACATGGCGAAGCGCTTCCACTTCCCCGGCAGCCGGGCCATAAAGTACCCGAAGGGGTAACCGATCAGGGCGATGAGAAGGGTGCTGGTAATGGCCAGCTTAAAGGACTCGGCGAAAGTCTTCAGATAGATGGGGGTGAGGATGTTCAGGTAGTTGGCCAGGGTCACCTGGTTGGTGACCCCCCACACCTCCGCCCGCTGAAGGAAGCTGAGGATAAACATGTACACCAGCGGCCCCAGGACAAACACCAGAGTAAAGAGATAGATGGGGGCCACCATCAGCCAAGACACACCGTTTTTCCGCCGGGCGGCGGCGGAGCCGGGCCGGCTCACTGCTCCCCCTCCACATCCACCGGAACTGCTGCCTGGGGCTCCCAGTAAAGGGAAACCTCCTGGCCGGGCTGGATGTCCAGGTCAATACCGTGGCGGCTGGCCACCACTTCGGCGCCGTCCGCCAAAGCAAAGGCGATCCGAAGCATGCCGCCTGCAAAGCTCTTTTCCTTTACGGTACCCCGGATGCCGGTATCCCCGGCTCCGGGATCCTTTTCAAAGCGGATCTGCTCGCTGCGCACCGCCAGGGCCACCGGTCCTCCGGCAGCCACGGGGCGTCCCGCCGGATCAAAGAGAACCGTTCCTCCCTGGCACTCCATCACCATCAAGCCGTCTTTTCCAGTCCGGGCAGTACCCCGGAGGATATTGGCGCTCCCCACAAACCGGGCCACAAAGCTGGTCCGGGGGCGGTCGTAGACGTCGGCGGGGCTGCCGATCTGCTCAAAGATTCCCTCCCGCATCACCACAATGCGGTCGCTCATGTTCAGGGCTTCCTCCTGATCGTGGGTGATATAGATAAAGGTGATCCCCAGGCGCTTCTGAAGGCGTTTGAGCTCCACCTGCATCTGGCGGCGGAGCTGAAGGTCCAAAGCTCCCAGGGGTTCGTCCAGCAGGAGCACCCGGGGATTGTTCACCAGGGCCCGGGCAATGGCCACCCGCTGCCGCTGGCCGCCGGAAAGCTCCGAGGGCATCCGTTTTTCATATCCTTCCAGCTGCACCAGTTCCAGGGCCTCCTGGACCGCCCGCCGCCATTCCTCCCGGGGGGCTTTCCTGATCCGCAGGCTGTAGCTGATATTCTGTTCCACATTCATATGGGGGAACAGGGCATAGTTCTGGAACACGGTATTGACATCCCGCTTGTTCGGGGCCAGGTCGGTGACATCTTTCCCCTCCAGGATCACCCGGCCGCTGTCTGGCTCCTCCAGTCCGGCAATGATCCGCAGGGTGGTGGTCTTGCCGCAGCCGCTGGGCCCCAGGAAGGTAATAAACTCCCCCTGGCGGATATCGATGGAGATGCCCCGCAGAACCCGGGTCTCCCCAAAGGACTTGGTGATATCCTGCAACTGCAGGATCATGGCGTCGCTCACGCTCTGAACCCCCTCCCCGGAAAGAAAGGCCTTCCTTTCTTCCCCGCTTTATGCAAAATGTTCCAATCTAACAGCTGCATTATATTGATTTCAGGGGGGGGTGTCAATCCGTTTGGACATAAAAATGCCCCCCTGGTGAATCATTCGTTACAACTCACAAATCAGGGGGGTGCTCAGGGGATTATTTATGCAGAATTCAGTGGAAAACAGAGCCTTTTGGGGGAATGTGGAGATTTTCACGGAAAATTTCGGAAAAACGCAAGTTTTTCACGACTCATTCCGAAATGCCGGGGAAAATCCCGTCCTTTTCACTTTCCTTTCCTTCCGGGCCCTCCGGCGGGCGGGTAGTCAAAACCTTCTCCCGGATAAAACGGCAGGCGGCGTCCTCCCCCTGGTCCCGGAGCATCAGGAGCAGTTTTTCCAGGAGGGCCCGGGTCTCCGGATGCAGGAGCCGTCCATCCCGCCCATGGAGATAATACTCCCAAGGATGGGCCGGGGTATAGGCTGTCCCCTGATAGGTTTTGCTGGCGGCCACCCGGTCCCAGAACATCTCCACCACATACCGCTCCGGCATCCGGCACCCCACCAGGGTGTGATCCCCGGAAGGGCTGTAATCCAGCCAGTACTCCAGGTGGTGTTTGTTGCGGCCCTTGTGATGGAGCCAGGCGGCGCTGTACCCTTCCGCCAGGCGCTGGGCCTCATTGGGGCTCCGGGTTCCCTGGTAGTACCGCGCCCCCACCAAAAACTCCGCCGGAGAGTACTTGGAGAGGTCATGGGTAAGTCCCTGCCAATAGAGCCCCACTCGGAAGCAGCCCTGCCGCACCAATTTCCGATGGTGGTTCACTGTCCTCAGATGCCCCAGCCACTTTACCATGGTTCTCTCCCCTTTCCTGCTTTTCTTTCAGTATACCACATTTCCCCCCGAGGACAAAGGGCCTCCCTTTGACAGGGAAGGGGCGGCCCCCGCCGGTGCCGCCCCTGTATTGCACACCTTTTCCCACCGTTTCACGGAATGCAAAACTCCGCTGCCAGGTAATGAAGAGCACCCTGGGAGTCCCGCATCTCCAGAGCCAGACGGTAAGTCCCCGGCTCCAGACGGGTGCCGTAGCCTGCGTACTTCTGAACCAGACTGCCGCTGAGGCCGGTGCTGTCTCCCCCCAGGTCAAAGCGGATATGGCCCGTGCCGGGATTTTGGCAGTCCAGGCGGTACCACCGGCCGTTTTCCAGCCTCTCCAGATATTCAAAGGAGGAAGCGTCCTCCTCAAAAATATAAATATCCTCTGAATCCGCCAGGACATCATACCGGAGGGTATAACCCCGGAAAGGGGACCAGCCTGGTTTCTCCAGGGAAAGGCTGAACCCTTCCACCTGGTTCACCGGGTAGGAAACCGGTTCCCCCAGGGCGGGATATTGGGCGGTGGCCTTTAAAGTCAGAAGAGCAACAGCTGCGCAGAGGACCACAAACACCGCAAGGGTCAATATCCCCTGGTGTCTTTTCAGCGATTCCATCTCTATTTCCCCCTTCCTCCTGGGACAATTATATCACCGCCGTCTCCCCTCCACAATTATTTTCTCTTGCGCTTCCGCCCGGGATATAGTATACTGGCTAAGTATGTTCAAAGGGAAAATGAAGGGAGACTATTATGGCACTGACTGCGGAAGAAATTAAACGCGTAAAAGGGGAAGGCTTCCTCCTCAACCGGGGAACCGAAACCTTCTCCGGGCGCATCATCACAGAAAATGGAACCCTGACCGCCCAGCAGCTTATCAACCTGGGGGAAGCGGCTCGGGAATATGGCTCCGGCACTATCGCTTTTACCACCCGGATGACTGTGGAAATTCCCGGCATCCCCTATGAGCGCATCCCTGAGTTCCAGGCTTTCGTGGCCCGGGAGGGAATGGTCACCGGAGGCACCGGGGCCAAGGTCCGTCCGGTGGTGGCCTGCAAGGGAAGCACCTGCGTTTTCGGCCTCTACGACACCCAGGAACTGGCCAGGGAGATCCACAAACGCTTTTATGAGGGATACCGCTCGGTGGTCCTCCCCCACAAGTTCAAGATCGCCGTAGGGGGCTGCCCCAACAACTGTGCAAAGCCCGACCTCAACGACCTGGGGCTGGTGGGCCAGCGGGTACCGGTTTACCGTCCGGAGCTCTGCAAAAGCTGCAAAAAGTGTCAGGTGGCTGAAGCCTGCCCCATGAAGGCGGCCGTCCTGCCCCAGGGAGAGCGGATGACCCTGGACCAGCAGCGCTGCAACAACTGCGGCCGCTGTGCCTCCGCCTGCCCCTTCGGAGCCCTGGAGGGCAGCGAAACCCTCTATAAGGTATATGTGGGGGGGCGCTGGGGCAAGGAGATCCGCATCGGCACCCCTCTCTCCTCCCTGGTCACCCGGGAGGAGGCACTGGATCTCATCGAGAAAGCCATTCTCCTCTTCCAGCGGGAAGGCCTCCCCGGAGAGCGCTTCGGCTCCACGGTAGAGCGCCTGGGAATGGAACGGGTGGAGCGGGAGCTTCTCCCCTCCCGGGAATAAACTCCGGCAGATGCGCCGGGAGGCAGGAAAATCCTCCTCCCCGGCGCTTTTTTGCATTTTTACAAAAATGTGGTAATATTAAAATAGATTTCATTACCGCCATCCGGCAAAGGCCTCCCAGCCCATTTAAAAAGAGAGGAGACGCACCTTGCTGCAAAAACTCATCAGCCTTCTGTTCAAGCGGGTCACCGTGGTGGCCACAGCCATCACCGTCCAGCTGGCGCTGCTTCTGGTGATGCTATTGCGGTTCCAGGAGTACTTCGTCTACTTCTATGCCGTCAGCATCCTGCTGAGCGTCCTCGCCGTTTTGTATATCATCAACAACAAAAGCAACCCCGCCTATAAAATCGCCTGGATCATCCCAATTCTCTTGGTGCCGGTGTTTGGCGGGCTTATCTATCTGCTCTTCGGCGGCAACAAGCTCAGCGCCCACGAGCGCAAAAAGATGGCCCGGCTCAAGCGCTGCTTCCGAAATATCCATCTGCTGCGGTTCGACGCCCTGGGAGAAATTGACAAGCTCAGCCCCGACGCGGCAAACCAGTCCCGGTACATCCTCAACGCCGCAGATTCTCCTCCTTTCCAGAACACCTCCGTGGAGTATCTTCCCTCCGGAGAGGTGAAATTCCAGCGGATGCTGGAGGAGCTGGAAAAGGCCCGCCATTACATTTTCCTGGAGTACTTCATCATCCAGGAGGGGAAAATGTGGGACCCCATCCTGGAAATCCTGGAGCGCAAGGCCCAGGAAGGGCTGGATGTCCGGGTGATGTACGACGACATCGGCTGCCTTCTGACCCTTCCCTCCAACTACCGCCAGACCCTGGAGAAAAAGGGAATCCGGTGCTGTGTCTTCAACCCCTTTGTCCCGGTGCTTTCCACCCGCCTCAACAACCGGGACCACCGGAAGATCTGCGTCATCGACGGCCACACCGGCTTTACCGGAGGCATCAACCTGGCGGACGAATACATCAACGCCTATGAAAAACACGGTCACTGGAAGGATACCGCGGTGCTCCTTCGGGGAGACGCTGTCTGGAGCCTCACCGTCATGTTCCTTTCCATGTGGGACTATGTCTCCGGCACCCAGGAGGATTTCTCCCTCTACCTGCCCCGGCTCTATCAACTCCAGCCCCAGCCCTGCGACGGCTTCGTCCAGCCCTACACCGACAGCCCCCTGGACGACGAGGCGGTGGGAGAAACGGTGTACCTAAACCTCATCAACAAGGCCAAGCGGTATGTTTACATCACCACTCCCTATCTGATCATCAGCAATGAAATGATCACCGCTCTCTGTACTGCCGCCAAATCCGGGGTGGACGTGCGGATCATCACGCCGCATATCGCGGACAAGTGGTACGTCCACTCTCTAACCCGCGCCTACTACGAGACCCTGACCGAGGCGGGGGTCCGGATCTATGAATACACCCCCGGCTTCATCCATGCCAAAACCTTTACAGTAGACGATGAACTGGGGGTAGTTGGGACCATCAACCTGGACTTTCGCAGCCTATACCTCCACTTCGAGTGCGCCGTCTGGCTCTTCCGCTGCCGGTGCATCCTGGACATGCGGGATGACTTTCTGGCCACCCAAGCGGTAAGTCAGGAGATCACCCTGAAAGAGTGTCGGGCAGTACGGCTCCCCACCCGTCTGCTGCGAAGCGTCCTGCGGCTTTTCGCCCCGTTGATGTAGCCTATCCCGGAATTTTCTTCTTACATTTCTCTCCAAAAAAATGGTAAAATAAAGGAAAGGGGCCGGCCGCCCCCTTCCAGAGCCGCCCCCTTCCGCCCTGCCGGCGGAGGGGGGTTCTCTGTCCAGGGCGGGCCGTCCAGGCGTTTCAGGCGTTTTCAGCCGCAAAGGAGGAAATTCCTATGTATCAGGTGGGAGATCAGATAGTCTATGGAACCATGGGCGTCTGCCAGGTGACGGATATTGCCCTTCGGAGCCTGTCCGGCTCTGGGGAAAAACGCCCCTACTACACCCTGAAACCCCTCTATCAGGACTGTCTCATCCACGTTCCGGTGGATACCACCGCCTCCATCCGCCCCGCTATAGGCAGGCGTCAGGCGGAAGCCCTCATCGACAGCATTCCCACTATCCATCCCACCCCCTTCCACAGCCGCATCCCCAGCCAAGTTTCGGAGCATTACGCCGAAGCTCTCCGCAGTCATGACTGCGCCCAGCTGGTGGGGCTCACCATGTCCATCTATGCCAAAAAACAGGAAGCTGAAAATGGATGGTCTGCAACAGACAGGCGGACCGAATTCGTTTCATGGTGTTTCCTTCCTTTCTTCGCCCATTTTCCGGGCTGTCTCCACTTCAAGCATACCATCTTTTATTCTTCGGGCGCAAAGGGGAAATTTCCTTTCTCAAAGGTTTTTCGTGGGATTCTCACAATCCTACCCCGGTTGGAATTTGTGCATCTTTCCACCCTGCTTTTCGGCGCCAGGGAAAAGAAAGACGCCCCTGAAGCGGCCAATCAAGCCGCTTCAAGGGCGTCTGCTGTCTCAAAAGCTTCTGTTGTTTCTTACTCCTGGGAGGAAGCCAGAGCCTCTTCCACCAGGGCGGCCGCCTGGGCCACCAGCCGGGGGCAGGGGCGCTCTTCGTAATACTGGGGAGTGCGGTCCCCGGGGACAGGGCCTCTGGGCCCCTGGGTCTCCCCCAGAAGGTCGCCGCACCGCAGGGAGCCGTTCTCCTCCAGGAAGCGGCTGCACAGCCCCTGGAGCCGGTCATAGTGGGCAGCCTTCAGGCTTTTGTCCTGAAGATCGCTGTAGCCCCGGAGCAGCCCCATCACAATAGCCATGCCGGAAACAGCTCCGCAAAGCTCCCGCATCCGGCCGACGCCTCCCCCGAAAGAGGAGGAAAGACGCAGAAGGGTCTCCTCATCCAGACCCAGCTCTGGGGCAAAGGCCATCACCACCGCCTGGCAGCAGTTGCAGCCTTCGCGAAAATGCTTTTCAGCCAGTTTGGCTTTCTCTCCCTCCAGGGAGATGGCGGTTTTCTCGCTCATTCCAGCTCCTCCATTCTGTCGGCGGCGCCGTCCAGCCAGTCTCCTTCAAAGAGCTCCACAACCCCCTGGTCCACCACCTTGGAAAGGGCGGGGTCCATGGGAATGCGGCCCAGGACAGGAATCTGGTTCTCCTTGGCGATTTCCTCAAGATGGCTCTCACCAAAGACATGAATCTCCTTGCCGCAGTCGGGGCAGCGGACATAGCTCATATTCTCCACCAGCCCCAGGATGGGGATGTTCATCATCTTGGCCATGTTCACTGCCTTTTCCACAATCACCGAAACCAGCTCTTGGGGGGAGGTGACCACAATGATCCCGTTGAGGGGAATGGACTGGAACACCGTCAGGGGCACATCCCCGGTGCCGGGAGGCATATCCACAAAGAGGAAATCCACATCGTTCCAGATGACGTCGGTCCAGAACTGCTTTACCACGCCGGCGATCACCGGGCCGCGCCAGATAACAGGCGTGGTCTCGGTTTCCAGAAGCATGTTCACCGACATGATGTCGATTCCGGTCTTGCTCTTGGCCGGGAGCAGCCCCGCTTCGGTGCCCTGGGCTCTCTCCTTGATGCCGAAGGCCCGGGGAATGGAAGGACCGGTGACATCCGCGTCCAGAATACCTGTGTTGTAACCTCTGCGGTTCAGCAGGACCGCCATCATGCTGGTGACCATGGACTTACCAACGCCGCCCTTGCCGGACACCACGCCAATGACCCGCTTGATGGAGCTGAGCTCATTGGGAGCTTCCAGGAAGCTCTTGGGATCGGCCTTCTGGCTGCGCTCGCCGCAGTTGAGGCTGCAGCTTCCGCAATCGTGGGTGCAGCCTTCCGGAGTATTGGCCATAATTTTTCTCTCTCCTTTTCATGGGTGATGGTGCTTTACCCTACCGAGTATATACCCCGCCGGGGGGTTTGTCAACAAAGCCGCAAAGGAGGGAAACAGAAAAAGCCCCGGCATGGCCGGAGCTTTTATTTTCCTTATTCCGCCGCGGCAAGGACGCCGTCGGAGGCAGTTTCTTTCTCTTCCTCCTGGGGCTCTCTTCCCCAGCTGTGGACCTTTCCAATGAGGAAGGAGGACAGGGTGACGGTAATGAGGGAACAGAAGATGTTCCACACCGGGATGTAGGTCAGCGACAGGCCCAGAACCACCAGGTCGCTGAACAGGTATGCCCTGGAAATGGGCCATTTGGCGGTTTTGGAGATGGACATGGCCAAAGCGTCGTCCCCACCGGCAGCACCGCCAGCCCGGACCGCGAGACCCACTCCCAGCCCCACAAAGCAGGCTCCCAGCACCGCCGCCGCAATTGGGTTGCCGGCCAGGCTGGGCAGCAGGGGCGGAAACTGTTCCAAAACCGCGTACCAGAAGGCAAAACTGAGGCTTGCAATCACCGAGCATTTGGCAAAGCCTTTGCCCAGGATCCGGAAACCGATGAGGTAGCAGGTCAGATCCAGCACCGGGGAGGCTACCGCCGGGGAGATCCCCAGCCAGTGCTCCAGGAAAAGCACCATGCCCAGAACGCCGCCTTCTGTGATGTTACTCTGCTGGTGGACGTTATATAGGCCGAAAGCCAGGATGGCCGAGCCCAACACCAGCATCCCGTACGTACAAAGGGCTTCTCTGCGCCCTTTGGCGGGGGTATTCATAATAACAGCTCCTTTCAATTTGCACTAATATTATAGCAAATTTTAAGCTGTCGCGACAAACCGCGCCTGCCGGAATAGGCCGGAATAGGCTCCGAAAAAACCACCGCCAGCCCAAATGGCCTCCTTTCTCCTTAGATCTCCTCCATTCTCCTTCAAAGTCCACCGGTCTCCTCACAGCAGCCGGACCAGCCTGCATGTCCCCCATCTATCCACCGCCGGGGCTTCCCTTGGGGAAAGAAAGCAGGAGTTCCGGGGGGCCGCACTTTCTTTTCTCTCAGGTATTCATGCAAAAAGGCGCCCCCCTGGGGGCGCCTTTTTATCTTCGCATCTTCCTGTTCTGGAACGGACGGGATCACTCCACCGTGACGGATTTGGCCAGGTTCCGGGGTTTATCCACATCACAGCCCCGAAGGATAGCAGCGTTGGCGGCAATGAGCTGAATGGCCACCACCACCAGCAGAGGGGCAAACAGGGAATCCTCCACACCGGGGAGCCGGATGATCTGGTCGCAGGCTTCGGGATCCGCCTCCAACCCCTCCAGGGTCACCAGCAGGACCCGACCGCCCCGGGCCTTTACCTCCCGGATGTTGCTGAGGGTCTTGGAGAGCAGCTCCTTCTGGGTGGCAAGGGCGATCACCGGTACGCCGGGAGTCACCAGGGAGATGGTGCCATGTTTCAGCTCCCCGGCAGGAATGGCCTCGCTGTGGATATAGCTGATCTCCTTAAGCTTGAGGCTCCCCTCCTTGGCCAGGGCGTAATCCAGCCCCCGGCCGATGTAAAAGAGGTTCTGAGCCTGGGTGAGGGTGGCGGCGTACTCCGCCATCTGAGGAGCCATTTCCAGGGCCCGGGGCACCAGGGCCACCGTGTCCAGAAGGCACCTGGACAGCCGCCGCTGCTCCGCCTCGGGGAGGCCCTTCTCCCCTGCCGCCAGAATAGCCAGAAGGAGCATCACCCCCACCTGAACCGAGTAGGCCTTGGTGCTGGCCACGGCGATCTCAGGCCCAGCATAGGTGTAGATGCAGTAATCCGCCTCCCGGGCGATGGAAGAACCCACCACGTTTACCACTGCCACCACCGGGACCCCTCTTTCCTTATAGAGGCGCAGAGCGGCCAGGGTGTCGGCAGTCTCCCCCGACTGGCTGATGACAATTACTGCTTCTCCGGGGGTGGGGATGGGGTTGCGGTACCGCAGCTCCGAGGCCACCTCCACCTCCACCGGAATCCGGGCCTCCCGCTCGATCATAGCCTTGCCGATCATCCCGGCGTAAAGGGCGGTGCCGCAAGCGGTAATGGTGAGCTTGGTCACATCCCGGAAGAATCCCTTGGGCAGCGCCTCCGAAAGATCCGGCAGGCCGTCCCGAATCCGTCCCTGAAGGGTATCCTCCAGGGCTCTGGGCTGCTCGTGGATCTCCTTGAGCATAAAGTAATCATAGCCATCCTTCCTGGCCGCGTCCACCGACCAGCCCGCCAGCTGTTCCTCTTTCTCCAAAGGAGCGCCGTCCTCCAGGCGGAAGAATGCCGGGGCTCCTCCCCGAAGCACCGCCAGCTCCCCTTCCTCCAGGAGGAAGTACCGGCGGGTGTGGTCCAGAACAGCGGGAAGGTCGGACACCAGGTATCCGCCATCCTCATCCACTGCCGCAATCAGGGGGCTTCCTTTCCGCACCCCGTAGACCTCCCCTGGGCGTCCGTCAAAAAGCATCACAAAGGCGTAGGCTCCCTCGATATGCCGGAGGGCCTCCCGGATGGCCGCCGCCGGATCCCCAGTATAGCAGCTGTCCAACAGGGCCGCCGCAATCTCGGTATCAGTTTGGGACTGGAAGGTATAACCTTTTTTCAAAAGCTCCTCCCGGAGCTGGGCGTAGTTCTCAATAATGCCGTTGTGGACCAGGGTCACCCGGCCCTGGCGGTGGGGATGGGCGTTTTGGTCGGTGGGGCTGCCGTGGGTTGCCCACCGGGTGTGCCCGATGCCGCAGGTGCCGGGATGCTCCCCAGCCTCCACCCGGCGGCGCAGGTTTTCCAGACGGCCCTGGGATTTCTCCAGGAGCACTTCCCCGTTCTCCCAAAGGGCGATCCCAGCCGAGTCATAACCCCGGTACTCCAGGTTAGCCAGCGCAGACAGAATCACCTGGGCTGCGTTCTTCTTGCCAGAATATCCAGCGATTCCACACATATAAAAATCCTCCTTGACCTTTTGGGTGCAGGACAGAAAAGCCTGGCCGCAAAAGGCGGTGCAAGCCTGAACAGAGGAGCCGGGGTTCTTCCCGGCGCGGGCAGACTCCTCCTGGGTGAGTCTGCTGAAATAAAGTCCTGCGGCTGTGGGGAAACCCTTTTCCCCTTCCTAGGGCAGGGGGCTTCCCTCTGGGTTCTCGGCTGCCGCCGGACGGCTGGACCCATGGACGGAATTCTGTTGCCCGGTCGCCCGGGTCTTTGCTCCGTTCTGACGCTGTGGGCCGCAGCGGGAGGGCATCCGCCGAATGCTTCGATCTCGCCGGAAGGGTTCCCGGAGACTCTCCCCCGGTCCGCTCCCGGTTGGTCCTTTCTGCGCCGCCTGTTCCTCTCGGACGCCAAAAGGACCTTCCCTCCGCCTCGTCGTCCCCGGTCATTTCGCCGGGGCTCTGGCGCTTATAAAACTCGGTTTCTCTGGGGCTTCAGCCATGGCCCCGGTTTCCCACCTTCCTTTCCTTGGTTTTCGCTATTATAACATATTTTCCCCCGTTGTAAAAGGGGGCTTTCTCTCCATTCTATGCCGGTGGGAAGATTTGGTTCCCTGGGGCGCAGGAAATCCACAGACAGCAGAAAAACCCGGACCCGGCTGAGCCGGGCCCGGGTTTTTCTGCTGGGATATCCGCCGGCGGCTCCCTCAGGGAGTTCCGGCTCCGGAAGAATGGGCGGCTGCGTCATGGGCCGCCATCCCCTCCATGTATTGGGCGTACTGGGTGAGGATGGCGTCCTCCAGGGTTCGCCGGGCGGCGGGGGTGATGGGGTGAGCGATGTCACGGAAGGTGCCATTTTCATCCTTGCGGCTGGGCATGGCCACAAAGAGGCGCTCCGGCCCCTCGATGACCTTGATGTCATGGACTGCCAGGTCCCCGTCGATGGTCACCGACACCAGGGCCTTCAGCCGGGCGTCGTCGTAGGTCTTGCGGATACGGATATCAGTGATAGTCATGGTGCTTTCTAGCCTCCTGCTCTCTGTCCCGGGCCGGGACCCGGGGCCTATCCGCGCTTCGGCTTGGGTTTTTCCGGGCGCGGGACGTCTTGTTCACAGATAGTATTTGGCAAGAAAGGCCAGGATATACAAGCACAGCTGGGGAATGCTGGATTTTTTCAAACCGGTGCTTCTCATGGGTGGGCCAAAAAGCCGTCCCGCCACACGCCTTCCTCGGTAACCACCGCTGGGAAGCGGATATCATGGTCCTCCAGAGGCACCGAGGGGAGGAGCAGCGGCCCATAGCACACCACTGCGGCACCCATCTGGGGAACTCCCTCAAAAAAACGGTCGTAGTAGCCGCCGCCATGGCCCAGACGGCCTCCCCGCCGGTCCGCCGCGGCACAAGGAATCAGGGCAAAATCCGCCTCTCCCTGGGGCATCGGAGGGCACCGGTCGCCTGGTTCCAAAATGCCGTAAGCGCCGGGAGTCAACAATTCCAGTTCCTCCACCCGGTAAAACTCCATGATTCCCTTACCCAGGCACCGAGGCAGCGCCAGGGGTTTCCCCTGCCGGAGGAGCTCCTCCAGAAGAGGCCTCAGGTCCGGCTCAAGAGCCGTAGACATAAAGGCCAGCACCGTCTTCGCCCTCGCCAACTCCGCCATTCCCAGGAGATGTTGGCGGATGGCAGAATCCGCCTCCCGGCGCCAGGCCGGTTCCAGAGACTGGGCCTGGCTTCTGGCCCACTGGCGCAGCTTCCTTTTTTCTTCCTTCCACTCCATCCGCAGCAACCTCCCTGCTCCTTTGACTGCTCCCATCATACCACAAGCCCAGCCGTCCCGGCAACGCCCCACCCTTGCCACCAGGGCAGAGGCGTGCTACAATAAGCTCCATGAGGGCCGGCATAGTCCCCCCTTTTCCGGCCACACTAACCGGGGGCCGATAAACAAACGATGTGAAAATGCCATGGATAATCCCATGCGGGAACTGCTCCGAGCGGGGAAATTCGCCATTGTAGGGGTGGCCAACACTCTGGTGGATCTGGGGATCTTCACCCTCCTGGCCCAGGTGCTGGGATGGAACCGCTATCTTTCCAATGTTATCTCCTACGGAGCGGGGATCCTCAACAGCTACATCTGGAACCGTACCTGGACTTTTCAGGCCAAGGACCGCTTTTTCAGCCCTGCTCTGGTAAAGTTCCTGGCGGTGAACCTCTCCATGCTCCTCCTCTCCACCCTGATCCTCTACCTGGGCAGCGGCATTCTGGGGCTACCCCAGCTTCTGGTAAAGCTGGGCGCCACCGGCGTCACCATGGTGGTGGGGTTCCTTTGCAACCGCTTCCTGGTCTTTTCCCGGCGGGAGGAGACCAATTGACTTTTCCCTCAAAATCCTGTAGAATATAGGTTCAGTCCAGGGAAAGGAGGAGGACGCCTGATGCCCAAGGGCGGGATCAAACAGATCTCCTATAACCGCCAGGCCCGCCACGAATATTTTGTGGAGGAGAGCCTGGAAGCCGGCATCGAACTGTTCGGCACCGAGGTGAAAAGCATCCGCTGCGGCGGCGTCAACCTCAAAGACGCCTGGTGTGACTTTCAGGGGTTGGAGCTGTTTATCAAACAGATGCATATAAGCCCCTACGAAAAGGGAAACATCTTCAACAAGGACCCACTTCGGCCCAGGCGCCTTCTGCTCCACAAGCGGGAGCTGCGGCGGCTCTACGGCCTGGTGAAACAGCAGGGCCTGACCCTGATCCCCCTTCAGCTCTACCTGAAAAACGGGCTGGTAAAGGTGGAGGTAGGGCTCTGCCGGGGCAAAAAGCTCTATGACAAGCGGGCAGACATGGCAAAGCGGGATGCCCAGCGGGAAATGGAGCGGGCTCTCCGGGCAAAAAACCGTTAAAAGTTCCCTTTTTCCTTGGCACGCAGTTTATTCTCTTTGCATCCCTTATGATCCGGGGGCGTACCGGTTTCGACGGGGGCTGTGAAACTCAGTAAGCGGGTAGAGGCGCTCGACCTCTATAAAACGGGTAAACTTAAAAACAAACGACAACAGAACTGTTGCCTACGCGGCCTAATTAAGGCTGCCGTCTGACCGGGGAGGACCACGGCCCCGGATCAGGCGTCGACTAGTGGTGAACGGCGGTGGGGTTTGCTCCTGCCCCTCCGCTGTATTGGGAGCTACCAAGTCCGTCAGCCTGCCGTTTGGCGGTCGGACAAGGGAATGTAAATAAGCGGCTGCACCCGAAGAAAGCTGTGTGGATCGGTTTTCGGACAGGAGTTCGATTCTCCTCGCCTCCACCACCAGACTGAGTCTGGACGCACATCGCGTTCCAGGCTCTTTCTTTTTATCTAAATGAGCGGCTCGCGTTCCAGTCGATCTAAACTGACCAGGCTTTTTCCTTTGCCCAAGTTCTGCTCCCGCGTCCCGCTCTGAACCGGGCCGCTCCGTACCCAGGTAAGGACGGAGATATGCTCCCCGCCCTTGTTCTTCCGGCGGCCGAATGCTATAATTCGCTTGTAATTCATATGCAAAATGAGGGTTCTGGGAGGTGCGGCATGAAAATATATCATAAAAAATATTTTGCATGGGGCATCATCTTTTTGATTCCTCTTCCTTTGTTTATATCTGGAGTGATAAAAGCCGATTTATGGCAGTGGGTCCTTTCCATTGGGCTTTCTGCAAAATTTTTATTTGCCGGGCTTTCAAAGCATGAAGGGGAACATCAGAAAAACATCGAAAAAAACTATCAGCGGGTATCTCAAGAACTTTTTGGGAAATACGCCGGGATAAAGACAAATCTCCCCTGGGTGGTAATGGGCGTATTCTTTACTGGCAGTTTATTCGTCAGATACCTACTTGATATTGTCATTCCTGTATGGATCGCGGTGTTCTTTGTAATCATACTTGCGATTTCGGTTTTCTATAGTCTGAATCTTAACCAGAAGATCATAAAACAAATTGATAAAGAAACAAACTCAAACGGTAAACCCATTCGTTAAGGCGCTTCCCGTATGGACTTTTTTGAAAGGACAAATCAGCCTGCCCTGCAAAAGGCTCGAAAATTTTTGTGCCTCTATCAAAATGACAATTCAAAACAGGAGCACCGGTTTCGGTGCTCCTGGCCGTTTCACAAATCTTTTTTGGGTCCATTTCGGAATATACGCTCTCCCAACCAAATACATACAGCCACAATCATGGTGGTAACTACAAATGCCAATGCAAAACCAAATATCAGGTCAACCATTCCCCACAGACTGGTAAGCAGAATGGAATACCGAAAACACCGGAGCAAGGTAGCCCCTATGCTGGCCCCCAGGCTGCCGGGAACAGCCCTTTTGATGCAACTCCACATACCAGCTCTCCTTTCCCTCTCTGTTGGAACGACGCTTCACAATATTGATTATAGCCGAGCAGCCCCAAAACAGCAATAGTGCGTTATCCTGAGAGGCTCACCGAAACTACACACATGATTTTATCGCAGTTTTTAATTCTGTTTTAAGTTGCACATATATAATATAATTAAATCATTCCGGCCAGCCTGAGCCCGCTCTTTGGCGGTTTTAGCTCCAGGCAGCCGCTTCAAACCGCGTTAGGGAAAGGGTAACCTGTATGAGATTGCTGCTTGCCGAAGATGAAAAGGCTCTCTCCAAGGCGCTTACCGCTATTTTGGAGCGAAACAATTATTCTGTGGATCCCGTCTGCGACGGCCAGGCCGCGTTGGAATATCTGGAATGCGGCAACTACGACGGTGTGATCCTGGATATTATGATGCCAAAAGTGGACGGGATCACCGTGCTCCGGGAACTCCGGAAAAGGGGCAGCCGGATCCCCGTACTGCTTCTGACCGCCAAGTCGGAGGTGGACGACAAGGTCCTGGGGCTGGATGCAGGAGCCAACGACTACCTCACCAAACCCTTCAACTCCAGGGAGCTGCTGGCAAGAATCCGGGCAATGACCCGCCCCCAGGGGGCCCCGGCAACTTCGCTGCTGCAGATGGGCAACGTAACTCTGGACCGTTCCACCTTTGAACTCTCCACCCCCACAGGCAGCTTCCGTCTGGCCAACAAAGAATACCAGATCCTTGAGCTTCTGATGAGCCAGCCCCACGCCCTGATCTCCTCGGAGCGCTTTATGGAAAAGATCTGGGGCTACGACAGCGAAGCGGAGATCAACGTGGTGTGGGTGTACATCTCATATCTGCGGAAAAAGCTGACGGCCCTCCACGCCAATATCCAGATCAAGGCAACCCGGAACGCCGGCTATTCCCTGGAGGACATCTCATGATCAAAAAGCTGCGCATCAAGCTCATTACCGCCGCCATGGCTTCCCTTTTTGTGGTTTTGTTCATTATTATGGGCTGCATCAGCGCCCTGAACTACCGGGAAGTGGTAACAAACGCTGACAGCATCCTGGCGCTGCTGGCGGCAAACGACGGCGTCTTTCCCGATATGTCCAACCCTTCCAACGAAAAACTTCCCCCTGAAAAAATGCGGAAAAAGGACCATCCTTTTTCCCCCGAACTCCCCTACGAGTCCCGGTATTTTTCCGTATTTCTCAACAGCAGCGGAGACATCATCTCTGTAAACACCGGCAAGATCGCCGCCGTGGATACCTCCGCCGCCATTGAGTATGCCCAGACGGTGTGGGAGAAAGGGCGCACCGGCGGTTTTATTGAGATCTACCGCTATACCGCCTATTCCGTGGGGTCGGAGACCCACATCATTTTCCTGGACTGCAGCCGGAACCTGGAAACCCTGAGCACCTTTGTCCTGACGGGGATGGGGGTCTCCGCCGTAGGGCTGCTGCTGGTGCTGGTGCTGCTGATTATTTTGTCCGGACGCATTGTAAAACCCTTTTCGGAAAGCTACGAAAAACAAAAGCGCTTCATCACCGACGCCGGACATGAGCTCAAGACGCCCCTGACCATTATCGACGCCGACGCTGAGATTCTGGAAATGGATCTGGGGGAAAACGAATGGCTCAGCGACATCCGCTCCCAAACCAAGCGCCTTACCGACCTGACCAACGCCCTGATTCTCCTCTCCCGGATGGATGAGGAGCAGCCCCGGATCCAGATGATCGACTTCCCCTTGTCGGATGTGGCGGAAGAAACCGCCCAGACCTTCCAGGCCCTGGCCAAAACCCAGGACAAAACCCTGACGGCCACTATAGCGCCTATGATATCCATGCGGGGAGACGAGCCGTCCATCCGCAGGCTCATTGCCATTCTGCTGGACAACGCCGTCAAATATTCCGATCCCGGGGGCCAGATCTCTCTCTCCCTGGAAAAGCAGAAAAACAGCATCCAGCTGCAGGTGTACAACACCGCTCAATTTGTTTCCAGGGAAAACCTGGGGCATTTGTTTGACCGCTTCTACCGGACGGACCAGTCCCGGAATTCTCAGACCGGCGGCTATGGCCTGGGGCTCTCCATCGCCTCCGCCATTGTAAACGCCCACAAGGGCAGGATCTCCGCCGCCACAAAGGATCAGCAATCCCTGCAGATCACCGTCACATTTCCCCTCTGACCTTTCCCTCCCAAAAGGCGGGGTGCAGCACAATTTCCAGTGCTGCACCCCGCCTTTTCCAATTATTTAAATTTCCATTAAAGTTCCCTTTTAAGTTCCGTTAAGGTAACGGCTCTATACTGATAGCATCGAAATCCATTCCGGGTTGTGGTGGGACCCGGCAAAATTCCACCACCGGAAAATCCCGGAAACCATGTTAAAGGAGGCTCTCCAAATGGCCTATCAGGCGACATTCAAACGATACGAGCTGAAGTACCTTCTTTCCAGGCAGGAGAAGGAGCGGCTGCAGGAAGTCATGGCGTCCTGCATGCGGCTGGATAAATATGGCCGCACCACCATCCGCAACATCTATTTTGACACGGACACCTTCCGGCTGATCCGGCGTTCCCTGGAAAAACCCGCCTACAAGGAAAAACTCCGCATCCGCAGCTATCAGCGGGCCGGATCCCAGGATCCCGTTTTTGTGGAACTGAAAAAGAAATACAAAAACGTGGTGTATAAGCGGCGTCTGGTACTCCCGGAGCACCAGGCGGCTGCCAGTTTCCGGGAGGGGCGTGCCCTGCCGGTCCGCTCCCAGATCGGAGATGAGATCCAATACTTTCGGGAGTATTACCAGCCCCTGCGCCCAGCGGTGTTCCTCTCCTATGAGCGGGAGGCCTACTACGCCCTGGACGGCAGCGACTTCCGGGTCACCTTCGACGAAAACATTCTCTACCGGGATGAGGATTTCTCCCTGGGCAGCGACGTCTACGGTGCCCCCCTGCTGGGGGAGGGGAAAACCCTCATGGAAATCAAAACCTCCGGGGGCATCCCCCTTTGGATGAGCCACTGGCTCACAAAAGAGCAGATCTTCAAAACCTCGTTTTCCAAATACGGTTCGGCTTACCAACACATGCTGGCACGTCAAATGCAGGGAGGGCTTCGTTATGCTTGACAATTTGTTCCGTGGGATCTTCGACACCGATATGACCAGCGTCATCGCTGTATCGGACTTTCTGGTCTGCGTGGGGTGCGCTCTGGCCATCGGACTGATCCTGGCCGGATGCTATATGTACCGGACCCGCTATACCAAAAGCTTTGTGGCCACTCTGGCGCTGCTCCCCGCGGTGGTGTGCGTGGTCATTATGATGGTCAACGGCAACGTTGGCACCGGCGTCGCCGTGGCGGGAGCCTTCAGTCTGGTCCGCTTCCGCTCTGTGCCGGGTTCCGCCAAAGAGATCGGCGCCATCTTCCTGGCCATGGGCACCGGCCTGGTGGTGGGGATGGGGTATCTGGGCTACGCCTTCCTCTTCGCCATTGTCCTGGGCTTTGTGAGTATGCTGTATAACCGCTTTGATTTCGGTTCCAGAAAGAACTCCGCCCTGTACAAAACCCTCCACATCACCATCCCCGAGGACCTGGACTACACCGGCGTTTTCGACGGGATTCTGAAAAAGTATACTTCCGCCTACGAACTCACCCAGGTGAAAACCACCAACATGGGCAGCCTGTTCCGGCTCACCTACAACCTGATCCTTCGGGATGCGAAAAACGAAAAGGAACTTATTGACAAACTCCGCTGCCGCAACGGCAATCTGGAAATCACCGTTTCCAAACAGGAAACCGTGATGGGAGAACTGTAAAGGAGGCAACCATTACAATGATTCAAGGAAGAATATTCCCGCTTTTTTTGGCGGTTATGGTTTTTCTGGCGGGATGCAGCACAAATACCGCCAGCACCGGAGAGACCAGTTCCGGGGGCAGCCAAAGCTCCTCCGGCATCTCCGCCGTGACTCAGACCAGCACAGACTCCTCCGGGATGTTTACCGACCGGGATATGGAGATCGGATACGACGAGGGAAGCAGCGCCCAAATCCTTCTTTCCGGTGACAGCGCCTCCTGCAGCTCCAACGCCGTGGAGATCTCCGGCAGCACCATTACCATCACCGACGAGGGGACCTACCTTCTGTCCGGCACCCTGAACGACGGAATGATCGTGGTCAATGCGGGGGATTCCGACAAAGTCCAGCTGGTGCTGGATGGAGTGGATATCACCAGCTCCACCTCCGCCGCCATCTACGTCCTGGAAGCCGACAAAGTGTTCATCACCACCGCCGCCGGCTCCGATAACGTTCTCTCCAACGGTGGGGAGTTTGTGGCCATAGATGAGAACAACATTGACGCCGCCGTCTTTTCCAAGGCGGATCTGACCCTCAATGGCGCCGGAACACTGACTGTCAATTCCCCCGCCGGGCATGGGATCGTTTCCAAGGATGACCTTGTCCTTACCAGCGGCACCTATGATATCACCGCCGCAAGCCAGGGCATCTCCGGCAAGGACAGTGTGCGGATCGCCAGCGGCACCTATACCATCACCTCCGGCAAGGATGGTATCCACGCGGAAAACGCCGATGACGCCAGTCTTGGATTCCTCTACATCGCAGGCGGCAGCTTTACCATCACGGCGGAGGGGGACGGCATCAGCGCCAGCTCCTACGCCCTGGTGGAGGACGGCACCTACACCATTGAGGCAGGAGGCGGAAGCGCCAACGCCGTTGTGGAAAGCAGCAGCCAAAACTTCCGGCCGGGAAGCATGAACCAAACCACCGACACCACCGATGATTCCGCCAGCACCAAGGGGATCAAGGCGGCCACCAGCCTCACCATCAACGGCGGCAGCTTCACCATCGATTCGGCGGACGATTCCCTTCACTCCAACGGAGACCTTGCCATCAATGGCGGTACCTTTGAGATCTCCACCGGCGATGACGGCATCCACGCCGATTCCGCCGTCACCATCTCCGCCGGAGAAATCAACATCTCCCAAAGCTATGAAGGCATCGAGGGGCTGACCATTGACATCACCGGAGGGAACATCTCTCTGGTCTCCAGCGACGACGGCCTCAACGCCGCCGGCGGCAATGACAGCAGCGGCTTCGGCGGACGCGGCGGGGATATGTTCAGCGCCACTGAGGGCGTGTATATCCAGATTTCCGGCGGCGTCCTCCACATCGACGCTTCCGGAGACGGCATCGACTCCAACGGAGACCTCATCGTCACCGGCGGGGAGACCTATGTGTCCGGTCCCACCAGCAGCGGAGACGGCGCTTTGGACTACTCCGGCGACGCCACCATCAGCGGCGGCATCGTAGTGGCTGTGGGTCCTTCGGGTATGGCCCAGAATTTCGGCACCTCCTCCACACAGGGAGCCATCATGGTCAGTGTGGATTCCTGCCCCGGCGGCAGCACGGTGTCCCTCTCTGACAGCAGCGGCAACCAGCTGGTGTCCTGGCAGCCGGACAAAGCCTATTCCTGCGTCGTCATCAGCTGCCCTGAGATCACCCAGGGCTCCACCTATACCCTCACCACAGGGGATTCCTCCACCCAGATCACCATGGACAGCCTGATCTACGGCTCCGGCGGCATGGGCGGCGGCATGCACGGCGGCAATATGGGCGGCATGGGCGGCGGAAACCGGGGCGGCCGGCCCTAAGCCGGGATCCCGCTTGGGGGCAGACCCCAGGCGGGATCCACCGCCTTCCCGGGGCTTTCTCCTGATACCCCAGCACCCAACAGAAAAGGAGGAGAAAATGGAACCTCTGAAAATCGCCCTGGTTCCGGCCTATGAACCTGCGCCGCTGCTGTTGCAGCTGCTTTGGGAACTGAAAAACGCAGGGTTCGAAACCGTTATGGTAAACGACGGCAGCTCCAAGGAAAAAGACGGGCTTTTTCTCCAAGCCTCGGAATATGCCGTGGTCCTGAAACATCCGGAAAACCGGGGCAAGGGCCGCGCTCTCAAGACAGGACTCGATTACATCCAAAGCCACTATCCTCCAGGGTATGTGGTGGTAACCCTGGACGCTGACGGGCAGCACACCGTAACAGACGCCCTAAGAGTCTGGGAAAGCGCCCGGGAGCACCCCGGCCAGCTGATCCTGGGCAGCAGGGGACTGAAGGAGAAGGTCCCGGTGCGGAGCCGGTTAGGCAATACCATCACCCGGTTTGTGTACCGGCTGTCAACAGGTGTTGGGGTCCACGACACCCAGACCGGACTCCGGGCCTTTGACAGCCGTCTTATCCCCCCATTCCTGGAAGTGCCGGGAGAACGGTACGAATATGAAATGAACGTCCTTCTCTGCTGCCCACGCCAAGGCATCCCCATCCGGGAGGTGGAGATCCAAACCATCTATATGGACAACAACTCTTCTTCCCACTTCGACACCTTGCGGGATTCCTACCGTATCTACAAGGAGATTCTGAAATTCTCAGCGGTCTCCCTGACCTGCTTCCTTGTGGACTACGCCCTTTACAGTCTGTTGCTCCTGCTTCCCTTTTGGCGGGGTGCCTCCGGCAGCCTTGCGGCAGCCAACGTCGGAGCCAGAGCAGTAAGCGCAGCCCTCAACTACACCCTGAACCGGAAGCTGGTTTTTCAAAGCAAAAACAGCGTGAGGAAATCGGCCTTTCAGTATTTTCTTCTGGCGGCGGCCATCCTGGCGGGGAACACCCTGGTGCTGGCCTTTCTGGCAGAGGGGCTGGGGGTAAACCGGTTTGCCGCCAAACTCTGCACCGAACTGCTTTTCTTTGCAGCCAGCTGGATGGTGCAGAGATCCCTCATCTTCAGAAGAAAGGACGGCGCATAATCCTGTGCACTTTTTCAAAGCTCACTGGTGGGCGGTGCTGTACAGCGTTCTCCTGACCCTGTTCACCTTTTATCTCGCCATGGATACCTTCGTCATTCCCAGGGTATATGTGGTGGTGCCCCAGTCAAGCGGCGCCCCATCCTCTGCCGCTGCGGCCTCCGGCCAAAGCATCCCAGAGGGATCCACAACCCCGGACAGCGGGCCTGCCTCAGAGCCTGCGGTCTCTGAGAACTCCTACCAGGACGAAAACATTTCCATCACCTTGACGGAATACCGGGAGCACGAAACCTCCATCTATGTGGCTGACGTGGTTTTATCTTCCCCGGAATATCTCCAAACCGCCCTGGCCCAGAACGCTTACGGCCGCAACGTAACGGCTAAGACCTCTGAAATCGCCGGGGATGTGGGGGCGATCCTTGCCATCAACGGGGACTACTACGGAGTGCAGGAGAAGGGATATGTGATCCGCAACGGCGTCCTGTACCGCAGCACCACCGTCCCGGACCGGGAGGACCTGGTGATCTATGAGGACGGTTCCCTGGACATCATCTCCGAAGGGGAGGTGACCGCCGAGGAACTGCTGGCGGACGGCGTCCAACAGCTTCTTTCCTTCGGCCCCCCGCTGATTGTGGATGGCGCGGTATCCGTCACCGAAAAGGACGAGGTGGGAAAAGCCATGGAGAACAACCCCAGAACCGCCATAGGCATCATTGACAGCCTGCACTACGTATTTGTGGTCTCCGACGGACGCACCTCCCAAAGCACCGGCCTGTCTCTTCTCCAGCTGGCGGAATTCATGGAGGGGCTGGGGGTCTCCACCGCCTACAACCTGGACGGCGGCGGCTCCTCCACCATGTATTTTAACGGCCAGGTGGTCAACAACCCCACCACCAACGGGAGGACCATTACCGAAAGGAGCGTGAGCGACATTGTCTGGATCGGCTACTGAAAAGCGCCGCAGAATGGCCAGGACCTGTCTTGTCTACCTGCTCCTGACGGTGTTCTGCGCTTTGTTCGGGGCTGTTTACGAGTCTTTCAGCCACGGGGTCTTTTCTTACTTCATGCTTTACGCCTTCGCTTTTCCTCTGGTCTGGGGGGGCCTCCCCTTCTTTCTCATGGCCTTCTCCCGCTGCCCCCTCCCCGGCAGGGCGGCCCTGAACCTGTATCATTCCGGTATCGCGGCCCTGACTGTGGGAAGCATTTTCCAGGGGGTCCTGGAGATCTACGGCACCACCAACCGCCTGATTGCAGTCTACTGGGCTGCAGGAGCGCTTTTGACCGCTGGGGGGATTCTTCTCTGCCTTCCAGCCCTGGGAAAGAAACCATCATCCAAGGCCCCAGGCGGGCTATCCTCCAAAAAGCCTGAGGACCTGTGGTAATTCTTCCTTCAGTAAAAACACCCAGGACGAATAAGGGCCGGAGGCAAAAATGCCTCCGGCCCTTTCTTATGGTTTGGAAAAGGGTTCCAGGCGCAAACCTGGATTCTTTCATCTTCCGGGTCAGCGGACGGTCAGCTGCACCAGCTTCCACCCCTGGGGGGTCTGGATAAAATCCAACCGGTAGCTGGATGGGTAGCGGTACTCCTTATATCCCCGGTAGATCAGATAGTCAAAAGAGAGACTGGCGCTGAAGGCATTCTCCCCCGCCATGGTTATTTCCTCCCGAACCAGATTTTCATAGGAATAGGAGGTATGCTCGATATACCAACCGTTATAAAATTCCTGGATGGCCTTGTAAAAAGGTGTCCCCTGGAGAAGGTACTGATTCAGGTCCTGGCGCTGGGCATCTGAGGTGATGAAAGCGGCGTAGGTCTTTGCGGCCTCCTCCGCCAGCTTCCAGTATCCCTCCTCCGCGTCTTTGGGGGGCGCCACCGTCACCGAAGCCGTCTGGCGGTCCTTCTCTTCCTTCAGGGAGGTGACGCCGCACTGGGTCCCCTCCGGTCCGGAAACGGTCAGCTCCGGCGGTGCCAGCAGTCCTTCCACCCGGTAGGTAATCCACTGAGGGGCATTTACCCCCTCCGGCAGTTCCTCATAACCGGGAGCGGGCTGTTCCCCAACCCTGTATTGGCCGTCCAGCTCCAGGCCGTTTACCGAGACCGTTACAAACTCGGGGGACAGAATCTCCACCGGCAAAACAGGTTCCACCACCGTCCGGACTTTCCACTTCCGGCCGCTCCCCGCCGGGGCCTCCAGCAGCTCCAGCCGGGCTATCTCCTGCTCCCCGGAAACGATGGCGTAGGTCTGGTTCTCCCCGCTTACCCGCACCAGGGTGTAATCCTTGGGGAGTTTCTGGTACTTTTGCCGCAGGTAATCGATGTAATCTTCCCGGTCTGCCACTGGGGTGGGCTGGAAGCCGGAATCCTCCCAAATCAGGTCCCATTTCTCCTGGCGCACCTGCTCCAGATAGCGGCGGACCGAGGACTCGGGGGTGTTGGCCTCGTACTGGGCCAGCTCCCGCCACAGCCAACCCAGCAGGGCTGCGCCTATCACCAGCAGCACGGCGGCAAAGACCGAAAGGCCCCTCAGAAACCCCCGCCGGCTGCGCTTGGCAGAAATCGACATGATCCTTTGCTCCTTATTCTTGGTTTCTTCCGGCATCATTTCACCACAAAAGCGGTAGGCAGAGGCCGGGAGCCGTAGAGGGAGGCGCAGACGTTCTGCACCTCGCCGTTATAGACCAGCATGCTGGAAGAACCTCCGTCCAGGTTCCCTGCGTTGACAGCGCCGAATTCCAACATCACATCGATGCAGTCCTTGTAGGTGGCGCCGATGCTGTGGGCCTGACGGCCATCGATGACCAGCATCAGCACTGCGCCGTCCCCCCGCTGCCCCAGCACGGTACGGGGGTTAAGGCCGCCGCCGGAACCCGCAACGTCCAGGGCTTTGCCGTTGACAATAAAGGTTGGGCCGAAGGAAACCGCATCCCGGATTCCCCGCTCCAGGCATTCCCGGCCGGTCATGGTACCCACCACCAGCTGGTCGTTGCTGTCAAAACCCACAATGGGCTGTGGGCTGTCCAGACCGCCGTTCAGGAGCTCTCCATCCTTGATGACGATCCCCAGGGGCATTCCCCCCTTGCCCACGCCCCCTTCGTCCAGGAAGCCTCCGCCGTTAATCGCAGCCACTGCATTCTCCTGTTTGGCGAAATCCTCCACCCGGACACCGGACTCTTCCTCGCCAAACACCGGCGCCACCGCCACCTTGACCCGGGAAGGATCATGAACAATCAGCATCTTCCCCTTGAAGGTGGGGCCGGTGACATCCACCAGTTCGATGGTATCTTTGGGGAGGCTGTCCTCCCCCTCCTGGAACTCCATCTTTTCGGTGACCTCCACCGTTTCCACCACGGCGTTCCTGGCCCGTATGGCGTCAATCTCCTCCTGGGAGAAACAGATATAAGCCAGGAACTTGGCGGCGCTGGTTTCCATCACCGTATTGACAAACAGGTCTCTGGCTGTGGGAGATGGCCCCTTACAGATGACCACCACCGCCCCCAGGGCAGTGAGGAGGGTCATTCCCAGGGTTACCCCCAACACAGCCAAAGCCCGCAGAAAGGTCCTTTTCCCCCTTCCCCGGGGCGAAACGGCTTTATCCATAAACGTTCTCCTCCTTGCGGTGGGTCTTTTCCCGCTTTTCTCCAAAGACCCACCGGCGCTGGATCTGGAAGCTTAAGAAAAACAACAGGGTATCCACCAACACCTTGGCCGCTACCGCCGGCAGGGGCAGAACCGCAGACAACAGGTATACCCCGCCATAACTGGCCGCCGCCTGGCCCCCGCACAGCAAATAATACCGCACCATGGCCGGACCGGGATGCTCCTTGCTGGCAAACACCAAGGTCCTGTTGGCCGTAAAATTGCATAGGGAGGAAATGAGCCGGGCCATCAGGGTGGCCCCCAGCAGCCGCAGCTCCGCCCCCACCCCCTGCAGCAGCCAGTTGAACAGGGCGAACAGGGCTACGTCCACCACAGTGGAACCCAGACTCACCGAAAGGAAGCGGAAAATCTGGCGGTAAATGGCCAGGGAATCCCGGAGGGGATTAAAGTGAGAGGTGGCGTTGTTCTCCAGATACACGGTGCGGATGGGCACCTCCCGGATGGCCACCCCCAGCCGGGAGGTAGCCAACAGCATATTGGTTTCGAATTCGTAGCGGTCCCCAGGCACATCCAGCAGCGCCCGGAGGAAGTTCTTCCCCATTCCCCGCAGCCCTGTCTGGGTATCCGAGACCCGAACCCCGCACAAAAAGCGGAAACACCAGGCGGTGGCCTTGTTTCCGAAAGCACTGCGGAAGGGGACGTCTCTGCCGTCAAAACAGCGGACTCCCAGGACCAAACTTTCCGGATCCTCCTCCAGGGCCCGGGCACACCGGACTGCATCTCCAGGGTCGTGCTGGCCGTCGCCGTCCACCGTCACCACCCCCACATCCTCTTCCGGATGCTCCAAAAACCAGGCGAAGGCGGTCTTTAGAGCCCGGCCCTTTCCCTGGTTCTCCTTATGGCGCAGCAAAACGCACCCCGGCCGGGCCGCGGCCTGCTGGAAGATCTCCTCATACTCCTTCCCGCTGCCGTCGTCCACCAGGATCACCCGCCGGAATCCAGCCTGCATCAATCCCTCCACCACACCGGAAAGCTTTTCATCCGGCCGGAAGGATGGTACCACTGCCGCTGTGCTCATCCTTTTATCTCCTTCGTCTCTTGATATAGTATCCCACCACTAACAATACTACCGCTGCCGATGCTCCGGCAGCCAGCCACAGGGGAAAAGCCTCGGCTCCAGTCTCCTCCCTGGGGGACTCCGTCTCAGGGGGCGGGGAGGAGGTGTCCGATTCTGAAACAGGCTCCGGTTCCGGTTCTGGTTCCGGCGGCTGGTAGTCGGAGTAGTCCTCCGGTTTCAGCCCCTCAAAGAAATCTCCCCCTGCCTGATCCGCCCCCACGGTGGTGCGGTAAAGGCCAAAGAGCCGGCAATCATAGGGGCCGGAATCCTCCACCACAAAATAGGTCTGCTGGGAGACATGCTTTTCAAATCCCAGCCGGGCCATTTCCAGAGCCGTCTTACCGTCAAAGGCTGCCAGAGGGACGCTCCAGTCCATCACCACCGGGTTTTCCGGGTAGAGGTGGAGGTAGGTTTTGGGGACGTCCCAGACTCCCCAGCGGTCGGCGCTGTCGGAGTATTGCTCCGGATCTCCGGAAAGCTCCAGGGCTTGCTGGAGGGTATAGGTATTGTAGATATGAACCCCGTGGCCGTATTCCCCGTTCACGTCGTGACCCACCACCACCTCGGGCTTAAACCGGCGCAGCTGTTCCACCTGCCAGGCCACCGCTGCTTCCTCATCGTAAAGGGCCTGGGCCTCCTGGAGACTTCCGGCATACTGGTCCGCAAAGTCCGACATCACCGGGTAGGCCCGCACCCCCACCGTCCACAGGCCGTTAAGGAGCTCGTGGGGCCGGTAGGGTTCCCACCAATGGTTGGTGAAGTAGGCCACCTGGACTTTTTTCCCCAGCTCCCCGGCATAATAAGGCATAGTGCCGCCGAAATACAGGTGTTCGTCATCGGCGTGGGTGGGCAGAAGCAACAGATCCGCGTCCTCCAGAGGAGGCTCCCACCGCTGAACCCAGTCGGGCAGCTCCCCCTCCCCAAAGGCGTAGATATCACAGCAGATGGCACCCGCCGGCAGCTCCAGAACACATTGCCGCACCGGCCCCGCCAAAGAGACATATTCATGGATAAAGCCGTTCTCCCCACCGGAAAAGGAGATTCCCTCCCCTTCCCCCTGCCAGGGGCCGGGTGGTCTGTCCCAGATAATATAGAGGGAGGAAAAATCCTCTTCCCCCTCCACCGTCAGGCTTCCCCCCTGCCACTGGAGCTTGGTGGTCCGGTCACCGTCCCCCAGCATCCACTGGGAGGTTCCCGCTCCATCGGTGATGGTGCAGCTCACCTGAGGATTCGCAGTCTCCTCCGCCCACGCGGGGCACATCCCCTGGAAAAGGAACAGAGCCGCCCCAAGGAACACGGCACATTTCAGTCTGCTTTTCATGGTGTTGTCTCCTTCTTTCGCCGGTCCAGGGAAGGCAGTCCCTGCCCCAGACCCTTAACCCCATCCATTTTACCATATCATCACATTTTTTCATATCAAATCTGTCGTTTTCTTTTCATTTCCTGGAATGTCAGGTTCTTCCTCACCCCTTAACAACGTTTTTCCTCCTTGTTTTATTTCATTCCCGGCTTGGTTCCTTCCTTTTGTTGCAGAACCAGTCTGGGTTTCGGTTGTGTGCGAAATCTCTTTGCCGCCCTTGGCGGAGGACGGCCGCCAATCCTTTTCCCGGAAACATACAAAGAGCGCAGAGACCTTCTTTGGTCTCCGCGCCCTTTGCACCACAACCAGCAGCTTTATCCGAAAAGAGCCCCCAGAGGATTATTCAGCAGCTCGCTTAGGCGGTTAACAGCCTGATTGAGACTGTCAAAATCGATCTGGGACACCTTTTCCAGAGCCTCCGAGGCCTCCCGAAGGCTGTCCTGGCCGTCTGCCAGAGTCTGGTTCAGGTTCCCCAGGATCCCCTTGAGATCCGCCTCCTCCAGCTGGGCTGCCACCTCTCCCAGGCTCCCCAGCACCTGGTCAGCGTTGGTCAGGGTGGTGT
This sequence comes from Oscillospiraceae bacterium, assembly GCA_019423445.1. Lineage (GTDB taxonomy): Bacteria > Bacillota > Clostridia > Oscillospirales > Ruminococcaceae > Angelakisella. The sequence goes on from JAHZBJ010000001.1 coordinate 30,148, forward strand.
TGACTCTGGGAAGCACCGCTCCCACAAACAGTACCACCGCTGCCGCCATAACCCCTACAAAAATCGTGCTCAGCCGGGTGAGGTTCAACTGCTTCCTTGCCATTACAGTCTGAACAGCGGATTCTTCCGCCAGCTTTTGCAGCAGCTCTTCCTGGGTCTTTTTTCCCCCGCTTTCCCCAGTTTCTGTCGCAGTAAGAGCCTTTTCTTCCGTCAACATAATCTTTCCTCCTATTTTGTTTCCTCTCCAATTTGTCTCCAGTGGAGGCAGCCCAAACCCGGGCTGCAAAAAGGGGGTCCAGCCTTAGGCTGGACCCCCTTTTGCTTTTTCAGGGATCTTATTTGGCGTTGGCCGCAGCCTTCTCCAGGGTAGCAAAGAAATCACCACAGGACATGGTGCAGGAAGAAGTGAGTTCAGCAACGTCGGGAACGTTGGTATGACCATTGGACTCCTTTACCGCCATACCGGTGACGTCGGCGGGAGTCTTGCCCACAGAGTACTCCTCCAGGGCAGCAATCTGCTCATACCACTCCTTGCCAATGGAAGAAGCACCCTTCATGTTGTAGTTCTCCTTCAGTTCCTTCTTGGACTGAATGGAATCAGCCACGGTGACAGCGCCCTCGGTGGTGACGCTGGCCTTACACTGCATCACATCCCAGGAAACCCCCACGATCTTGCCATTGGAGTCCAGAGTGACAGCGCAGGCGGTGACATCGGCCTGAGTGCTGCCATCAGCGTCCACAGATGCATTGCTGCCGGTCATTCCAGCAACCATGCCCAGCCCCAGCTTCAGGGAGGGAGCGCTGCAGCCAGCTACCATAAGAAGCGCCAGAGTAAGAACAATCAGCTTTTTCATTTTTCATTTCCTCCAAATACTTTCCTACTTTTCCTTTGTCGAAATGTTAACCCTTTAACATTGCTGTAATTATTATTATATTGTAATTGTTGTAAAATATCAAGTTTATTTTCCCAAAAAAATAAAACTTTTGGTGTCAAAATTGCACAATCGGTCCATTTTTTCGGGGGCGCGGTGGTTTTCTCCTTCCATCTTTCCTTTCCGCCGCCGCTTTGCGCCGGAAAAGATTTGTGGTATACTATGTTTGTTTATCTTCGTATTATTCGGGAGGAGGTCCCCGTTTCCATGAAAAAGCATCTGTTCCGGCGCCTCTGTTGCGCCGCCCTTTGTATCGTCTTGGCGGTGCTTTCAGCTTGCGGCGGCGATACCCCACAGACCGAATACCACAAATATACTACCCAGTTTTATGACACTTTTGACACCGTCGTTCAAATTACCGGCTACACCGAAACTCAGGAGGAGTTCGAGGGCTACGCCGAAGCCATCCACAGCCGCTTTCAGGAGCTGAACCAGCTTTACGACCGCTTCTACGAGTATTCCGGCGTTAACAATATCCGCACCATCAATCTCAACGCTGGCGTCGCCCCGGTGGCGGTGGAGGAGGAAATCCTGGACATGCTGGAGCTGGCCAAGGAGCTCTGTGAAAAAAGCGGCGGTAAAGTCAACATCGCCATGGGCCCGGTGTTGGAGATCTGGCACAGCTATATGACCACCTACTCCGGCACCACCGCCCCGGCGGATGCTGTCCCCTCCCAGGAGGAGCTGGAGGCGGCAGCCCTTTACGCCGATCTGGACAAGGTTATCATCGACCGGGAGGCCGGCACCGTCTTTCTTGCGGAGCCGGGAATGGCCCTGGACGTGGGGGCGGTAGCCAAGGGCTACGCCGCCCAGCTGGTGGCTGACGAAATCTACGAGGCGGGATTCCACTCCTTCCTCATCAGCGCCGGGGGAAATGTGGTAGCCAAGGACCCGCCTCTGGACGGTATCCGGAACAGCTGGGGCATCGGCATTCAGGACCCCTTCGCCGACCCTTCCGACCCCGAGGGGAGTAACCTGGACGTGGTGTTTGTGGAAAACCAGTGCGTGGTCACCAGCGGCGACTACCAACGGTACTACATGGCAGGGGACCGGCGGATCCACCACATTGTGGATTCCACCACCCTTCAGCCTGCCGACCACTTCCGTTCCCTGACAGTGGTGACCCAGGACTCCGGCCTGGCGGACTTCCTATCCACCTGTCTGTTTGTTATGGACTATGAAGAAGGCCGGGCCTTGGCGGAGGAAATGGGGGTTAAGGCCCTGTGGGTCTTCCCCGACGGGACAGTGGAATACACCGATGATCTTCTTCCCCTCCTCCGGGACAGAGGCGGCGCCACAGCGGCCATTGATCAATAGGAGGCTTACTATGGGAAACTGGAACGAGATGAAAGAAAAGGCTGGCAACTTTGAAATCCGGAAAAGCTGGCAATACCTGCTCTATATCACAGTGGTCCTCCCGGTGGCGCTGTTCCTGCTGGCTTTTCTCCTGAAAAGCAACAGCTTGGGGGTCTCACTGGGGCGGATTTTCCACACCTACGGCCTCTATGTCTCCAACCCCATCCCCAACTTTTCTCCCTTTAACGGCACCGGTGTGCTGGGGCTGGCGATTCTGATCTTCCTGGCAGTTTGGGCAGTGCGGCGGCGGGACTGGGCCGACCTGGGAATTACCCTGGCGCTGGGAGCAGCCAACGCCCTGTACTTCGCCATGGAGTGGAACTATGCCATTCTCCCCCTGCTGAACCTCTCCGGGAACCCCTTCTAAGGCCCCTGGTTTTGGATAAAAAAGGCCCCTCACACCGACGCGTGAGGGGCCTTTTTCTGTTGTTTTGTTTCGGGGCAACCCAGGGGGTCAGAGAATCTCCTGCCCCTGAGCAGCTACCTTTTCCTTGGAGGCGCGCTCCTGCCGGGGCACCAGCCCCATCCGGACGCAGAAGGGAGCCGCAGCCTTGAGGAACAGGAAGAGCAGCACCGTCTCCACCGGCAGCAGCAGGAGGTTCTTGGTCAGTCCCTTAACCAGGTAGTAGTAATACCCTTTGCTGTAGAGGATGGCACTCCAAAGGGAGCCCATGGCCACGTTTACCAGGAGGTTCACCGACAGCTTGGCCCACAGGACCCGCCAGACGGTGAACCGGGCCCGGTAAAGGAAAAGCCCATAGAAGAAGGACCCCATCATGGTGGAGAGGACATACCCCGGGAAGAAGGGCCCGGTGGGGTTCACCAGGTACCCCAGGATATCGGCGGCAAAGCCGGAGAGGAGGCCCATCACCGGACCATAGATGGCAGCCCCCAGGCCGTTGATGAAAAAGCTGAAGAAGATGTGGAGGTTATCCCCCAGCGGGATGTAAAGGCCGCTGAGGACGATACGCAGGGCCACCACCACTGCTGCCAGGGTGAGCATCCGGAGGTTCCGCAGCTCCCCCAGGGCGGTGCGCCAGTAGCTCCGGGACAGGGGGGAGGCCAGGGTCAGGGATTCAGCATTTTTGTACAAAAAAATACACTCCTTTCCAGTTGTGCATCGGTTTGTACCGTTGCACCGGGGCCCACGGCCCCCCGGAAGGCCCGGGAACTCCCAGGCTTCGGAGTGCAAGTATGGTACAGCGGGATGCGGAGCCTCCACCGCAAGCGGAACGCTTTTCGTCTGTCCGGCAACTCCCCGTCCGGACAGCACTTGACGCGCAGGCTCCTACTCTGTGTGTGTTCTCCTTCCAAAGAAGGGCGCTATCTATCATAGCACCTTCTCCAGCGTTTTGCAACCCGGAACAGAGCTTTTTCGCAGCGGGCATACCAGCGGGAGCGGAAAGGAAAAACGCCCTCCCCCGGTGCCGGGGGAGGGCGAGAAACAGGATCCGGAGATCTCAGTCGGTAACAAAGGCGTCATGAACGACGCGGAGGGCGCGCTCCCCGTCCTGGCGGTCGATAAGCACCGAGATCTTGATCTCGCTGGTGGCGATCATCTGGATATTGATGCTGGCGTCGGAGAGGGCCTCAAACATGGTGGCGGCGACGCCGGGATTGGACTCCATCCCCGCTCCCACCACCGACACCTTGGAGATATTGGTGTCGCAGACAATATCATGGGCGTTCAGGCGCGTCTTCAGCTCCTCCACCACCGCCATGGCTTCCTCGGTCTGGCTGTGGCTCACGGTAAAGGAGATATCCTTGGTGTTGTCCCGCCCCACCGACTGGAGGATGATATCCACGTTGACCTTTTTGGCCGCCAGGGCGGAAAAGATCCTGAAGGCGATACCGGGCACATCCTGGAGCCCGATGAGAGAGATGCGGGTGACGTGGTCGTCCTTGGCCACACCCTTGATGAGCATTTTTTCCACTTTGGCGACCTCCTTGATAACGGTTCCTGGTTTTTCTTCAAGACTGGAGAGAACCTCCAGGGGAACGTTGTACTTCTTTGCCATCTCCACGCTGCGGTTGTGAAGGACCTGGGCCCCCAGCGTGGCCAGCTCCAGCATCTCGTCGTAGGAGATCTCGCTAAGCTTCCTGGCACCAGGCACCAGCCGGGGATCGGCGGTGTAAACCCCGTCCACGTCGGTGTAGATCTGGCAGAGATCAGCCCGGCAGGCGGCGGCAATGGCCACAGCGCTGGTATCGGAGCCTCCCCGGCCCAGGGTGGTGATGTCGTCGTAGCGGTTCAGACCCTGAAACCCCGCCACCACCACAATGTTTCCCTTGTCCAGCTCGTTGCGGAGACGCTCGGTCTCCACCCGGCGGATTCGGGAATTGCCGTGGGTGGAATCGGTGAGGAATCCCGCCTGCCAGCCAGTGAGGGACTTCACCGGATACCCAAGCTTCTCGATGGCCATGGCCAGCAGGGCAATGGAGATCTGCTCCCCGGTGGAAAGAAGAACGTCCATCTCCCGCTTGCTGGCCTTGGGATTGATCTCCATGGCCTTTTCAATGAGTTCATCGGTGGTGTCCCCTTGGGCGGAGACAACCACCACCACGCTGTTGCCCTTGGCGTATGTATCGGTGACCCGGCGGGCTACATTCATCACCCGCTGAGCGTCCCGCACCGAGGACCCTCCGAATTTCTGCACAATAAGGCTCATCTTTCCTATCCCCCTAACCTGTCATTCCACAGTCGAAAGCCTGGCCCCCTGGTTATCCGGCTCCAGCAGCTCCAACCGCCAGGCGCCGAACCCCTGGCCGTCCATCCAGCACCGCAGGTGCTGGGCAAAGCCGGCGTTCTGGGTCCCCACAACAGCCATAAGGGTGGAGCCCGCCCCGCTGATATAGGCGCAGTAGGCGCCGAATTCCAGGGCACAGTCCATCACCTTCCCCGCCCCGGGGATCAGCCCCAGGC
>JAHZBJ010000001.1:35368-37930 GCA_019423445.1 Oscillospiraceae bacterium
CCGGTCCTGGGCCGCCACCCGGAGGTTCTCGTACTTCCCGGTGGCAAGACTCATGGCCATCAGAGCGGAACGGCTCAGGTTGAACACCCCGTCCCCCCGGCTGACCTCTTTGGGAAGGGCCGCCCGGGCGGCGCTGGTTTTCAGCTCAAAGTCCGGAATCACCGCGGCAAAGCGGAGATCTCCCGGCAGCTCCTGGCGGCAGTAAAAGACCCGCCCGTTCTCAATGGCGGCGGTAACCTGCCCCCCCAGAATGGCGGGGGTGGAGTTGTCCGGATGCCCCTCCATGGTGGCGGCCATGTCGATCAGGTCCTCCCGGGTGAGGGGGGAACCCATCAGGGCGTTGGCCCCCATAAGCCCCGCCACAATACAGGCAGAGCTGCTCCCGAGGCCCCTGGCCATGGGGATGGCGTTCTCCTGGCGGATCCTCAGGCCGCTGAGGGGCTTTCCGCAGATATCAAAAAGGTATTTGGCGGTTTTGTAGATGAGGTTGTTCTCATCCTGAGGCACCTGGGTGCCGTCCAGGGAGGCGATGTCCGCCCTGTCCCAGGGCTCCATCACCACCCGGTTGTACATCCCCACCGCCAACCCCAGGGAATCGAACCCTGAGCCCATATTGGCACTGGTGGCGGGAACGGTGATCTCTACTCTCATTATTCTACTCCCAACAATGGTTTTTGGTGCCTGTCCCGGCGGATCAGAGGAGGGGGAAGCTGGAAAGGATTCTGCCCCCTGCGGCCTCGGCGGCCCTGGCGGCGGCGTCCAGCTCTCCCTGGGTGGCCGGCGGGGTGATCAGGGCCTCCTCCCCTTCCTCCAGAGGCTCCAGGAAAAAGGCCCCGGGGAAGAAAAGCTCCAGCGCTTCCCGGTCCAGCCCCGACACCCGGAAATACCCCTGGGACGGAGCCTCTTCCGGGGGAAGAAGCAGGGCGGGATCCGCCGGTCCCCAGTAAAGGGAGCAGTCGTTCCCCGGCTCCCGGAGAGCGGCGGCGATGTCGCCCACCACAGCGGCAGCGGTGGGGAGCTTTCCGGCGCCCCGGCCGTAAAAGAGGACGTCCCCGGTCATATCCCCGGTCACCTGGACGGCGTTGTAGACGTCCCCCACTCCGGAAAGAAGGCTGTCCCCCGGCACCAGCATGGGGGAAACCTCCAGGGCCACCCGGCCTCCGGCGCCCCGTCGGGCCCGGCCAATCAGCTTGATGGAACCGCCCCACCGGGCGGCGTAGGCGGCGTCCCGGGCGGTCACCCCGGTGATACCCCGGGTGGGCACATCCTCCGGATAAAAATGCCGGCCGAAGGCCAGGGCCGCCAGAATGCAGATCTTACGGCAGGCGTCGTGGCCCTCCACATCGGCGGAAGGATCCCGCTCGGCATACCCCAGCCGCTGGGCCAGTTCCAGGGCGTCCTGGAAAGAAGTTCCCTCCCGGAGCATCTTGGTGAGGATGAAGTTGGTGGTGCCGTTGAGGATCCCTGCCACCTGCTGCACCCGGTTGGAACACAGGGAACGGTGGAGGGGTTCGATAACGGGGATGCCGCCCCCGACGCTGGCTTCAAAAAGGAACCGAACCCCTTTCTCCCTGGCCAGAGCCAGAAGGACATCCCCCTTGGCCGCCACCAGTTCCTTGTTGGAGGTGACAAAGCTCTTCCCCCGGGAAAGGCTCTCCCAGGCATAGGTGAAGGCGGGCTCCACGCCCCCCATGGCCTCCGCCACCACCTCCACCTCCGGGTCATCCAAAATGACGGAGAAATCGGTGACAAAGCGGTCCGAATAGGGGAGGCCCGGGAAGGCGCGGCGGTCCAAAATATACCGGACCTCCACCCCGCAGCCCGCCTTTTCTTCCACCTGGGCCCGGTTCTTCTCCAGCACCTCCACGATGCCGGAGCCTACCACCCCGTGACCCAATACCGCGATCTGTTTCACATTACCACATCCCATTCCTGAAATCCTTTCTCCGTCTCACCGGGAGGAGACCTGCTTGACCTCCACCACGCCGTCGGCGCCCCGGAGCTGTTCCAGCAGCTCTTCGGCCACGCCCTGGCTCCGGAGCCTGGCGGAGATGGACACCGGCGCCACCCCGTCGGCAGGGATGTTCTGGTTCACCGTCAGGATATTGGCCCCCTGCTGGGAGAAGCGGTCCAGCAGGGCGGAAAGCACCCCGGGCCGGTCCTCCAGATAGACGTTAATGGGGATGACGCTCTGGTCGATATTCTCATTGTACATAAAAACATGGTCCTTATACTTATAGAGGGCGCTCCGGGAGATCCCCGAGACCTTGGCAGCCTCGGAGAGGTTTTTCACCTTCCCCACCGCCAGGAGACGCTTGGCCTCCACAACCCGGCTGAAAACAGCGGGAAGCACTTTTGCTGAGACGAGCAGCATTTTCGGCTCTTCCATATTTTTCTCCTTTCTCTGATATAAACACACTTGTAAACCGTATGCAAACAAGTTTAACATTTTCCCCTTGCTGGAACAATTTCGATTTTCTGACATATATAAAGATATCAGCATAAAATCTTTCTTTTTGCGAAATCATATCTGTACTGCTTGTGTTTTCTCATGTTTTCTTT
>JAHZBJ010000001.1:37940-43473 GCA_019423445.1 Oscillospiraceae bacterium
TCCGTTTAATATTATTTCCATCTTGCGCTTTCCCTGGGAATTTTTCCTTCTTCGGCGGGCATTTCTCCCCCTGAAGCCTGGAGAAAAAAACAGAAAGCCCGCGCATACAATGCCATAAAAAAGGGGGGATGCCGCCGTGGGCCGGGAAAAGTTTATCCGCAGCGTCTGTTTCTGGCTGGCGGTGGCTGTGGTCTTTGTGGCGGTCCGGCGGCTGGTCCTTCCCTGCCTCTTTCCATTCCTCTGGGGTTGGCTGACTGCCGCCCTGGTACGCCCCTGGGCCAGGTGGCTTACCCGCCGCACCCCCCTTGGCCGCAAAACCGCATCGGTGCTGGCCCTGCTCCTTTTCTGGATGGGTGCCGGGGCGCTGCTCTGGTGGCTGGCGGCCACCGCCTTCACCCAGGGGGCCGCGCTTCTGGAACGTCTCCCGGCCTGGTACCAGAACTCTTTTCTCCCCGCTCTCCAGCGGGCGGGTCAGGAGGCCCTGGGTTTCCTGGGCAGGATGGGCCCAGGAGCGGCATCGGGAGTCCGGGCCGCCGCCAGCCGGATGGCCCCCGTCCTTCAAGAGGGGATCTCCACCCTTTCCACTAGAGTCCTCTCCGGAGCAGGGACCCTGGCCGGGCAGCTCCCCGGTTTCGCTCTGGCCTGCTCCTTTACTGTCCTTTCCTCCTTCTTCATTCTCCTGGACTATGAATCCATTGGAGCCTTCCTCCTGAGGCAGCTCCCCCGGCGGCTGGCGGAGCCGGTGCGGGATTCCCGGGTCTTTCTGGCGGAGACCGTGCGCCAAGTTCTCCGTGCCTACCTGCTGATTATGTTTATCACCTTTGTGGAGATCAGCCTGGGGCTGTGGCTGCTCCGGGTGGATTACTACCTCATCATCGGTCTGGCGGTGGCGGTGCTGGATATCCTTCCCGTTCTGGGCAGCGGCAGCGTCCTCATCCCCTGGGGCCTCTGGACCCTTCTTCAGGGGAACCTGCCCCTGGGAGCCGGGATCCTGCTCCTCTATGGGGTAGTAACGGCAGTTCGCACCGTCATCGAGCCCAAGATCGTGGGGCGGCGCATCGGCCTCTCCCCCTTGATGACCCTGGGCGCCATGTATGTAGGAATGAAGCTGGGGGGCTTTGGAGGGCTGCTCCTGGCTCCTATGGCCGTCACCCTCTTCCTGTTTCTAGAGGAAAGCGGCCATATCCATGTGCTGAAATGACTTTCGTCCGGCTGCTCCCCTGAGCTTCCGGAAACATATGAAAAAGAGAGCCTTTCGGCTCTCTTTTTTCTTGGCTGTAAAAACACCCTTGGGGAAAACGGAATCAGGATTGCGGGACAGCTGTCTCCATGGCGAAGACCACTTCCACCTGGGCGGTGATGGTGGTGCTCCCCTCCTGGACAATGGTCCTGGCGGCATCCGCTGCGGCGCTGCCACTGGTGTCAGGGTTGGTGTTGTACTCCTTGACAGTGGCCACCGCCCGGCTGCTCTCAGTGATGGTCAACGCCTCTCCCACCGTTTTGCCGGCAGCCGCCGCCAGAAGTTCCGCCTTCTGCCGGGCCAGCTCTACCGCATCGGCCAGGGCCTCGTTGTACAGCTCATCCTGGTTGCTCACCAGGAATTCCAGGCTGTCCAGACTGTTGGAACCCGCCCCGATGGCAGCGTCCAACACCTCCCCAATCTTCTCCAGATCCCGCACCGTTACCACCAAGTCGGTGCTCATCCGGTAGCCGTTGATGGTGCCCTCAGAGTAATTGTTGGTATAAACATAGGTGGGGCGCAGGGTGATATCGGATGTCAGCATGTCCTCTTCCCCAATCCCCAGTTCCGCCAGGGCCACCTGGGTGTCCGCCATGGCCTGGGCGTTGGCCTCTCTGGCCGCCTCGGAGGTGGAACCGTTGGCCACCACCCCCACCGTCACCCGGGCCATATCCGGCTTCACCTGGATGCCGGCATTCCCGCTGACAGTGATGGAGTCCTCTCCTTCCTCCAAGCGCACCGCCATATTATCTGGAGCTGTTCCAGCACAGCCTCCCAGGGCCAGGATCAAAACCAGGGCCAAGATAGCCACCAAAAGCTTCTTCATAGCGCAACTGCTCCTTTCATTTTATGCCCGGGCTGCATCCTCTTAACGGAAAAGCCCCAGGCCCTTTGCCTATTTAGTGGCAGGGCCCGGGGCTTTTGTTGCCTTTCGGGTAAAAAACGGCATTTTTGCCAAAAACATCTCGCGGTTTTTGGAGGGACGATGCTTCCCCAGCCCTCCAAAAAGCGGGGCACAATCTAGCGGTTCAGGAAATCTTTTCTCACGGACCCGACAGCGGGCCCCGACCCGTTAGTCGTGCTTGATGGCCTCCAGGGCGGAAATCCGCACAGCGCGGTTGGCGGGGAGGAAACCGAAGATGACCCCCACCAGCATGGAGAACAGCAGGGCAATGGCCACCAGCCATATGGGGATGATGGACATTTTGCTGCCGGCTCCCATGGCCCCGGCGGCAAAGGTATTGAAGACCCAAGAGCCGCCGAAACTGAGCATCACTCCCATAATGCCGCCCAGGAGACCGATCATTCCAGCCTCCAGGAGGAACATAATCCGGATATCCCGGACCTCGGCGCCGATTACCTTCATAACGCCGATTTCCCGGGTGCGCTCATAGATGGACATAATCATGGTATTGGCGATACCGATGGCCGCCACCAGGAGGGAGAAGCCCGCCAGGCCCCCCAGCACCAGCTGGATCATCAGAGCCTGCTGCTGCATGTATTCCCGGCTGTCGTTCATGGAGTAGCAGTCCAGGCCCAGGCCTTTGATGGCCTCCTGGACCTGCGCCACCGCATCCACATCCACACACTTGACCCGGACATCGTCATAACTCACCTTATCGCTCTTGGTGATACCGTTTTCCTTGTTGAATTTCTTCACCAGGGCCTTCAGCTCGTTGATGTCCATAAACACGGAGTTGGTGGTCTCGTAACTGGTATTGCTCTGGGCCAGCACCCCCACCACCGTGGGCTTTACCTCGATATCTTTCCCAATGATGTTGCCGCTGGAATCGGTCTTCTGGCTGGGCATATACATGATGAACTTATCCTTCATCACATCCACAAAGGGGTCCTGAACCCTGCCGTACTGGTCGGGATAGGGGTCACGGTAGTTGTTCCGCTTCTTCTTTGTATCATAGAAACGGTAAGCAAACTGTTCCCCCACCACCAGACTGTACTCCTTATCCCCGTCCTCCAGGTATTTTCCCTCCTTGAGTTCATAGCCCAGTTTGCTCAGGGCCTCGGGGTAAACGCCGTAGACCTGGGGACTGCACTGATAGCGGCCGTTGGTGGTTTTCATCATGAGGTTGATGTTCCAGTTCTGGTAGAAGGGAGTAGCGATATCCACCCCTTCCATTGCCTGGATCTGGGCCACCATGGCGTCGTCCAAGGTGACATTGTTGTTGTAGTTGTAAACATTGATAACTGTCAGGTCCCCCCAGGAGGCCAGCTGCTCGTCATAGCTGCGCTGGAGGCCGATGCCGATGGAAACAGCCACGATGATAAGCGCTACACCGATGACCACCCCCAGAGCGGTAAGGAAGGTGCGAAGCTTTCTCCTGGTGAGGTTTCTGAAACAGATGGACAGGATATCAGAGATTCGCATCCTCTTCCTCACTCCTCTTTTTCAGGATCCGGCGGCGTACCAGGAGACCAATCACCACTGCGGCTACAGCCACTCCTCCCGCCACAAAGGGCCAGGGGGACTTTTCCTCTTCCACCGGCGTAAGGCTGGGGTCATCCATGCCGCCCATGCCGGGCATCATTCCCATATCCATGCCGGCCATGGGGTCCACCACATTGGTGGACCAGGTCATGGTCACCGTCTTTTCTTCCATATTGGTGTCCTCGTAGGTGATCTTGATCTCCCCGGTGCAGACCCCTTCGGCATTGGGCATGATGTAGAAGTCGGCGCTGCCGGTGGCGCCGGAGCTGAGGTTACCAAGGTTCTGCTGCTGGCCGGGGTTCTGGATATCCCCGGAGATCTCCACAGAAAGGTTATAGACGTCGCTGCGGCCCTTGTTGACATAGTTGACGGTAACGTCGCTCTCCTCCCCCAGATAGATCTCGGGGGAAACCTCCACGCCAGTGACCTCAAAGCGGTCCACCTGCACCACAGGGATGGAGATGGTCTCCTGGGTGGAATTGTCCTTCCGGGAAACAGTGTGGTCGTCGATGTACTGGTACTTCATGGACACCTCCACGTTGTGAGAGGAGGGGTCAGCATTGGCCTTGGCAGTGACCTGGACCGTCTTGGTGACGGTTTCCTCGGTGCCAAGGGTTTCCACATAGAAGGTGTTGGAGGAGCTGGTGAGCATCAGGGCATCAGGCATGCTGAGGGTGATCATCATGTTCTGAACGTCGATGTTCTTGCTGGTGTTGTAGAAGGTAAGGGTCAGGGGGAAAGTCTGGCCGGCGGTAACGACACCCCCATAGCTGTAGTTGCTGACAATGACATAGGGAGTGGCCATGGCCATGCTGCTGTAGTCGGTATCATTGTCGTTGTCATTGTCTTTATCTACATAAGGGATACATTGATCAATAGTATCCGTTACTCGAGTTGTATACCCAGTTAAAAGTTGTGAGGGGTTATTAGGATCTTCTTTTCCAATAATATTCAATTCCAGAGTGTTTCCAGATGCAAGATAATTGACCCTACGAAGCAATATTGTATATCTTGCTCCACCCCCATTCATAGCCTCCACTGATTGTACCAGAGGCTTATATTCATCCTGGAAAGAAAGGTCAGAGTAACGGAAACTACCACTGATCAAATTAACATTGATTTTTACATCTTTATCAGAGAGGGTTCCTGTTTTGTATGCTATATCGGCAGGATCTGCATCTGGATCCTCCACCACAATCCTAAAATCCGCCATATAAGTATTCTTTCTACTGTTCTGGCTACCTATATCGGCGTTGGTGTATTGAGCACTACCAGAAATGTATTTGATTGTTTTACCACCATTAGTGTAAACCCCCACAACAGTAGCCGTCATTTTGGCACTGGTAGTAACACCTGTTCCACCCCCGGAACCGCCATCGCCGTCACCGTCGCCGCCATCTCCACCTTCATCTTTTTCGCACTCGCTGATAGTGATAGACAGTTTCTTTAATTCAGTTTCATCCTTTTTAATGATAACCGCCAATTTTCCTTTTCTAAAGTCAGTTGTATTTTGATATGTCAGCTGTGGCAAATCCAGGATATAAGAGCTCCCACTTTTTGTGATTTTCAATTCTGATGCATCATTTCCCTTAACAAAGCCGCTATTGTTTGTGTCAATTTCAACTGCATTTGCACCCGCCAAGTCATCTCCGCTTTGAGGGGTGAGAGTCAATTTGAAGGAAACTTTTTCATCCTTTTTAATCACTTTATCACTGTTTTCATCAGCTGTTATTTCATATTTTACAGCAATACCATCAACAATTGTTTCATCATTCTCCTTTGCATAAGCCATAGTGCTGAACAAATATCCAAGGGTTCCCAGGACGATGAGGGCCGCCAGGATCAGG
>JAHZBJ010000001.1:43483-43963 GCA_019423445.1 Oscillospiraceae bacterium
TTCATAACATTCGTTTTCACTTACTTCTCCTCCAATGCTGCTGCGGTTTTTTCAGCCTCGGCCTCGCCAAAGGCGGTTTCTGTCTCAGGGACCTGAGGAAGCTCCTGGGGGGCGTCCCCTTCGCCGGGGGGCACCTGGTCGTTCTCCCAAGCCGCCTTCCGGGCTTTCTCCTCCCGCTCCTGGTCAAAAAGGGACTTGTTGGGGGTGTCCCCCACCACCGCGCCGTCCACAATGGTGACAATACGGTCGGCGTAGTTGGCAAGGTTCCGGTCATGGGTCACCAGGACAATGGTAATCTTCTGCTGCCGGGAAAAGTTGAGGAACAATTCCATAATTTCCCGGGTGGTCTTGGTATCCAGGTTGCCGGTGGGCTCGTCGGCAAAAACCACTTGGGGACGGGCCGCGAAAGCCCTGGCGATGCCTACCCGCTGCTGCTGTCCGCCGGACATCTCAGCAGGGGTGTGCTTCATTCGTTCCTTC
>JAHZBJ010000001.1:43973-63409 GCA_019423445.1 Oscillospiraceae bacterium
AGCATCTCCTTGGCCACCGCTTCCCGCTTACGCTTGGAGATCCCCCGGAAGGTCAGGGGCATGGCCACATTTTCGATAGCCGTCATCCCTGGAAGGAGGTTGTAGGACTGAAACACAAAGCCGATGTGCTTCTGCCGGAAATGCGCCAGCTGCTTTTCCGACATTTTGGAAACGTTCTTGCCCAATATGTACACCTCACCCCGGGTGGGCTTTTCCAACCCCGCCAGCTGGTTGAGGAGGGTGGATTTTCCCGAACCGGAGGTTCCCAGGATACAACAGACCTGGCCTTCCTCGATCTCCAGGTTGATGCACCCAAGGGCCACCACCTTTTCGGTGCCCACGCGGTAGACCTTCCGCAGATCCACCGTTTTGATAATTGCAGCCAATTTCGCACCATCCATTCTGCCGCCACAGCGGCGGTTTTCCCCTGCCCGCTTCCCCCGGCTGGGGAGCAGGCCATAACTGTACTATACCATAATCATACAGTTGCCACAACTCCTTCCAGGGAGAATTCACGCACTGTTCACAGTTTTGGGAAATTCGGGCAGACATTCTATACAACGAGGGAACCCTTTCTTTTATTCGTGGCCGGAAGGAAAGATTTTGATGCAGGAGAAATTTTTTCTTTTTTATCCCGGCAGGGCAAAAGGCGGAGCGCCCCTGCACAGGTGCAGGAGTGCTCCGCCGTATGGCCTCCACCCTCCCAACCGGAAAGGGGAAAGCCCTGTTCACTTTTGGGAAGACACGCCTTACTCGTGGCGCAGCGCTTCGATGGGGTTGAGGCGTGCGGCCTTCCTGGCGGGGTAGATGCCGAAGAAAATCCCCACCCCTGCGGAAAAAGCCATGGTCAGCAGAATGGTACCCAGGCTGAAAGCGGGGGTCACACCCACCAGGGAGCAGATCCCCAGGCTGCCCAGATAGCCCAGCACCAGGCCGATGATCCCGCCGATAAGGGAAAGAATGGCGGCCTCGGTCAAAAACTGCTGCATAATGGCCCCGGTTTTGGCCCCAAGGGATTTGCGGATGCCGATCTCCCGGGTCCGCTCGCTTACCGAGACCAGCATAATGTTCATGACGCCAATGCCTCCCACCACCAGGCTGATGGCCGCCACCGCCGCTACAAAGGTCTGGATCATGCCGATCATGTCGTTGATGGCGTCCACCTCGCCCATCAGGTCGTAAACGCTGTAGGCCCCCCGGTCCCGGGCATTGTGCCGGGCCTTGAGGGTATTGAGAGCGGTATCGGTGGCGCTCTCCTTCACCTCCTGGCTCTCGCTTTTCAGGTAGATATTGTCCACCGCCATCTCCCCCTGGGCGTAGACAGTGTTGGCGGTGGTGAAGGGCATATAGATATAGGAGGGCATTCCTTCATAGGAAAAGTCCCCGTTGGGGTTTTTGCAGACTCCAATAATCTTCACCCGGATTCCCACCGCCCCCTGACCGGCGGCGGACCCGTAGATGGTGACTTCCAACCCCGCCACATCGGTGGTGCCAAAGAAGTTCTGGGCGGTGAGGTGGTCGATCACCGCCACCCGGCGCTCAGAATTGTATTCGTCCTGGTTAAAAAACCGCCCTGAGAGCATCTCCACCCCCTGGATGGAGGCGAAATCCGGGGAGCAGGCATAGATATAGCTGAAATTGGCGTGGCGGCCGTAGAGCATCGAGCCGTAGACATTCCCCAGGGGGCTGACGGCGGCCACCCCCGGGATCTCCCGGAGGGCTTCGATGTCGTCCTGGGTGAACTGGTCGGTGATCTCCGCGTTGCCGGTGAGGCTGATGGTGACGGTGGTGGCGCCGATCTCTTCCACCTGGGACATCATGGTGTTCTTGGCCCCGGTGCCGGCAGAGATAATCATAATCACCGACATGATACCGATGATAATCCCCAGCATGGTGAGAAAGGAGCGCATCCGGTTGGCCCGGATGGACTCAACGGCCATTTTCAGATTTTCCCGAATATACATAGGCTCACTCCTCGGCAGGGGCGCTCTGGGCGGCCGCCTGGGCCAGGAGGGCGGCGGTCTCCCCGGTGGGGATGGCCGTCACCAGGGCCCCGTCCTCCACCCCGCCGGGCATGGTGGTACAGACCAGGTCTCCCTCTTCCAGGCCCTGGGTGATCTGGATATAGGAATCGTCAAAAATGCCGGAGGTGACATACACCTTCCGCACCTGCCAGATCCCCGCCTGGGCCTCCTTTTCATCGGTGCTGGGGGCCACTGTGTAGACGTAGTCCCCGTCCTTGTCGGTCTTTACCGCTTCCACCGGCACCGCCACCGTCCCCTGGGCCTGGGCGGTAAGGATATCGGCATCAGCGTCCATCCCCAGCTTCAGCACCCCGTCGGGATCGTCAATGGTGATATCCCCCTGGAGGACCGTGCTGGTGGTGGAACCGGTGGTCTGAAGGGTTGCGGCGCCGTCCAGGTGGGTGACGGTGCCGGTAAGTTCCTTGGCGCCGAAGGTCACCTGGGCGGTCTGCCCCTCCTGGATGCGGTCCACATCATATTTCCCCACGCTGAACCGCAGCAGCACCCCCTCGGTGGAGGCCAGGGTGACAGCGTTCATCCCGGTGCTGACAGTGGCCCCTTCCACCAGCTCCAGCTCGGTGATGATGCCGTCGAAGTCCGCCACGATCCCCCCTTGAGAATCGCTGACCATTTTGGCAATCTCCTCATATTCCAGCTTCTGAAGGGCCAGATTGTTGTCCAGGATCTTCTGGTTGTTCTCACTGAGATCGGCGGCCCGGAGGGCGGAGCGTTCCCCCACCTTGGCGACCAGTTCATTGGCTACCGCCTGCCAGGCGTCGTACATGGCCCCGGAACCTTCTCCCTGGTCGTAGGCTTCGATCAGCTGATCGATTTCCCGGTCCCCGGTGGGGTAACGGTCAAAATAGTCGTAGGCCAGCTTATAGGTGGTCTCCTTGGCTTCCAGCTTCCGGATCTCCTTATTGACGTCATAGAGCTCCTGGGAAGAATTGTCCAGGTCCTCCATGGTGTCGTCGTACTGAAGCTGGGCGTTCTCCAGGGTGAGCTCCGCTTTCTCCAGGGAGATGGCCAGATCGGTAAGATCAAAGGAAGCGATAACGTCCCCTTTTTTCACCGCGTCTCCCTTCTTAAAGTTGACCTCCTTTACCCGCACCGAACCCGGGGCGAAGTAGCTGCGGGTCTCGGCGGGAGTGATGGTGCCGGACACCGACAGGGTAGCGTCAATATCCCGGGTAGAGGCGGCCTCATAATAGACCACCGGCCTTGCCATGGCCGCCTGGAAGGTGCTCCAGACCATGGCTCCTACAACCAGCACCAATAACCCCAAAAAGATCCACTTTTTGATCTTCCGCTTTTTCTTGGGCTTTTTTGGGGGGGTCACCACCGCCGGCTCCTGAGGCTGGGCGGTTTTTTCCAGTTCAGTCGTTTCTGCCATATGTAGTTTCTCCTATCCGCCGCCTTCCGCGGCCAGTCTCGGGCCCTGTTCCGCCGCGCCCCTGGGCGCCGGGAAAAGGGGACCACACACCACCGGGCCCTCTCCCCCTCCCAAAGGAGGCTCGGGAAGGGCCGGCCTTTTATGATAACGAGGGTCTCCTCTTCCTTGCTTCATCTTTTTGAAAAAATTCCCGGGGAAGACCTCCCCCGCCGGCAAAACCCCAGGCAAAAAAACACAGCCCATCCCGGCGCTCCTCCTGAGAGGAGGCCAGAGACAGGCTGTGCTGCTGTTTTATTGCTGTTAGGTTATGCGGTCTGGAAGGTGATGGCGCCGTCCTCTCCCACCACGGCCATCATCAAGGCCGGGGCCTGGCCGGAGGCCAGCATCATGCAGATGGGGTCCTCAATCCGCTGGCGGATGAGGCGGCGGATATCCCGAGCGCCGCTCTTATGGCCGAAGGCCTCCCGGGCGATGGTCTGGAGCACCTGGGGCTGGCAGTCGAAACGGACGCCCTTCTCCAGGAGCCCCGGCTTCAGCTCGTTGATCATCAGGGCGGCAATTCCCTCAAAGTCCTCCTGGGTCAGGGGGCGGAAGACGATGATCTCATCCACCCGGGCCAGGAACTCCGGCCGCAGGAAGTCCGCCAGGGCCTTCTCCGCCTTCTCCCGGGCCATCTGGAACTGGCTCTTGGTAAAGCCCAGGGAGGTCTCCCGGATCTGGCTGCCGGCGTTGGAAGTCATAATAATGATGGTGTTTTCAAAGGACACCACCCGGCCCTGGGCGTCGGTGATCCGCCCCTCGTCCAGGATCTGGAGAAGGATGTTCATCACATCGGGATGGGCTTTTTCGATCTCGTCCAGAAGGACGATGGAATAGGGGCGGCGGCGGACCTTCTCAGTGAGCTGTCCCGCTTCGTCATAGCCCACATACCCCGGAGGAGAACCGATGATCCGGGAAACACTGTGCTTCTCCATGAACTCGGACATATCCAGCCGGATCAGAGGCTCCACATTGTCGAAAAGCTCCTGGCTCAGGACCTTCACCAGCTCGGTCTTTCCCACCCCGGTGGGGCCCACAAAAATGAAGGATGCCGGGCGCTTCCGGGGGCTGATCCGCACCCGGCTCCGGCGCACCGCGGCGGCCACCTGACGGATGGCCTCCTCCTGGCCGATAATGCGCTTCGAGAGGTTCTCTTCCAACTGGGCCATCCGGCGCATCTCGGTCTGCTGGATCTTGCTGGCGGGGATGCCGGTCCACAGCTCGATAACCCGGGCCAGGTGCTCTTCCCCCACCGGCTGGTCCAGAGCCCTCGGGGCCAGCTCCTGGATCTTTTCCTGAAGCTGGGCGGCCTGGGATTTCTTCTGGGCCAGGACCTCATAGTCCACCGTCTCGGCCCCGGTGAGGTCCTCTATCTCCTGGTCCAAGGCGGCTTTTTGGGCGTATGCGGCGTCGTATTCCGCCAGCTCCTGGTTCTCCAGGCTGGCGCAGGAGCAGGCCTCGTCCAGCAGGTCGATGGCCTTATCCGGGAGGAACCGGTCGGTGATGTACCGCTCTGAGAGGGCCACCGCCTGGCGCACCGTCTCGTCGCTCACCTTGACCCGGTGGTAGCTCTCGTAGTACTTCCGCACCCCCCGGAGCACCTCCACAGTGTCCTGGATGGTGGGCTCCCCCACTTTCACCGGCTGGAACCGCCGCTCCAGGGCGGCGTCCTTCTCGATGTTCTTCCGGTACTCGTTGAAGGTGGTGGCCCCGATAATCTGGATCTCCCCCCGGGAGAGGGCGGGCTTGAGGATATTGGCGGCGTTCATGCTTCCTTCGCTGTCCCCCACCCCCACCAGGGTGTGGACCTCGTCAATAAAGAGGATGACGTTTCCGTGTTTTTTCACGTCGGCCAGAAGGCCCTTCACCCGGCTCTCAAACTGCCCCCGGAACTGGGTACCGGCCACAAGACCGGTGAGGTCCAGCAGGTACAGTTCCTTGTTCCGGAGCTTGGGGGGCACCTGTCCCGCAGCGATCCGCTGGGCGATGCCCTCGGCAATGGCCGTCTTGCCCACGCCGGGCTCGCCGATGAGGCAGGGGTTGTTTTTGGTGCGGCGGTTCAGGATCTGCATCACCCGGTAGATCTCCTGGTCCCGGCCGATGATATTGTCCATCTGGCCGTCCCTGGCCCGCTGGGTGAGGTTCTCGCAGAAGTTGTCCAGGAACTTGTAGGTGGGTTTCTTCTCCGCCGGGCGCTCAGGAGCCTTGCCGGGAGCCTTCTGCTCCCGGGGCTGGGCCACCTCGCCCCCCTGACTCATGAAGTTCTGCATAAAGGGGAAGGGCATGGCGCCTCCCTGCTGGAACAGGTCGCCGTTCTCCATTTCCCCCATGGTTTCCATGAGCTGGTCGCTGACGGCGTCGATATCGTCGTCGGTGATCCCCATTTTGCTCATAATATCATCCACCGGCTTGAGGCCCAGCTCCCGGGCGCACTTGAGGCAGAGCCCCTCGTTGATGGTCTTGCCATCCTCCAGCCGTGTCATATAAATAACCGCCATCCGTTTGTGGCAGCGGCTGCACATCATATTTTCCATGTTCATGGTACTCTTCTCCCCTTCCTGGGAAAGCACCCTTCCCCAATTCAAACACATGGAACACCCATTTCCCCAGGGTGTCTGGGGTTATTATATTCTGTCCCTGTGAACAGGTTATGAATGATCTTGGAACAGAAATTCAATGTTTTGGCACTCGCGCAATAAGATTGCCAAATTTCCCTAAAACTGCAGCTGCCGCAGCCCCAGAAGCCCCTGGATCAGCCAGGTATCCCGCAGAATACCGCTGTTGAGAAACTCCCACTGGTTTTTGCTCACCCCCACCAGGAACACCAGGGCGGCGGACACCAGATACCCCACCAGCAGGGCGTACACCCCGCCGCAGAGAAGCCCCGCCAGGCGGTTGACCCCGCCCACCAGGGGGATGTGGTTCACCCCCAGGGCAAGGCCGGTGAGGATCTTCACCAGCAGTCCCACCAGAAAAAGAACAACAAAAAATACCACAATCTCCAGCAGCGTCATCACCATGGGCCGCACCGCCACCTGAGCTACAGTCTGAGCCGGGTCAGCCCCCTGGCTCAACCGGTCCAGGATATCGCTCCCCATCTCCCCGGCGTCGCTGGAGGAATAGTAGTCCAGGCCCCATTCCTCCAGGAAGCCCGCGATAGCCTCCCGGGCGGCCTCTCCCGCTTGGTCCATGCTGGCCAGGGCCTGGGTCAGGGCGCTTTCCTCGGAGAGGAGGTTATCCCGGACATAGTCCACCACCCGGTCCTCCAGGAACCGGTCATAGATGGCCTCCGCCGCCGGGCGGCTGGCCACCGAGGCCAGGAGGAACCCTGCCACTGTTCCCGCCAGACGGATGACGGTGGCCATAAACCCCTGTTTCCAGGAAACATATAGAATGGACAGAAGGATCAGGCCCAGGGCCAGATCCAGAAGAATGCTCATAGGTAGCTCCATGGTGATCGCGCTCCTTTCTGCGCTGGGTCGGGGAGACGCTCCCCGCAAATCTGAAAATCCCGGCACCTGTTTCGGGCTTGTTACAGGGATTCCCGAATGAGGCCGTCGGGGGTGATGCCGTAAATGCTGCTGCCAGCGGAACAGACCCAGTAGAGCCCCTCATGGGGCCGGGCCTTCAACTCCCGGAGGCTGGAATCCCCCAGGTAGAGCTGTCCCTCGGTAAGGACCAGCAGGTGGTTCCCCTGGGCGGTGAGGGAAAGGACCTTCCGGTCCACCGAGGCCTCCCCCCGCTGTTCCATCTTCCCGGAATACGCCAAAATCACCACGCCTTCCGGATCCCGATAATCCCCGTAGGCCACATACACCGCCCCCGGGACGTTTTCGTAAGTCACCAGCTCCCCCGGCAGCTCCGCTTTGGCCAGCTGTTCCCCGGTTTTGCTGAAAAGATAGATGGCTTTGTCGGTAACCACCTGGATCTCCTCGGAACCGGTCCAGACCATGGACACGATAACCTGGTCGGTGAGGGAAATCCGGGCCACCTCCTGATCCTGGTCAAAGTGGTGGATCCGCAGCAGGGCCACCATATGCTGTCCTTCCACCGTCACCCCGGCGCAGGACATCATGGCGCCGTTCTGGGAAAGGGCCACATCGGTGATGTAGCTGTCCGGCACCTTCCAGGAATACATCAGCTCAAACCTGGGGTTGTATGCGGTAACCTGGGCGTAGCTGCCGGCGATGGACTGAGCCATGGCAATGGCCCCGTTTTCCGCAATGTCCGCCGCCAGAAGGGTCCCCCCCTCCACCTGGGTGGAATAGAGTTCCCGGCGCTTGTTGTCCACCCGCAGGCCGGTTCCCCCCAGGTCGTAGGTGAGGAGCTTCCCCCCCGCCGCCTTGGCCTGGGGGACCCTGTAATCGTTCAGGCACATCTGGGTCAGGGCGCCGTGGCTGTTGTAAAGGTAAGTACCTGCACTGGTCACCACCGCCACGTCCTTCCCCATGGGCAGCAGTCCCAGGATGGTCAGGTCATCCATAGGCACCGGGAATCCGTCCCCGCTTTGGAGGGAGGCCCGGAAGTTGTCCACCCTGCTCCCCAGGTCCAGTTGGTATACAAAAGAGGAAGAGATGAAGCAGACCAAGGCGAAAACCAAAAGGATCAGCCCCGCTACCAGCCGGCGGAACATCCGCTTGCGCCGGCGGCTCCTGCGCATTTTATCAAATTCCGTTGCTTTGGCCATTCTTCCTCGCCTCCCTTCATATACCATATGTATTATTTGTGTCGAATTTTACGGAAATCTATCCCCTGGATAAAAAACCCGGTCCAAATAAAGGCCATGGGGAGGCAAGGTGGGGCCGGCCAGCCTCCGGTCCCGTGCTTCCAGAATCTCCGGAATCTCCGAAAGGGCAAGCCTTCCGGCACAGACCTCCAACACCGTCCCCGCCAGGATTCGCACCATATTGTAGAGAAAGCCGTCCCCGGTCACCGAAAGGACCACCAGGTCCCCCTGGCGTTCCACACCGCAGGAAAAGATGGTACGCACCTTCTCCTCGACACTCCCCCCTGCGGCGCAGAGGGTGGAGAAATCCCAGGTCCCCTGAAAGGCTTTGGCAGCGGCGTCCGCCAAACGGACGTCCACCACCGGCCGGTAATGGTAGGCCAGGTCCTCCAGAAAGGGGTTCTTCACCGGGCTGTTCCAGATCTCGTATCGGTACCGCTTTCCCAAGCAGTCGTACCGAGGGTGAAAACCCCAGGGAACATCGGCGCAGTCCAGCACCGCCATATCCCTGGGGAGGGCGTTGTTCATGGCCTTTTGCAGGGCTTCACAGGGGATGGAGGGGGCGTCCTCCCCGGGGCAGAGCACCGAAAGGACAAAACCCCTGGCGTGGACGCCGGTGTCGGTCCGGGAACAGCCCTTGACGTCGTACCGCTTCCCCATCACCTGTTCCAGGGCGTCCTGAAAGGCGGTGCAAACCGAAAGAGCGTTTCGCTGCACCTGCCAGCCGTGGTAGGCGGTACCCCGGAAAGCCAGGGTCATTTTGATGTTCCGCATAAAGATCCCTCCCCTGTCCGCTGCCTGGAAACCCGGGTCTCGGACACAAACTCGGAATGCAGGCCCGGGGCGGGCCCGGCCGGCGCTCCCGGAACTTCCCGAAAGCGCCTTGCTAAGCCGCCGCCCCCTTGGACCGGATCATTTGAGCAGGATGTTCATGGCAATTACTGCCGCCAGACAGAGGATCACCGCGGCGGACGCCACAAAGTCTCCCGTCCCCATGTGGAGCTGCTTCATCCTGGTGCGGCCTTCGCCCCCCCGGTAGCAGCGGCACTCCATGGCCAGGGCCAGTTCATCTGCCCGGCGGAAGGAGGAGACAAACAGCGGAATCAGGATGGGGATCAGGGCCCGGGCCCGCTGCATCAGGCCACCGGACTCCAGGTCGGCGCCCCTGGCCTTCTGGGCGGAGATGATCTTATCCGTCTCCTCGATAAGGGTGGGGATGAACCGCAAAGCGATGGTCATCATCATCGCCAGCTCATGGACGGGGAAATGGAGCCGCTTAAAAGGGGAAAGGAGCCGCTCGATGCCGTCGGTGAGGGCGATGGGGGAGGTGGTGTAGGTGAGCAGGGAGGTGCCCGCGATAAGGCAGATGATCCGTACCGCCATAAACACAGCGGTGCTGATTCCCTCCCGGGTCACCTTAATAATCCACCATTCAAAGACAGGCTCCCCTGTCACAAAAAGCATGTTCAGCACCGCGGTGAAGATGATGATGGGCACCACCGGCCGCAGGCTCTTGAGGATCATGGAAAGGGGGATCCGGCTGATGATGTACGCACCAAAGCCGAAGACCACTCCCAGGGCCAGGGCCCAGGGGTTCTGGGCCACAAAGAGGATGATGATATAGCCCAGGGCCAAAAGGATCTTCACCCTGGGGTCCAGCCGGTGGACCGGGGATTTGCCGGGGAAGTACTGGCCAATGGTGATGTCTTTGATCATTTCACCAGCCCCCTTTCCCTAGCCTTCCCAAGGATCTGATCCCGGGCCGCCTCCACGGTGTAAACCCTGGGATCCACGTCCAGGCCGTCCGCCCGGAGCCCCAAAAACACCCGGGAGACCTGAGGTACCGCAAGGCCCATCTTCCCCAGCTCCTCCGCCCGGCCAAAGACGTTCTCCACCGTATCGTAGCAGAACAGCCGGGATTTATTCATCACCATGGCCATAGTGGCGTTTTTGGCGATGTCCTCCATGCTGTGGGAGACCAGCAGCACGGTGTTTTTCTTCTCCTGGTGGTACTCCCGGATCTCCCCCAGGATCTTATCCCGGCCCTTGGGGTCCAGCCCGGCGGTGGGCTCGTCCAGGATCAGCACCCGGGGGTCCATGGCCAAAACACCGGCGATGGCTACCCGGCGCTTCTGGCCGCCGGAGAGTTCAAAGGGGCTCTTTTGAAGCTTGTCCTCGGAAAGGCCCACAAACCGGGCCGCCTGGCGCACCCGGGAATCCACCTCCTCGGGGGTCAGGCCCATATTGGTGGGCCCGAAGGCGATATCGCTGTACACCGTCTCCCCAAAAAGCTGGTACTCCGGGTACTGGAACACCAGCCCCACCTGGAACCGGAAGGCCCGGAGCTTGGACTTGTCCGCCCAAAGGTCCTCCTCCCCGATGTACACTTTGCCGGAGGTGGGGGTCAGCAGCCCGTTGAGGTGCTGAATCAGGGTGGACTTGCCGCTGCCGGTATGCCCGATGACCCCGACGTACTCCCCCTCCTCAATGGAGATGGAAACGTCCTCCACTGCCACCTTCTCGAAAGGGGTCCCCTGAGAATAGGTGTGGGTGAGATGCTCGGTTCTGATTGACGTCATATGGTGACCTCCAAAAAATCCGATCCGGTCCGCCGCGCCCCGCGCTGGCCGCCGGCCTCTGGTATGGGAAGCGGGGCTCCCCCCGCCGGAAAAGCAAATCTCAAAGCTCCGGAGCGTTACCCTGGCGGTATTCCTCCCAGGCCCGCCTGGCTCTCCCTGTAAAGCTCAGGACCAGCACAGCCCCAAACAACAGGATGCACGCCGGGTACAACAGGATGGGCACGCCGGTGGCGGCCACCGGCAGCAGCCCCAGAATCAACCCGGCGCCCCCCAGGGCAAGGCCCATGGAGCCGCCCCACCGCAGTCCCGCCAAAGCCCCCAGGGTCAGGGCCAGGGCGATCAGCTGCTGGGCTGGCATCATCAGCTCCCACCAGGTGAGTCCCTGTTCCCCCGTCATGGCGCCGGGGCCCATGGCAACCGCCACCAGGGCGGTCCCCACTGCAGTGGAAACCAGCGGAGCACACCAGAGCCAGAGCCGTGCAAACTTATAGAACAAAAACACTGCCGCGGCAGGCACCAGCACAAAATAGACGATGAGGAAAGCCATCCCGTTCCTCCCTTTCCCTCAACCCAGGAGCTTTTCCAGCTCCTGAATGCATTCTTCCTCGGTGATGATATCCTCCCGCACCGGCAGCCCCGCCTGCCGGAGCTGGTGCATCAGCTCGGTGACCTGAGGCACATCCAGCCCCACCGATTTCAGCCGGTCCACCTGGCTGAACACCTCCCGGGGTGTCCCGTCCATAAGGATGCGGCCGCTGTCCACTACCACCACCCGGTCGCACTGGGCAGCTTCATCCATGTAGTGGGTAATGAGGGCCACTGTGATGCCGTAGTCCCGGTTCAGGGCGCGGAGGGTCTTCATCACCTCGGCCCGGCCCCGGGGGTCCAGCATGGCGGTGGGCTCATCCAGAACAATGCACTTGGGCCGCATGGCGATGACTCCCGCAATGGCCACCCGCTGCTTCTGCCCTCCCGAAAGCTGATGAGGGGCGTGCTCCCGGTATTCGTACATCCCCACCGCCTGGAGGGCGTCGTCCACCCGGCGTCGGATCTCCTCAGGGGGGACCCCCATGTTCTCCAGGGCAAAGGCCACATCCTCTTCCACGATGGTGGCCACAATCTGGTTGTCGGGGTTCTGGAATACCATCCCCACCGTCTGGCGGATGTCATAAAGGCGGTCCTCGTCGGCGGTGTCCATCCCCGCCACCATCACCCGCCCCTGCTGGGGCAGAAGGATGGCGTTAAAGTGCTTTGCCAGGGTGGATTTCCCGCTGCCGTTGTGGCCCAGCACCGCCAGGAACTGTCCCTTGGGCACCTGGAGGCTTACATCCTCCAGTACCGGCAGGGCCAGAGAGCTTTCCTCGTCATAGGAAAAATACACATGAGTCGCCTGGATGATCTCTTCCATTCCTTTATCGTCGCTCCTTACTTTCGGGATACCTCTTTGCTGATACACAGGGCGGTGGCGCCGCAGGGCAGCACATACCCCGACTCCCGCACCGGCAGGCCGATCTCCCCGGAGGAGGTTTCTCCCCGGCCGGGGAACCTGCGGGCCACTGTGGTCCCCAGAATATATTCCATCACCGCCGGAGAAAGGCCGGTGGTATAGGAGTTGATGGCGAAAAACAGAGGGTTCTGGGTCAGGACCCCGGCACAGAGGTCCACCAGGTCATAGACGCTGTCCTCCAGCTTCCAGACTTCCCCGCCCGGACCGCGCCCGTAAGAAGGGGGGTCCATAATAACGGCGTCGTAGAAGCTCCCCCGGCGGATCTCCCGTTCCACAAACTTCCGGCAGTCGTCCACGATCCACCGCACCGGCTTGTCCAAAAGCCCCGAAAGGGCCTGGTTCTCCCGGGCCCAGGACACCATCCCCTTGCTGGCGTCCACATGGCACACCTGAGCCCCTGCCGCAGCACAGGCCAGGGTAGCCCCTCCGGTGTAGGCGAAGAGGTTCAGCACCCGCACCGGGCGCCCCGCCTCCCGGATCAGCTCCCCGAAGAGGTCCCAGTTCACCGCCTGCTCCGGGAACAGGCCGGTATGCTTGAAGCCGGTGGGGCTGATCTTGAACCGCAGCGCCCCGTAGGAGATCTCCCAGAACTCCTTCCGGAGACTCCGGCGCTCCCAGCTCCCCCCTCCCTGGGAGGAACGGTGGTACCGGGCCTGGGCCTGTTCCCAGAGAGGGCCTTTGGGGGTGTTCCAGATCACCTGGGGGTCCGGCCGGATCAGGGTTACGTCTCCCCAGCGTTCCAACTTTTCCCCGCCGCTGGCGTCCAGCACCTCAAAGTCCTTCCAGCCTGTGGCTGCGCGCATGGTCCTCTCTCCTTTTTGCTCAAGCTAGATTTTTTTGAATGGCCTCCACAATGCGGTTGGCAATGGAGGTGATTTGCTCCAAATTGGGGCCCTCCACCATCACCCGGATCAGGGGTTCGGTGCCCGAGGGGCGGATCAGCACCCGGCCGGCGTCCCCCAGTTCCTCTTCGCAGGCCCGGACGGCGTCGGAGATCTCCAGGCTCTCCGCCAGCCCCGCTTTCATGTCCACAGTGGCTTCCATATTCACCAACACCTGGGGCAGAATGGTGATGACCTGGGCCAGGCGGCTCAACGGCTCCCCGGTCTCCCGCATCACTCCCATCAACTGGACCGCCGAGAGCTGGCCGTCCCCAGTGGTCATGTAGTCGGTGAAGATGATGTGTCCCGACTGTTCCCCGCCGATGTTGTAACCCTCAGCCAGCATGGTTTCCAGGACATAGCGGTCCCCCACCTTGGTGGTTTTGACCCGGATACCGTTCTCCCGGGCGAAGTTCATAAAACCGAAGTTGCTCATCACCGTTACCACGGCGGTGTTCCCCTGGAGGACTCCCCGGCGCTTCATCTGGGAGGCAAAGATGGCGATCATCTGGTCGCCGTCCACCACCGCACCGGTCTCGTCCACCGCCAGGCACCGGTCCGCGTCCCCGTCAAAGGCCACCCCCAGGGCATACCCGCCCTGGCGGACCCGTTCCCGGAGCCCCTCCACATGGGTGGAACCGCAGTCCCGGTTGACATTGATGCCGTCAGGGGCGTCTGCCACAAAGTCCGCCTTGGCCCCCAGCATCCCAAAAAGCTGCCGGGCGGTACGGCTGGCACTGCCGTTGGCGCAGTCCACCAGCACCCGCATGCCGGAAAGGGGCTTCTCCCCGGGGAGGGTGGAGGCGATATGCCGGATGTATTCCTCCGCCAGCTCCTCCTGGGTGGTGTGGCGTCCCAGAGCTTCCGCCTCCGCCAGAGCCATGGGCTTCGCGTTGTCCAGGATCATGGCTTCGATCTCCGCTTCTTCCCCGTCGGTGAGCT
Source organism: Oscillospiraceae bacterium (assembly GCA_019423445.1). GTDB lineage: Bacteria > Bacillota > Clostridia > Oscillospirales > Ruminococcaceae > Angelakisella. Next base: position 58,065 of record JAHZBJ010000001.1, read on the forward strand.
TGTAACCCCGGGGGCCGAAAACCTTGATGCCGTTAAAAGGAAACGGGTTGTGGCTGGCAGAGATCATTACCCCGGCATCCATGCCGTGGTTCACCGTGAGCCAGGCCACGGCGGGGGTGGGCACCACCCCCAGGGAGACGCAGTCCGCCCCCCCGGCGCAAAGGCCCGCCACCAGGGCGGCTTCCACCATATCCGAAGAGAGACGGGTGTCCTTGCCGATAAAGACCCGGGGCTTTCTCTCCCCCAGGCGTTCCCGGAGAACGGTGGCCAGGGCCTGGCCCACCTGCCCCGCCCGCTGGGCTGACAGATCCCGGTTGGCTACCCCCCGGATACCGTCTGTTCCAAATAATCTTCCCATAAGGAATCCTCCGTTTGTTCAGTCATTGAGCAGGCTCAGCTGGGCGTCCCCATCCCCGCTTCCCGGGGCCTTCATTCCCAGGTGCTCGTAGGCCCTGGCGGTGACGCAGCGGCCCCGGGCAGTGCGGCTCAGGAATCCTTCCTGCATCAGGTAGGGTTCGTAGACGTCCTCGATGGTCACCGCTTCCTCCCCTACTGCCGCCGCCAGGGTATCCAGCCCCACCGGGCCACCTTTATAGGCGGTGATAATGGTCCGCAAAATCCTCCGGTCGATGGCGTCCAGGCCCATGGGGTCCACTTCCAGGCGGTCCAGAGCCTCTCCGGCAATGCCGGCGGTAATGGAGCCATCCCCCATCACCTGGGCGAAGTCCCGGACCCGCTTCAGGAAGCGGTTGGCGATCCGGGGGGTGCCCCGGCTCCGGCGGGCCAGCTCCCGGGCGCCGGTGGGGTCGCAGGGGATCCCCAGGATCCCGGCGCTTCGGGTGATGATCTGGGTCAGCTGCTCCGGCGTATAGAGTTCCAGCCGGAAGATCACCCCGAAACGGTCCCGGAGAGGGCCGGTAAGCTGTCCCGCCCGGGTGGTGGCTCCCACCAGGGTAAACCGGGGCAGGTCGATGCGGATGGACCGGGCGGAGGGCCCTTTCCCCAGGATGATATCCAGGGCGAAGTCCTCCATGGCGGGGTAAAGGACCTCCTCTACGCTGCGGTTGAGGCGGTGGATCTCATCAATAAAGAGTATGTCGTTTTCTTCCAGATTAGTCAGCAGGGCCGCCAGGTCCCCCGGCTTCTCAATGGCAGGACCGGAGGTGGTGCGGATGTTCACTCCCATCTCGGCGGCGATAATGGTGGCCAGAGTGGTTTTCCCCAGGCCGGGAGGGCCGTAGAGAAGAACATGGTCCAGGGGTTCCCCCCGCATTTTGGCCGCCTCAATAAACACCCGCAGGTTCTCCTTGGCCTTATCCTGGCCAACATATTCCTCCAGGGTCTTGGGCCGCAGGGAGTTTTCCGCTTCGCTGTCGTCCCGGATATATTCACTGGTGACGATGCGGTTCTCAAAATCGCTGTCCTTGTCGAACATCCCCACGGTTTACACCCCCCTTGAAAGCTTTCGCAGCGCGCCCTTGATCAGGCCGTCCACCGGCAGCTCCGGATCCAGCCCCGCCACAGCGGCGGCGGCCTCGCTCTGGCCGTAGCCCAGGGTCACCAGGGCGGCGACCGCCTCCCCCTGGGCCGACGGGGTATCCGCACCGGCCAGAAGTTCCAGCCCCGGCAGCCCGGCTCCGGCGGCTCCTCCTGCCAGCTCCTCGGTGGTCACCTTATCCCGGAGCTCCAGAATGATCCGCTGGGAAATCTTGGGCCCCACCCCCGGAGCCTTCACCGCTTTGGCATCCCCCGCCGCAATGGCCAGCATCAGCCGCTGGGGGGTGGTGGTGGAGAGGATAGCCAGGGCCGCCTTGGGCCCTACTCCGGACACCCCGATGAGAAGGCGGAAACACCGCAGCTCCTCCTGGGTAAAGAAACCGAACAGCTCCAAGGCGTCCTCCCTGAGATACAGGTGGGTCAGGAGGGTCACCTGGCTCCCTTTTGGGGGAAGCTTCGCCAGGGTACTGGTGGTGGTGGAACAGCGGTAACCAACCCCGCCGGCCTCCACCACCGCGAAGCCCGGTTCCACACAGATGAGCTTTCCTGTAACGCTGTAGATCATGGATATCTCTCCTTGGCGGCTGCCCGCCTTTGTTTTGATGGTTTCTCCTGAGAGTCAGGCCCCCTGGGGATCCGGCTCCCGTCCTAGCGGCGCTGGAGGTTCTTTTTAAAGAGGAGGGAGTCCCCCACGTTTCCGTGACAGATGGCGATGGCCAGGGCGTCGGCGGCGTCGTCGGGCTTTGGCACCTCCCGGAGCCGCAGCAGGTTTTTGGTCATCTCCATCACCTGGCGCTTTTCGGCGGTTCCGTAGCCAACCACCGCCATTTTCACCTGCATGGGAGTATATTCAAACACAGGCAGCCCGTGCTGATGGCAGCACAGAAGGATAACCCCTCTGGCCTGGGCCACCCCCATAACAGTGGTTTGGTTGTGAGTGGCAAAGAGCTGTTCCATGGCCACCGCTTCAGGGCGGTACTTTTCCAGAGCCACGGTAAGCTGGTCGTAGATGGTCTGAAGGCGGGTCCCCATCTCCTCCCCTGCCGGGGTGGTGATGGCTCCGTAATCCACCAGGGCATATTTCCCTCTGGCGCAGTCCACCACGCCGCAGCCAACAATGGCGTAGCCCGGGTCGATGCCGAACACCCGCATCCCTTCCGCTCCCTTCTGCTTGTCCCGTTTTCCGGAACCTCGCTTTTACCCATAAGTATTTTTATTATATCACAGCCGAGCCGCCTTGTCAGTATCCTACAACCATTATTCCGGGGCTTCATGGAATATTCACAGATTTCTCCCTTCGACGGCCCTTTCTGAGAAAAATCAAAATTAGGGCTTGATTTTTTTCTCGTGTCTGTGTATAATGTAAAAGCTGTCAATTCTTTGCGTCTCACATGGGCGGTTAGCTCAGCTGGAAGAGCACCTGCTTGACGTGCAGGGGGTCAGGGGTTCAAGTCCCTTACCGCCCACCAAAAAAGACCGGACACCCAATAGGGTGTCCGGTTCTTTTTTGTCCCGGCGTCCGGTTCATCCAAGGCCGCTGAGGCGGTGGATCTCCTCCATCCGGCGCTTGAGGGCCTGGTACTCCTCCACAGAAACCGTTTCTCCGGGGGTTTCCGCGGGGCTCTCCGGCGGGTTGCCAAAGCCGTTGAGTCCCGCCCTCTGGATGATGGAAGGGTAGTCCTTCTGGGCATAGTTCAGGTCCACGTTGGTGGAGATCCCCTCTATTTTGCCGGTGGAGCTGTACTGCCACATTCCCCAATCTCCGGTCCAACTGGTGAGGGGGTTCTGGTAGGCCGCCACCCAGAAATCCCATGAGGCCAGCTCCGCCATATTCAGATAACTGTTGGCAAAGTTGGCATAGGTGTAAAGGGTCACATAGAACCCCAGGCTCTCCATCTCCTCCAGGAAGGCTTTGCAAATGGCGGTGTTGTCCTCCTTGGAGAATTTCAGGTATTGGTTGTCCTCGAAATCGTAGGCCACCGGATAGGCCAGCTGCTGGCCCTCCAGAAGCTTTGCCAGCTTCCGGGCAGCGATCCGGGCAGCCTCCGGGGTCCTGTCGTAGGCGTAGACATAGACCCCCCAGGGGATGCAGTTCTCCTCCACCTCCTGGCGGTTCTGGATAAACCGGGCGTCCACGTCCAGGCCGCCGTCGTACCAACTCCACCCGGCCCGGAGAATGGCGAAATCGGTTTTTACTTTGGCCCAGTCAATGCCCCCCTGGTGGGAAGAAACGTCGATGCCGTTTTTCATCTCACGCATCCTGATCCTCCCCTCCGGGAAGGGCCGCCTGCTCCTGGGCCGCCCGTTTTACCCACCTCACCAAAGCCATCAGGAAGGGGGGCAGCTCCACCCCAATGTCCCCGATGTTTTCCAGGATGGAGACGATTTCGTTGCAGATGAGCCACGCCGCCACCAGCGCTGCCACCGGAAAGTGGAACGGGATCTCCATCCCCACCGTCTCCATGGCGTAGGCCAGGAGCCAGTCCATCACACCTCCCAGAGCCACCAGCAGCCACATGCTTACCTTTTTGGCGATTCCTCTAAGCCCCACGGCGGAACTGCGCTGTTCTCCACGGTAGGGCGCCGCTACCAGCCCCGTCAGGTAATCGGCAATGTTCAGTCCCACCAAAACATACACCGGCATGGCCAGCGCCCCCAGCCAGGAGGTCACCAGCCCCACAGCCCCCGCCACCGCCGCCTTGATCACCTGCAAAACGTCGTTTTCCATATCCCTGCCCCTTTCCTGTGTCGTCATCTTTCTGTCCCCTTTTCCAAAGTCTTCTCAACCGGCGCCATTCCGGAGCCCTGCGGCCCCCAGCCGGCGGGATTCACCCTTTCCCCTTCCGGCTCTCCTACCCCCGGAGACGGCGCGCCCCCGGGTCAAGCCTCCACTGTCAACTCCTCCAAAGCCCGGTCCGCCGCTGCTCCGATCTCCTGCCCAAGCCGCTCCTGGCGCTCCACACAAAACGCCAACTCCCGGCGCAGCTCCCCCAGCCGGTTCCCTGCCGGATCCGTTCCCTGCCCGGCCTCCCTCTCCCGGCGCCGGAGCTCTTCTTTTTGCCGCCCCACCGCCTTCCGGGCGGCGCGGTACCCGGAAAGATACCTCTGTTTTTCCTGGATGGTCATGGGATCCCTCCTTTTTTCTTCCCATTCTCTCACTGTCCTGACAACGGGATAGTCGTTTTGATATCATCGTGGTGTTCCAATGGCAGAGGAGTTTTCTCCCCCAGCGATCCCCCTGTTTTACAGCCGCCCCTGGACACCAATGAAATTTGCCCCCTGAAGATGTTGAATTTCTCGAACATCTGTGGTATCATCAAGGAGCAGAAGTTCCTGCATTCACCTCCTGTATTTTAGATTTGTTTATGTTCTCACTCTATAATTTAATTATAGTACAAGAACTCGAACATTTCAAGGGGGAAACAGAACTTCGCAATGTTCGTGTACTCAAACAAAATCAGGGGATGTGATCCGTATGTTTTATGATATCTTTGTAGAGCTCTGTGCCCAGCGGGGGGTCCGGCCCAGCCGTGTGGCCGAAGAGTGCGGCATCAGCCGTTCCAATGTCGCCAGCTGGAAGTCCAAGGGCTACACCCCCAGAGGGGAAGCCCTCCAGGTCATCGCCGATTACTTTGGGGTTCCTGTGGAGCAGCTTCTGGGGAAGTCCTCCCGGGAGACTCCCCAGGCCCCTGGCCGGGAACCCACTGAGGAAGAGATCAAGGTGGCCCTGTTCGGCGGCGGCGGGGAAGTCACTGACGCCATGTGGGAGGAAGCCAAAAATTTTATCGCGTTCATTAAGGAGCGCGAGCGGAAAAAGAAGGAAGGTTCATGAAGGCACTGTTTGAGAT
>JAHZBJ010000001.1:63419-73506 GCA_019423445.1 Oscillospiraceae bacterium
CTGAGGAAAGTGGTATCCAAGTGGAATACGGCAGGCTCCCGGAAAACCGCTCCCTTTCCGCCCCCATCGGGGGGAAGTGCTACATCGCTCTGGACCGGGCCCTGGGGGAACACCCCCGGGAAGAACGGGTGAGCCTGGCCCACGAGCTGGGGCACTGCCTCACCGGCAGCTTTTACAACCTTTATTCCCCCCTGGACATCCGGGGAAAGCATGAACATCGGGCGGATCTCTGGGCCATCCGTCAGCTGGTGCCCCAGGGGGAGCTGGAAGCGGCGGTGGCGGAAGGGCTCACCCAGCTTTGGGAGCTGGCGGAGCGCTTCCAGGTGCCGGAGCCCTTTATGCGGAAAGCGGTGGAATACTACCGTTCCCTGAAGGAGCCCTAGCCTCCCGGCTGGGGCTCCTTTTCCCCAATCCTTCCGGCCTTTGCGGTCCCGGCAGCCATCCGCCGGTCTCCCCTAAAAAGCGAAACCTAAAAGAAAGGGCCGCCGTGAAAACGGCGGCCCTTTCTTCGGCCCAGTTACTCCTCCAATGCGGCCCGGACCCGGCGAATGGTGTCCTGGGCCGCCTGGTACTCCTTCTCCAGCTCCTGGTATTGGCGCTGGAGTTTCCGGTACTCCGTTTCGGGGATACAGCCCTCCGGCTGGCCGTCCTCATCTCCAAAACCGTTGAGTCCCGCTTCCCGGATGATGGAGGGGTAATCCTTTTTGCTCCGGTCCAGGTCCACCTTCCCCTGGATCCCCGCCACCTGGCCGGTGGCGCTGTACTGCCACATCCCCCAGGGACCGGTCCAACTGGTCAGGGGATTCTGGTAGGCTGCCACCCAGAAGTCCCATTGGGTCAACTCATTCATGTTGAGATAGCTCTTTGCGAAATTGGCATAGGTATAGAGGGTCACATAAAAGCCCATCCCCTGAAGCTCCTCCAAAAAGGCTTTGCAGATGGCGGTATTCTGTTCCGGGGTGTTCTCCAGATACTGCTGGTCCTCAAAGTCATAGGCCACCGGGTACTCCATCTGGTAACCTGAAAGAACCGCCCCCAGCTTCCGGGCCGAGATCCGGGCTGCTTCAGGGGTCTTGTCATAGGCGTAGAGATAGACTCCCCAGGGCATGGCGGCCTCCTGGGCTCCCTGTGCGTTCTGCAAAAACCGCTGATCCAGAGTCATTCCCCCCAGATACCAGCTCCACCCCGCCCGGATCATGGCAAAGGCTTTTCCCGCCCCCTTCACCTGTTTCCAGTCCACCGTCCCCTGGTAGGACGATACATCGATTCCTTCGGTCATCTCCTGCTCCTCCCCTTTGGATGTTTTTTCCATTCTATGCCGGCGGTGGGAAAAAGGTTCCGGAAGGAGTTGTCATCCCTGTCCCGGCGGGGTACCCCAGGGCCTCCCCACAAGCAAAACCCCCGGGCGGCATACGCCGCCCGGGGGTCCAGTTCCGGCTGTCTCCTTGGGGGACAGCTTTTTCTTATGGGTGGGAATTCCCGATATAATCCACAGGATTCTTATTGACACCGTTAATGATGATTTCAAAGTGGCAGTGGTTGCCGGTGGCGTTGCCGGTGCGCCCCACCAGGGCGATGACATCCCCGGCTTCCACATAGTCACCTTCTGACACCAGGACGCTGCTGCAGTGGGCGTAAAGGGTCTCTACCCCATCTCCGTGCTGGATGGTGACCATTTTTCCGTAGGGCCAGATGGAAACATCCCGGGCGGTGGAAACAATCCCGGCAGCGGCGGCATAGATCTCGGCGCCGGCGTCGGTGGCGATATCCACCGCGCCATGGCCGTAGTACCCGTAGAACCCGCAGGTGATGGAACCTCCGTCCACCGGCCACAGGAAGCTGCCGTCCCAGGAGAGCTGATCCTCAGGATCCTCCTCCGATTCCTGGGACGCTACCAGCTGGGGATCTTCCGGGTCCTCTCCCTCCTGGGCTGCTGTTTCCGCCTGCAGGGCCGCTTCCGCCGCAGCCGCCTGTTCCTGGGCTTCCCGAGCTTTTCTGGCCGCCTCTTCTGCCGCTGCAGCCTCCGCTGCGGCCGCTTCCTCTGCGGCCCGGTCCACCTCCGCCTGAATCTCATCGGAAAGCACCACCTGCATCTGGAGGGGCTCCTGAGGGGTCACATCGGTGGGGTTGGGCTGGGGGATGGTATCAGGCTGGGAGATCTCTTCGTTCCAAAGCTCCGGCACCTCCTCATTTCTCGTGCCGGACAACACCGGAAGGATCTCTTTTTCCGAGAAAAGCTCCTGGAATACCGGGCCCGGGTTGGCCGCTGAGGAGCAGACCACTCCCACCGCCGCTACAGTCAGTCCCAGGGCTCCCGCCACCGCCCGGTCCAGGAGGGTGGCGGACACCGGAGCCCGCAGCTGGGAAAGCCTGCGTTTCAGCTCTTTCTTATTCATGGCCAGGAAAGCGCCTCCCGAGGGGGCCAGCTTATCCTCCCGGCTCTCGCCGTTCCCCTGGGCAACGTCCAGGAGCATCCGGCCATACTGCCGCCTTCCCGAGGCGTTCATCTCCCGGGTGGTCCGGCGGTCGCAGCACAGCTCGCAGCTGCGGTCCAGATCCCGAAGGAGGATCCGAACCAGAGGATTGAACCAATGAACCGACGCCACCACAAGGGCTGCTGCTTTGTACCACAGGTCATGATACCGGTAATGGGTCAGCTCGTGGCGGAACATCATCGCCAAACGGGCGTCGCTGTAATCCTCCCGGGGGATCACCACCCGGGCCTTCCAAAGGCCAAGGAGCAGGGGGCTCTCCACCCCGGGGCAGATTACCAGCTCCACCCTACCTTCCGGGATCCCCTGTTCCTCCAGGGCCTCCTGGAACTTCTTCTGGGCCCTGCCCTCTGGGCTGGGCGGCGCAGCGCATTTTTTCAGGGAAGCCCCCAGGCTGTGGCTGTCCACCAACCGCACCGCCAGGGTAAACACCATTCCCAGCGCCCAGGCCCAGGCCAGCACCGGCAGAAGCTGCTCTCCCCAAGCCATCAGCCGCTCCCACAAGGTGGGAAGGGTCTGCATCGCTCCGGCGCTCTCCTGGACGGCCTGGGCCAGCTCTCCCCCGGCAGCCGCGGAGGCTCCCTGGGTGATAACGGTACCTGCGCCCTCCGCCGCAGCGGCGGCCCCGCCCGCCGTCAGGGTGGGCAGGGGCAGGGCAAAGGGCACCAGATACAGAATCAACGGCAGAATCCAGATATAATAGTTCCAGCCAATCTCAAGGCGGTCCTTCAGCACCGCCTTGGTCCCCAGCACCAGAAGCACCGCGGCGCTTCCCGCAAGGCTCAGGCAGAGGACCAGCCGGAACAGTCCTTCCAACAAAACCATGGGTTATTTTCCTCCTTCGAACCAACGGCGGAGCTCCTCCAGCTCCCCGTCATCCATCTCCCCAGGGGTGCACAAAGCCGCAAAAAGGCTGCGGTAAGAGCCCCCGTGGATCTGGTTGACGAAGCTTCTGGTCTCCTCCCGGCGGTATTGCTCCCGGCTGAAAGCGGCTTCATAAAAATTCTGCCGTCCGACCTTCTTCATGGTCAGACAACCCTTTTCCTCCAGGCGGGACAAAAAGGTGAGGAGGGTAGTGGCTTTCCAGCCAGTGTCCCTAAGCCGCTCCATAAGCCAGGCGGTGGTCACCGGGCTATTCTCCTCCCAGATCAGGTTCATAATCTTCATTTCAGAATCCGATATTTTCATCTTCCCCGTCTCCTCCGGATGTTCTTCTACAGCGCGTGGAACATGTCACGGGTTTTATTCTACATTATGTAAAATAATTTGTCAACCCCATCCAGCCCGCCGCGCCTCCTGATCCGGAAAAACTGAATTGGACAGCGGGTCTATTATCCACCTCTCAGGTGACAGGAAGGTGAACACCCTGTGAATCTTCCCCGCCGTCCAGGTCCGGGAGAATTGACACCGGCCCCCCTTGTGATATAATAGCTTAGTAACCCCATCCGTACAGGGGCCCTGAACATCGGGGCCCCTTGATTCAAGATACCGCAAGGAGTGAAACAATGAAATCCATTGGAATGATTCTCGCCGCTGCAGCCGCCCTGATCCTGACGGCAGTGCCGGCCCTGGCCCAGGAGACTGTCTCCAACCCCTCCACCGGGGACAACAGCATGGTGGGGCTGGCTCTGGCGGTGATGGGCGTCGCCGCGGTGGTTATCGTGGTGCTGCTTTTCGTCACCCGGAAGAAGAAATAACCTCCGGGAAAAGGCGCCCGGGGCCCGGCAGGGAAACCCTTTCCCAGCCCCCCGCCACACCCCAATAAGGAAGTGACATTCCATGACCCAGGAGCTTCTGCCCACCTTGGCGGTGGTCTGCCCCCTGGTTTTTCTGGCCGGTTTCGTGGATTCAGTGGCGGGAGGCGGCGGCCTTATCTCACTGCCCGCTTACCTCTTCGCCGGACTGCCCATCCACCTGGCCTACGGCACCAACAAGTTTTCCAGCGCCTGCGGCACCGCCGTGGCTACTGCCCGTTACCTCCGGGGAGGCTATATCCGCCTGCCCTTGGCTCTGATCTCGGCAGGGACCGCTCTGGCCGGCTCCTGGCTGGGGGCCCGGCTGGTGCTGGTGGCCAGCGACCGTTTCCTTCAGATCTGCCTTCTGGCGGCTCTGCCGGCGGTGGCCATCTTCCTGCTGTTCAACCGCGGCTTCGGCAAGGAGGCCCCCGCCAGGGAGCTTTCCAAAGGGAGTCTGGCTTTCCGGGGGGCCGCCATCGGCCTGGCCCTGGGAGCTTACGACGGCTTTTTCGGCCCCGGTACCGGCACCTTTCTGGCCATCGCCTTTACCGCCTTTTTGGGACTTCCCCTTACCACCGCCACCGGCAACACCAAGGTGGTGAACCTGGCTTCCAACCTCTCCGCCCTGGCGGTATACGCCGCGGCGGGCAGCGTTCTTTTCCCCGTGGCGATTCCGGCGGCCCTGTGCAACATCGCCGGAAGTTTTCTGGGATCCGCCCTGGCCCTGCGCCGGGGAGCCGCCTTTATCCGCCCGGTGATCCTGGCGTCGGTGGCTCTTCTCTTTGTCCATATTGCCGTAGACTTTCTCTGAAAGTCCCTCCCAAAAAACCGAACCGCCCGGCGGATCCCCCAAGGATCCGCCGGGCGGTTTTTGATGCCAGCGGGAGGCTTCAAAGCTGGACCTCCAGCACCGAAGGATTTTCTTCCAGGCAGGCCAGGGCTCCCCGGAGGGCGGAATCCCTTCCGGCCCGGAGAGACACCTCGGCGGTGACGGAACCGCTGGGATTCCGTCTCGCTTTGAGGGAAAGGATCTCCACCCCATGGTCCAAGAGCTCCTCCTCCAGGGCCCGGAGCTTCCCCCCTTCCTCCACGGTGACGGTGATCTGCTCCGGGGCGGGGTTCTCCAGGAATGGGAAATGGCGGTGGAGGATCACCTGGATCAGCAAAATCATCAGGGCGGCGGAGATACCCACGCCGTACATCCCCGCCCCGATGGCGATGCCCACACCGGAGGTGGCCCACACCCCCGCCGCGGTGGTAAGGCCCAGCACCGACCTGCCGTTGGCGAAGATCACCCCAGCCCCCAGGAAGTTGACGCCGGTGATAATATTGGCAGCGATCCGGGAGGCGTCCAGGGTGATGCTGTCATAGACCACCACGTCGTAAAAGCCGTACTTGGAGACCAGCATCATCAGAGCCGAGGCCAGGGCCACAATCAGGTGGGTACGAACCCCGGCTTCCTTCATCCGGCTTTTCCGCTCATAGCCGATGACCCCGCCCAAAAGGGCCGCAAGGGCCATCCTGCCCAGGTACTCCCAGGGGAGAATCCCCAGCAAGTTCATATGACCTCCACCTCTTTCTTTATGGACTCCCGGCGGCGCCTTTCCAAGGCCCGCCAGCCGCGGCACCCCTGCCAGACCACCGCCGCCAAAAGCACCAGTTCCGGGGGGATCCAGCCGAACACAGCGTCCAAGATCCCTCCGGCCGCCACCAGAGGCTCCAGCTCCAGAGCCTCCAGAAGGGCGCCTCCGGCAGCGGCGCCCCGGAGCAGCAGACAGCCCATGGGCACCAGGAACCAGCCGCCCCATTGGAGCAAAACCCCTCTGGAAATCAGCTCCACCAAAATCCAAGGGAAAACCAGACCCGCGCTGGCGGCCAAAGCCCCCGGCAGTCCGGCAAGGCAGCCCCCCAGCCGGGCCGCAATGCTTCCTCCCTCCTTCTCCCGGGAAAGCAGAAGGAACTGCTCAAAATCGTCTGGGGAGAATCGGTGCAGGCTGTTGCAAACCGTCCCCCGCAGCCGCCTCAGCCAGCGGTTCCCGCCAGGGAAGCCGTGGAAATTGGACCAGGCAAACTGCCAGAAGATCCACCAGCTGTTTTTCATTTTCTCCGTCATTCTCCCACTCCCTTTCTGTCTGTGCCTCCCCCAGAGCAAAAACCTCCGGAGCTTTTTCTTCACAGCTCCGGGGGCTTTGGGGGCGCACGGTCCCTTGATTATACCCAGAGGCGGTGGTAAAATCAAATCAAGATTTTTCATGCTTCCATAATTTTTTGGAATCATCCCTACTGGAAAGGGGGCCCTCCTATGGTGGATCACAAGCTCGTCACCCTCCTGGCCCTGGTGGAGGCTGGCAGCTACACCAAAGCTGCCCGGAACCTCAACCTCACCCAGCCCGCCGTCAGCCACCACATCCGGCAGCTGGAAGAAGAGCTGAATATCCAGCTGTTTTACCGTCAGTCCAAGACCCTGGAGCTGACTCCTGCCGGTAAGATCCTGCTGAAATACGCCAAAAGGGCCACCGTTCTTTACAGCAACCTCCTCCAAAGCCTGGAGGACCAGCAGGCGGGGATCTCCCACTTTGTAGTGGGGATCACCCCCACCATGGAGGAGACCCTGGTACCCCGGGTGATGGCGGTGTACTGCGCCTCCCACCCCGACTGCAGGATAACGGTTTTTTCTGACTCCATAGATAATCTTTATCTCCGGCTGAAAAACCACGAGCTGGATGTGGCTGTGGCAGAGGGGGCCATGCCCGGTTCCAGCTTCACCTCGGTGCTGCTGGACACCGACTATCTCTGCCTCATTGTGGCCCCCAACCACCCCTTCGCCCGGCGGGGCAGCATCACGTTGGAGGAGCTCAAGGGGGAAAACCTTATCCTCCGCACCCGTCAGGCGGGAACCCGGAAACTCTTTGACAACTACCTCACCAGCATCTCCGACAGCATCCGCAATTTCCATGTGATCCTGGAAATGGATAACCTCAACACCATCCGGGAACTGGTCTCCTCGGGACTGGGGGTGTCGGTGATCTCCCACAGCGCCTGCCGGGACGCCATCCAGGCCGGAACCCTGGCGGAGGTACCCATTCAGGACTTCCGCCTGGTGCGGGAGGTGAACATGGTCCACAACCAAGACTTTTCCCATCCGGAGCTTCTGGAAGAGCTGCGGCGCATCTATCTGACCAATGAATAAAACCGCAAACGCCTTCTTTTCCCCCGGCGCAAAGGCTCTTTGCTTTACGACCCGGCAAGGGCCATGGTACGCTGGAGACAGAAAGGAGGCGATCCAATGAATGATATCGCCAAAAACATCCGCTTCTTCCGGAACCGGGAACAGCTGACCCAGGAGGCCCTGGGCGAACGGCTCCAGGTCACCCGCCAGACCGTTTCCAGCTGGGAGCGGGGCAACAGCCTCCCGGATGTGGAGATGCTCACCCGGATCTCCCAGGCCCTGGGAGTGGAACTCCTCCAGCTGATCTACGGGGAGCAGTATCAAAACGAATACGCCCGGGGGCGTCTCCGCCGGGGCCGCATCGCCGGGATCCTGGGGGCTGCCATTCTCCTGGTCCTTCTGGTGGTACTGGGACTGCGGGATGCCGCCCAGGCGGCATACTACCGCTTTGACCTCTGGCCCCTCCGGGTTTTTTATCCGGCTCAGATGGCCTGTTTCTTTCTGGCCGGAGCCTTTGCCCCCGCTCTCCTCTCGGTATGGAAAGATATCCGGATCCGAAATTCCCGCTTCCGCCAGGGGCTTCTTCTGGCGGGGATCTTCCTCCTGCTCTTTCCCACCGCCGGGTTGCTGCGTCTATTCGGAGTTGCCTTCCCGGAAGTCCCGTACGTCTGGGCCGTCTTTCTTTTCTCCCATCCCTGGCTCTGTTTCCTGCCGGGGGTCCTGGTCTGGCTGGGGCTGAACCGGTAGCCCCTCACCCTCCCTGGGAAAAAAATGCCCCCGCCGCGGCGGGGGCGTTTTTTATGCTGTTCCAGTTTTCCGGCCCCGGAGAAGGGCCCAGAGAGCGGCTCCCGCCAGACCTCCCAAGAGGGCTGGAAGGATCCAGGCCAGCCCCAGGCTGTAAAGGGGAAGCCCTTTCAGGAGGGGAGTCACCACCGGAACCGTCAGCTTCAAGCTCCGGTCCAGCACCGATGGGATACTCACTGCCGCGGCCCAGGCCACCGCCCAAGGCCAGACCCAGGGGAACCGATCCGCCCAGGTGTGGCAGAGGCCCAGAAAAATCAGGACGATAGCCGGAGGGTAGAGCATCTCCAGCACCGGGGCTGAGACTTTCAGGATAGCATCCAGCCCCGCCACCGAAATAAGGCCGCTGACCCCGGCAAACACCAGCGCCCAGCGCCGGTAGCTCCACCGGGGGAATATCTCGTTAAAGTACTTGCCGCAGCTGCTGATGAGGCTGACGCAGGTGTTAAAACAAGCGATGGTAAAGATCAGGGCCAGCACCACCGAGCCTGCGCCGCCAAAAAGCCAGGCGACAATGGCGGTCAGAACCTGGGCCCCGTTGGCCGCCCCAGGGAAGGCTGCCCCGGAAAGGGCCCCGATATGGGCCAGGGCGGCATACACCGCCAGAAGGATGACCCCGGCCACCCCTCCTGCCAGCACCGTGGCCCGAACCACATCTTTCCCCTGGGAAAGGCCCTTTTCCCGGATATTCAGGGCGATGACGATGCCGTAAACCAGGGCCGCAATGGCGTCCATGGTCTGGTAGCCGTCCAACACCCCCTGGCTGACGCCTTTGGCCAGCCCCGCATAGGCCCGGGCAGGAGAACCATAACCCCCGGGGGAATTAAGGATGCACCCCAGGAACACCGCCAGGATCAGCAGCAGCAAACAGGGAGCCAGCACCTTCCCCAAGCGGTCGGTAAGCTTCTCCGGCCGGAGAGCCAAAAGCAAAGCGGCGCCAAAGAAGACCACAGAATACAGGGGCAGGGCCCATCCCGAGGCGCTCTCTCCGGCAAAGGGGAGCACCGCCATCTCAAAGGATGTCACCGCTGTCCGGGGAATGGCCAGACATGGGCCAATGGACAAATAGCACAGGAGGATGAAAATCCTGGCAAACCCCGGGTGCACCCTTCCCGCCAGGGACGGCAGCCCGTCGCACCGGGCAACCGCTACCACCCCCAGCACCGGCAATCCGATGGCGCTGACGGCAAACCCAGCCATCACCACCCATACCGCCGTCCCGGCCTGGGCTCCCAAAAAAGGCGGAAAGATCAGATTTCCCGCCCCAAAGAACATGGAAAAAAGAGTCAGCCCCACCAGGAGCTGGTCTTTCCAAGAAAGTTTTTTCATTTTAACTTCTCTTTTCTTCTCGCCAGAGGCGGCAATTCCCTCCTGGGTCCCGCCTCTTTTCGGACCTTATCCGCCCAACGCGATGTCCAGCACCATCATCACCAGGAAGCCGGCCAGCACCCCCATGGTGCCGGTGTTGCTGTGATCCCCCAGATGTGCCTCGGGGATCAGCTCCTCCACCACCACATAGATCATGGCTCCAGCAGCAAAGGACAGAAACCAGGGCATCAGGGGGGCCACCTGCCCCGCCACCAACACCGCGATAACGCCTCCCACCGGCTCCACCGCGCCGCTGCCAGCTCCAAGGAGGAAGCAGCGGCGGCGGCTCATCCCCTCCCGGCGCAGGGGCAGGCTCACCGCCGCGCCCTCCGGGAAGTTCTGAAGGCCCATACCCAAGGCCAAAGCTATCGCTCCGGCCAGGGTGACGCTGCTTTCCCCCTGGGCGGTCATGGCGAAGGAAAGCCCTACTGCCATCCCCTCAGGGATATTGTGGAGGGTCACCGCCAGCACCAGCAAGGCGTTTTTGGGCAGGCAGCAGGGGAGGCCTTCCGCCTCCTGAC
>JAHZBJ010000001.1:73516-74240 GCA_019423445.1 Oscillospiraceae bacterium
CCTGACTCCCCGGGTGGAGATGGGGAAGGAAAGTGTCCAGAGCCAGCAGGAACAAGGCCCCCAACAGGAAGCCCCCCGCCGCAGGCAGCCATTCCGGCTGGCCCATTTCCCGGGCCATCTCCATAGCGGGGTTCAGCAGACTCCAGACGCTTGCGGCGATCATCACCCCTGCGGCAAAACCCAGAAACACCCGCTGAACCGCGGGATCAATATCCTTTTTGAAGAAAAACACCATGGCGCTCCCCGCCGCCGTCGCCAGGAAGGTAAACCCGGTGCCCAACAGGCAAAGAGCCAGAGGAGACTCAATCAGATTCATAAACATCCTTTCTTGTTATGCCCTCGCGTCCGTGAGAGAAGATTTGTTTGAATTGAAAGGTTGTGCCCCGCTCCCTGAGCAGGGCACCGGGACAGAAACGGGTGTGCTGCTTCCCGGCCTAGGATTCAAAGGCGGCGGGAAGGGGGAATTCGGGTCTCTCCGGCGCAGGTTGTTCATTCAGGGAGCGGGGCAGCGCCCGGCGATTCTGCGTCCTTTTTCTTACGGACATGACGGCCGGCTCGGACCGGCCGGCGCTCAGGCTTTATCCCTCTTGCGGCAAGCAGCTCCCCTCACATCCGTTCGGGATCGCTGTGCCGCGGCGCCACAGAGCCTTTCGCTGCATCCGCCACCGGCGGCGCTCAGGCTTTATCCCTCTTGCGGCAAGCAGCTCCCCTCACATCCGTTCGG
>JAHZBJ010000001.1:74340-77402 GCA_019423445.1 Oscillospiraceae bacterium
GTGCCGCGGCGCCACAGAGCCTTTCGCTGCATCCGCCACCGGCGGCGCTCAGGCTCTGTGCCATTTGACTCCCTGAGGGGTGTCCTCCAGGACGATTCCTCTGGATTTCAGGTCATCCCGGATCTGGTCCGCCAGGGCAAAATTCTTTTCCTTCCGGGCCTGCTGGCGCCGGGCGATAAGCTCCTCGACCTCCTGATCCAGGTTCTCCTCCTTCTTGCCCCGGTTGTAGAGGATCCCCAGGACGTCCGCCAGCTCATCGAACACTCCGGCGGCATAGCTGAGGCTTTCCCTGTTCCGGGGAACGGTGATGTAGGTATTGATATCCCGGGCCAGCTCATAGAGGGCGGCCAAACCATCGGCGGTGTTCAGGTCGTCGTCCATGGCCTTGATAAACTGCTCCCGGCGGCTGTCCGCCTTGGCGGTGAATTCCGGATCAGCAGGGCCCTCCTGGCCGTTGGCAATGGCAAAATCCAGATTGTCTCGGCAGTTGTACAGCCGCTCCATCCCCGCTTTGCACTGCTCGATAACCTCGGCGGTGTAATTGATGGGGCTGCGGTAATGGGCCTGGATCATCATGAACTTGATGGGCTCATAGCCGTACTTCTCCGCCACGTCCCGGACGGTAAAGAAGTTCCCCAGGCTCTTGGACATCTTCCGGCTGTCCACGTTGATGAAGCCGTTGTGCATCCAGTACCGGGCGTATTCGTGGCCGCCGCAGCACTCTCCCTGGGCGATCTCGTTTTCGTGGTGGGGGAAGATCAGGTCCTGTCCGCCGCAGTGGATATCGATTCCCTGGTCCCCCAGGTGCTTGCGGATCATGGCAGTGCATTCAATATGCCAGCCCGGGCGCCCCTGGCCCCAGGGAGACTCCCAGCTGGGCTCTCCCGGCTTCGCAGCCTTCCAAAGGACGAAGTCCAGGCCGTCCTCCTTGCCGTCCAGCAGGTCCACCCGGCTGCCGGCCTCCAACTCCTCCAGCGGCTGATGGCTCAGCTTGCCGTAATCCCCAAACTTCCGGGAGCGGAAGTAAACGCTGCCCTCCAGAACATAACCATATCCGGCGTCCACAATATCCTGGACCAGGCGGATGATCTCCGAAATGGTCTCAGTGGCCTTGGGGTGAATGGTGGCGGGGCGGACCCCCAGTCCAGCGGCATCTTTCTTGTATTCCTCGATGTACCGGCGGCTGACAGCCAGGTAATCGGAGCCCTCCTCGTTGGCCTTGTTGATGATCTTGTCGTCGATATCGGTGAAGTTCTGGACAAAAGTGACCTGATAGCCCCGATACTCCAGATAACGCCGCAGCACATCAAAGACGCAGATGGGACGGGCGTTTCCGATGTGGATAAAATTGTAGACGGTGGGGCCGCAGGCATACATCTTGACCTTTCCCGGTTCCATGGGAATAAATTCTTCCTTTTTCCGGCTCAGGGTGTTGAAAATTTCCATAGCAGCTGACTCCTTCCTTGGATTGGAAATGGAAAAGAAAAAACGCCCTGCCGTCCCATTCGGGCGGCGAAGGCGCAGAGCGCGGTTCCACTTCGCATTTTACTCAAACGCCAGGTAACGGCGGCGGACCGGGCCGGGATTTCCCCCAGCCTGCTGGCAGGGCGCATGGAGCTCCTTCCCTTCCGAGGCACGCTTTCAGCCTGGGCGCGCCCTCTCTGCCGGGGGATATGGAACCTTTTTCCCTGTTCATAGCGCAGTTGCTGTTTTTTACTTTATCATAAATCCATCCGTTTTGCAACCGGTGCCGGCCGGGTGGTCCCGGCCGCCGCGTCCGTGAGAGAAGGGACGCAAAAGCGCCGGGTTCTGTCCCGCTCTCTGGCGGCCCAGGGGCCGCTGCCACGTCCGTGAGAGAAGGGGCGCAGAGGCGTAAGTTTGTGCCCCGCTCCCTGGCGGCCCAGGGGCCGCACCCGGATCCGTAAGAAAAGGGACACAGAAGCGCCGGATTCTGCCCCGCTCCCTGAACAAACAACCTGGGCTGGGAAAAGCGCAGTTTCTCCCAACCAAAGCGCCCTCTGAATCCCGGGTTAGGAAATGATGCGCCCTCCCCCCGTCCGAGTGACCTGTTCAGGGAGCGGGGCACAGATTTGCGGTTCCTACAGCGTTTATCACGGACGCGAAAAGAGCGGGGCACAAACTTGCGATTCGCAGAATCTTTTCTCACGGACATAGGTACCCGGCCTGCCGGGCCGCATCAGCCCACCTGGCTGAACAGCTCCCGGTTTTTCCAAAGGTAATTGACACCGGAGAAGATGGTGGTGCAGAGGACCACCACCATTCCCACCTGAAAGGCCAGGTAGAGGGTGCTGCCGGTGTTCCCCTGGAGGGGGAACGCAGTAATCAGCCAGCCCATCAGCAGTCCGTAGCAGATCCAAATCATCTGGCTCACCGTCTTTATCTTACCCCATTTGTCGGCGGCGATAACCACTCCTTTATCGGCGGCGATGGTCCGCAGGCCGGTGACGGTAAGCTCCCGGGCCACAATCAGGAACACCACCCATCCCGGCACCCGGAGCAGATCCACAAACCCCATAAGGGCTGCGGTGACCAGGAGCTTATCGGCCAGAGGATCCATAAATTTCCCGAAATCGGTGACCAGCCCCCGGCTCCGGGCGATGTTGCCATCCAGCGCATCGGTAATGGAGGCCAGGGCAAAAACCACCAGGGCCGCCAGCCAGTGGTGGGGCCAGCTCTGGGCGTAAAGCAGCACCAGAAAAAGGGGGATCATCAGTACCCGCAGCAGGGTGAGCTTGTTGGGCAGATTCATCTTGTTCATGGCGTTTCTCCTTTTTTCCGGGCCTCACCGGTGAGGTCATATTCCCTGGCCCCTGTGATATCCACCCAGACGAAATCCCCAGGATTCAAAGCCTCCTGAGCGGTGAAATACACCCGGGTGTCAATGTCCGGGGCATCCATATAGCTCCTGCCGTACCAGCGGCGGCCCTGGCGGCCCTCCACCAGCACCTCCAGGCAGCGGCACACACAACATTTTGCAAACACAAATGCTATATCCAGCTTCCGCTCCATCACGATATCCGCCCTGTGGCGGCGGATCTCCA
>JAHZBJ010000010.1:0-2986 GCA_019423445.1 Oscillospiraceae bacterium
AAAAGGCCCGGAGCATATGCTCCGGGCCTTTTTTGATGGCTTGGCGGCTATTTCCGAATCAGGTGGACGGCTATGATCTCGATCAACTGGACTGGTTTAGGTTTTTCTTCCAGTTCCCGTTTTGCCATCAGTTCCAAGGGGATTTTTCCTCCGTCTGCCCAGCATTGGGAGATCAATGTCCGGAGGTTCCGTTCCACCGTGCCTTTGGGGGCACCGCACATCTTTTCCACCTGGGGATAGAGCTCCCGAGTGACCCGTTTGAGAAGGTCTTCGTCCTGGATAACAAGAGAAACCGCACATACTGCCTGATCAAAGCCCTTCAAAGTGGAGTTTGCCCGAACAGCCAGAAGAGCCCGGTGGATGTCCTGGGAAGCAATGTCTTTCATAGATGTGACCTCCTTGAGGAAATAGGGAGACTTTAGGGGAAGAGTGTCTATATCAAGAATCATACTCCAAATTTTTGAGAATTCAAAAAATATCGACAAGAAATATATCAAAAAAGGTGTAAGAAATAGTGTGAATTTTGACGAAAATTTGGAGAAAAGGGTCAATTTTGCCATCAAAGGCAGTCAAATTTACAAAAATTACCAAAAGTGATGTATTATGAACAGAACTAGGAGTCAGAAGAAAAAGTTGGACGATCCTTCAACTATTGGGAAAAAGTGTAAAGTTATTACAACTTTGTAACTTTTTCCTTGATTTTGGTTACAACTTGTAATATTCTAGTCTCAGGGAAGGGAGTGCTGGAGAGCCCCGCCCAAAAGATTAAAATTTTAAATGGAGGAATTACCCATGAAAAAGGTTCTGGCTCTTGTGCTGGCTGTCATGATGCTGAGCACCATGGCTTTTGCTAATGGCATCACCATTGGCAGCGATACCAACCCCAACATCGATATTGATACTGACGGCAACACCGTTCATATCAATGGTGGTATGCTCCCTGGCAGCAAGATCTATGTTTACAGCGATGGTACCATCGACGCTGTTAACTCTGACAACTACTCCATCACCAAGGTGAAGTACGACGAGGGCAAGTCCCTGGTTGAGGATGTTTACTTTGACGATGACAACGATCAGGTCATCATCAAGCTGGCTGACAGCGACAGCCTCAACACCACCAAGACCCTGAAGATGTCCTTCACCCTGAAGGGCAAGGGCCGCGATGTTGATGATGCTGATGTTCAGATCGAAGTCAAGGTTGGCTATCAGAAGCTGGACTCTGCTTACCTGCTTTATGACACCGATGATGTTCGGTTCAACGTTGGTTATAACCCCACCCCCGGTGAGCAGGCTAAGGGCATCTTCTATGAGGTTAAGACCGAGAAGGGTGACGTTGCTGCTGAGGACCAGGTTTCTTATGCCAACTGGACCTTCGAGCCCAAGTCTGATGCCGATGTTGAGATCGACGTCCGCATCTATGATGGCGACAAGCTGTATCTCTACAACGATGCCAAGGCTGACAAGGATATCCTGAAGGCTTATTCCGACAGCGATGCCGACCTGACCTTCCTGAACTTCCCCAACACCACCTTCAACAGCACTGCTACTGTCTACTTCTACAAGGATGAGAACTCCTTCATCTATGAGGAGAAGGATGGCAAGCTGGTTGAGAGCAATGCCAAGTGGAGCGAGGATGACGGCGCCTTCGTTCTGAAGACCCGTACCCTGGGCAACTATGTCTTCTCCGACGTTGACCTGGATGTCACCGAGGATGTTGACGACACCACCGAGAACCCCGACACCGGCGCTAACGACGTTGTTGGCATCGCCGCTGCTCTGGGCGCTGTGGCCCTGGTCTCCGCTGCCGCTGTTTCCCTGAAGAAATAAGTCTCAATTCCAATCGCCTTTCCCTCTAACGAGGGATAGCAACGGATAAAGACAAAAAAACAAGCGCCCTCTTTCTCCAGAGAGGGCGCTGTTTTTATGGTCCAGCCGGAAAATGAAAAAAGAAAACCGCCTTTCCATGGAGGGAAAGGCGGTTCTGAAGGAAAACGGGGAGTGACCTCCCCCGGCCCGCGCTGTGGAGATCAGCGGCGGACCTGACCGGCACCTGCGGTACTCGCTTCGCCTGTGCCAGCCTCCCAATTAGAAAGGAGCTCAATAACGAACTCCCGTTGGGACTGGGTCATGCTGGGCGGGAAGAGAAGGCTGTTTTCTTCCCGGCTCAGGGAAAGAGGCTGGTTCACCAAGCCCACCAAGTAATCCAAGGAAACATCAAAGAGCTTTGCCAGCTGGACTTTGATTTCATCAGCAGGTTCGCTCCGGTTGTTTTCATAGGCGGAGATGGTGTAATGGGTCACGCCCAGGATGGCAGCCAGCTCCCGTTGGCTCATACCCTTGGCTTTCCGAAGTTCTTCCAAACGTTTCCCAACCATCCTGACGCCCCCTTTTCTTTGGTGTATCAGCTCCATTATATCGGCAGAATCCCATCGAAATATTTCAGTTTCATCGGAATTCATGAATAAATCATGAACAATGTCGGGGCGGTTCAGAGCAGCCCCCGGGGTCAGCAAAGGAGTGTTGTTATGCCAGTTGTTTTGGTGGCCGAAGAGGATGGAAAGAACCGAAAAATGTTGCAGCGCTTTTTAATGAGCCAGGGGTTGGAAGTGCGTCCTGCGGCAAGCCTTTCCGAAGCAGTGGCAGTTTTGCGGGGGGTACGGTTGAATGCGCTGTTGGTTGGGCTTGGAGTGCCGGCTATCCGGCGCCTGCGGGCGGCGGGGGTGGAAGAGCCGACCCTGGCGCTGCTGAGAGAGGATACTATGGAGGAAAGGCGGCTCTGCTTTTCCGCAGGGGCGGATATCTGGCTGCCCCGACCGGTGGATCCAGAGGAAGCTTCTCTGATTCTGTGGTCTATGGTGCGCCGGTATGGCGGGGGACTCCAGGGGGTGGTGACCCTTGGGGAGGCCTGGTTGGACGAGCCTACCCGGGAACTGAGGCTTCCGGGAAAGGCCTTGTCCCTTCCGCCTCGGGAATATGCGGTTCTTTC
>JAHZBJ010000010.1:2996-8699 GCA_019423445.1 Oscillospiraceae bacterium
GGCCGCCAGGAAATTATGGACCGGCTGTGGGAGCGGGGGTGTGAGTCCGGTCCCCGATCGGTGGATATCTATATCTCCCGGCTTCGGGCCCGGTGCGGCGATGGCTGGGGCTTCTCCATCCAAACAGTGAGAGGGCTGGGATACCGCCTGACTGCGGATTCCAACCTGGAAAAAGCACGAAAGCTGTTTTTAACTGCCCAAAAGGAATAAAGGACAGCAATGATCCGGCAGCGAAACGCTGCCGGATCATTGCTGTCCTTTAAGTTCTGTCCGAAAAATAAACTGGGGTATTTCAATCCGTGTCCTTGAAGGAAGGGCGGCTTTTCCGAAGAGGTTCCAGCACCGGTTCCAGGAGGGCTGGGTCCATAACGCACTTTCTGCGTCGGGCCATGGCGGCCAGTTCCTCTGCCGCCTGCCGTTCCAGGAAAACAGGGTCCAGCCCCAACCGCTTCCGGCACTCTTCCAGAAGGAAAGAGGCCAGGCGGACCTTAGCAGGGGTCCAGGCGGGGTCGTAGGCTGCGGTGAACACCGCCAGCCGGGCGATGTCCTCCTCCGGTCTCCCCGGGCGGCAGCATTCAAAGTCCACTCCGGCCACCGTCCCGTCCTCAAGCAGGAGAAAATTCCGCAGGTGAGCATCTCCCAGTACCCATGGTTCTCCTGCTTCTTTTCCCACGGCGTAGAACTTTTCCAGCCAGGTGCATAGAGCTTCCAGCCCTTGACGCAGGAGAGCCTCCCCGGCGGATCCTTCCTCAGCCTGATCCAGAAGGTCTGCCAAAGGTGTTCCCTCCAGCCAGCGGTAGACGATCACCGGCTCCGCCACTTGGAGAATGGGGGCTACCACTGCTCCCGCCCCCAGAAGGCGCTGCATGGTGCGAAGTTCTGTCTCAAAACCCTCTTGGTTTTCCCCAAAGTCCTTTACCACCGACCAGGCCTGCCCCTCTCCTGGGATGGGGACTTTTTCCACCCGGTTGCGTTTGGAGCGAAGCCGTACCGGGGCGCTCATGATTGTTCCTCCCCGGTGATCCGGATGGTTACTTTGGCGCCGGGGTGGTAGCCTTCCAGCTCCCGGACCACGGCCAGGGCGGAATTTTGGATAATCCGCTGGACAAATGGGGCCATGGTAAGCTCCTGCCCGTCCACCTCCACCGACACGGCAGGGGAGGAGAGGCGGCAGTCTTCCCGCTGGGCTTCCCCGCGGAGAATAGCTGCCCCCAGGCGGCGGCAGTCCAGGCCGCACAGGGAACAACAATCGGGGGAGAGATCCGGCAATTTGGAGTACACCCGTTCCAGAATCAGCTGGGTAAGGGCGTCCATGTCATGACTTTTTGCGGGGTCGAAGGCGGGGAGACCGCACAGGTTCTCCCGGCCGGCGGCTGCCCGTCCGCTGACAGCGATGGTCAGATCGTTGATCCGTTCAGCCACATCCTCCTGCTCCCAGCCGGTAACGATCCGGGGGGCCGGGCAGTCGTAGTCTCCTTCCAGCACTACAAAGTCATATTCCCGGAAGAAATCCAGCAGCTGGGAGTAGGGGAGCTCTTCCTGAAAGAGCACGGCGGTTTCAGCCTGGGCCCGGGTGACTACCAGTTGGCTTCCCGCCTGGCGGTGGCGGTAGGAGTTGCTGCCGGGGGTATCAATGGAGAAAGGGGCCTGGGAATGGGGCCGTCCGCCCCCGGCCAGACAACGTTCCACCCCGGGACGCCCACAGGCGATGGACTTGGCTGAGGCCACCGAAAAACCTTTGTCCCGAAGGCGGCGGATGACGTTTTCCGCAACGGTGGTTTTTCCGGAACCGCTGATGCCTACAATGGTAAATATCCGCATGGAAGGCCCTCCCTTTGCTTTGTCAGAATTATCTTACCCCGAGGCCGGTACCTTGTCAAGAAATCGGGGAAAACGCCCCACTTTCGGAGTGGGGAAAAATGTGTTATACTGTAACAATAATAAAATAAGGTATGTTACCGGACTTCCGGTCTGGAAAGGAGAGAATCCCATGAAAACGGTATTTGTCTGGCAGGAACGCAAACGCATTATTTTTGGGCTGCCCTTTACTTTTACCACCTATGCCCTCACAAAGGAAAAGCTCTTAATCCGCACCGGCATTCTGAACACCAAGGAGGAGGAGATCCGGCTTTATCGCATCATGGATGTGACATTGAAACGGTCCCTCTGGGAGCGGCTGTTTGGATTGGGAACCATCCACTGCTGTTCTGCCGATAAATCCACCCCGGAATTCGATATCCGGTGGATCCCGAATTCTGAAGAAGTTAAGGAAACCCTTTCCCATATGGTGGAGGAGGAACGGATGGCCAAGCGGGTCAGCAGCCGCGAGTTTATGAGTGGAGAGGATGACGAGGAGATCTTCTGAGGATATTGTGAAAATACCCTAAAGAAAACTGGAAAGTGAACCACAACAAGAGAATGTATAAAAAGTCTCTTTTTCAACAGATGAAAAAGAGACTTTTTCTTTTTAAAAAACGCGTTAAATCATTGACAATTCTTCCCTGTAGGATTAAAATAAGACCGACGGATGCGCCCACATCCGTCTCTTTACCAATGCTTCAAAAGGAGGAGAACAAATGTCTGAAGAAAAGAAGATGGGGATACTCGACAAAGAGTATACCCGCCGTCAATTCCTGAAAATTTCAGGAAAAGGACTGGCCGGCATCAGCATGACAGCCGCCATGTTGTCGCTGTTCGGCTGCACTCAGCAGGAGGTAGATGAGGGCGTTGTCACCACGGTGGCGCTGCCTGACTCTCTGCTGGTGGCCAACAGCGCCAAGTGCACCGGTTGCCAGCGGTGCGAAGCCAACTGCACCCTGGCCAACGACGGCAAGGCCCAGCCCTGGCTTTCCCGTCTGCACATTCGTGATTACGTCGTCTTTGGCGCCAACGAGGTCCCCGACGATTATGCCCACGCCGGCGGCTTCCTGGGCGAGTGGAAGATGGCCCCCGAAACCTGCAAGCAGTGCAAAGACGCCAAGTGCATGGAAGCCTGCCCGCAGCAGGCCATTATTGCTGACCCCAACACCGGGGCCCGTGTAGTGGATGAAGAGAAGTGCGTCGGTTGCGGCGCCTGCACTGCTGCCTGCCCCTGGGGTATGCCCAAGGTGGATCCCGATACCAAAAAGTCCACCAAGTGCATCACCTGCGGAGCCTGCGTCGCTGGTTGCCCCACCAGCGCCCTTACCATCATCCCCTGGGAGGACGTGGCTGCCGCCATGGCGCAGTAACGCCCAGACACTACTGATAAGGAGGTTTTGTAATCCATGAATGGTTGGACCGGAAATATGCTCCGTGTGAACCTGACCACCGGGAAGGTTTCCACCGAGAGCAGTGAAAAATATTTTGATTACATAGGCGGTAAAGGCATGGCCAACCGCATCCTGTACGATGAGGTGCCGGCTGGCACGGATCCTGTCAGCGAGGAGAGCAAGATCGTTTTCTCCGCCGGCCCCAACTGCGGCGCCAGCGCTCCCTGCTCCAGCCGTACCACCATTTCCTTCCTCTCCCCCTTTACCAAGTATCATGCCATTGTTGACGCCCATATGGGCGGTGATACTGCCATCATGATGAAGTACGCCGGCTACGACGCCATCATCATCGAGGGCAAATCTGACAAGCCTGTCTACATCAACATCAAGGACGACGACGTCCAGATCAAGGATGCTTCCTCTCTCTGGGGCAAGTACACCATGGACACCGTGGCTGAGATCTGCAAAGTGGAAGGCTCCGGCACCAACGTGGTCTCCATCGGCCCTGCCGGTGAGAACCAGATCACCCTTTCCTGCGTCCTCAACAACGGCGGCCATTCCGGCGGCGGCGGCCTGGGCAAGATCTTCGGTTCCAAGAACCTGAAAGCCCTGGCCATCTACGGCACCAAGGCTGTCTATGTTGCCGATTCTGCTAAGGTCCTGGAGCTGAACAACTATGTTATGAGCGACCTGATGGGCTCCAACAACAACCATGTTGTCCCCACCGTTGCCCAGTCCTGGTCCGAGTACGAGAATGCCAGCACCCGTTGGACTGGCCATCCCGGCCTTACCTGGGGTGCCGCTGAGGGCGGCCCTGTGGACACCGGCGAGTCGCCTCCGGGGGAGCCCACCGTTATGGGTTACCGCTGCCAGAAGGCGGTGTTTGACTGGGGCGATATCGCCGAGAAGTACACCGTCAAGATGACCGGCTGCGCCACCTGCCCTGTGCGCTGCTATGCCTCCCTGAAGGTTCCTGCCCTGGAAGAAAAGACCGGCGTCAAGGCGGCTCACGCCAACACCTGCCTGGCCAACGGCGAGTACGGCAGCCTGATGACCACCTACCAGGATATCGCTGAGGAAGGCGACGGTCAGTTTATGGCCGGTTACATGGCCACCACCGTGGCTGACAACCTGGGCCTGTGGGAGAACTACGGCGAGCTGCCTGCCACCCTCAAATACTTCATGAAGGACGATTGCGCCCTGCTGAAGCAGATCCTCCCCGCCGATGAGTACAACTCCATCCCCTGGGACAAGCGGGAGAGCGGCGACATTACCTTCCTGAAGGACCTGCTGGAAATGATCGCCAGCGGCAAGGGCGAGCTGTCTCACCTGGCTGACGGCGCCTACTTTGTCAGCGAGCGGTACCATGACCTGGTTGGGGACGACTACCTCAACAGCTCCGACCTGACCCTGTGGGGTCTCATCGGCGCCAAGCGGCATCACGGCAATGAGTGCGCCGCTCAGGTCGGCCTGCTGACCAACATCATTTACAACCGCGACGGTATGTGCCACACCATCGTGAACATCACCGGTTCCGGTCTGCCTTACGACCTCCAGAAGTCCATCATCGAGGAGATCTTCGGCGAAGGTGCTCTGGATAAGCCCAAGGCCTACACCCCCATGAACGAGAACAAGGCTAAGTTTGCCAAGTTCGGCGTGGTCCGCCAGGTAATCCATGACTCCATGACCCTCTGCAACTGGGTCTGGCCCATGACCTTCAGCCCCCGGAAGGACCGCGGCTACAAGGGCGACCTGTCTGTTGAGGCTCAGTACATGACTGCCATCACCGGCAAGGAGTACACCGAGGAGTCCCTCAATGAAGAGGCCGAGCGTGTTATCCAGCTCCAGCGTGCCATGACCGTTGAGGCTGTGGGCGCCGTGGATATGAGAAACCTCCATGACGCTGTTCCCGCCTACATCTTCGATATCGATCCCGACTTCAAAGCTTTTGAGGAAGGCACCGTCAAGATGGACCGGGATGACTGGCAGACCGCTCTGACCATGTTCTACAAGCAGTTCGGTTGGGACGAGACCACTGGTGCTCCCACCCGCGCCACCCTGGAGAAATTCGGGCTGTCCGATGTTGCGGATCGTCTGGAGTCCAAGGGCCTGCTTCCCGCGTAATTTGTTCTCTCCTTACAGAATTTAAACTTTGCGCCGGCGGCGGGGGAATCTCCGCCGCCGGCGCAGGGCAGAACGAAAAGGAACCGTTGAGGTCAACCGAAAAATGGAAAAAGATCTGGAAAATAAGGAACCCATGGAATCTTCGGAATCTCCGGAGGAGGTCCTGGAGGCGTCTGCCCCAGAGGAACAGCCTCAGGAAGAAGCGCCGGCCCCGGCCAAGGCGGAAAAGACTCCCGCCCAGCGACTGGCGGAGCATATCAAGAAGTGTTCCATCGATTCCAAAGTGGTGCCCCTGAAACAGGTAAAACTTTCTCCACCGGACGGGGTT
>JAHZBJ010000010.1:8709-18946 GCA_019423445.1 Oscillospiraceae bacterium
GGCCCTTTTGCTGGCAGCTGTTGGAACCCCGGAAGCTGATCCGGCTCTGGAGAAGATCGCCTTTGTCCAGGGCGCCAAGGACTGCTATTTTTTTGAAACTGACATGATGACCCGGCATTTTGCCGAGCTGCAATCCCTTTTGGAGGATAAAGACATCCTCCGGACCATCGCTACCATCACCCGGAGCGACAGTCAGCTCTATCCCCGTCCCACCCAGTTTAAGAAGCTGATGGCCTACCCCTTCCATTTCTCTATGGATGAGATCCTGGGGGCCCAGGCCCGGATGAAGCTGGAGGAGGAATACGCTGATATTGATGTGGTCACCGCCACCAACGGCGGAAAGGGATTTTATTCCTCTAGACACCTTTCCCGGCGCTACGCTCAGGCGTTGATCCAGCAGGTTGAGGTGGAGGAGAGGGAAAACCCCTGAAAGGCGGAAAACAAATGAGCCAAATCATTTCCGGCCGCCTTCCGGTGGAAAGACCGGTCCAGCTTTGGTTGGACGGCGGGCTTCTGGCCACCTTTTACTGCACGCCGGCGGATCTTGAGGACCTGGCCCTGGGTTTCCTGATGGGAAAAGGGCTTCTGGACCCGGAGCATCCGCCCCGGATTCAGGTGAAGGAAAAGCCGTGGCGCATCCTGGCGGAAAACGGCGCAGCCCCGGCTGCACCTCCCCAAAGTCCCCTGGAGTCCCCCTGGACCACCACCCTGGAGGAGGTGGTTCACCAGGCGGAGGACACCATGGCGGGGACACCGCTGCGAAAAGAGAGCGGCGGCGTCCATGGGGCGTCTCTGCGCTGGCCCGGCGGAACGGTGATCCGGGAGGATATCGCAAGACATAATGCGGTTGACAAAGTGGTTGGCGCAGGTATAATAAAAGGGGTCGATTTTTCCCGTACGGTGCTGTTTACCACCGGGCGTCTCAGCCATGAGATGCTGGCCAAAGCACTTGCGGTGGGGATCCCTGTGGTAGCCTCCATGAAGTACCCCAGTGACCTGGGTGTGGAGTTGGCTGCCCAAAACAAAATATGCGTAATAGGCAAGGCCCTTTCCGGCGAACCGGTGGTGTACACAGGCGGTTGGCGGTTGGGAACTGAAGAGGAAAAGCGATAAGGAGTAGAAACTATGTTTGGAAAAATTGGTATGGGTGAGCTTCTCATCATTCTGGCAGTGGTGCTGCTGATCTTTGGACCCAGCAAGCTTCCTGCGCTGGCAAGATCCATGGGTCAGGCGATGAAGGAGTTCCGGAAAGGCACCCAGGAAGTTCAGGATGGCCTGAATCAGCTCTCCAAGGATGCTATGGAAGATCCCAAGCCCCAGGCGCAGCAGGCGGCTCCCGCAGCCCCCACCACCAGCGCAGGGAACACCACCAGCACTGAGGCGAAGTGATATGCGGTCCCTTCGTGCATTTAGGAAGGGAGCGATCCGGTGAGTAAAATCAAGAAAACCTCTACCGGGGAAATGAAGCTGATGGACCATCTGGGGGAGCTGCGCCGCCGGTTGGGCGTAGTGATAGCGGTGAACCTGATTGTAGCGGTGATCCTTTTCCAGTATGCCGCGGTGATCATGGAATACCTTTTCGCCCTGAATCCGGGGATGGAATTGGTATACATCTCCCCCCAGGAGCTGCTGCTGGTGTATATCCAGGTGGCGTTTATTGCGGCCATCGTCCTTTGTTCTCCCATCACTATCTATGAGATTTGGGCTTTTGTAGGGAAGGGCCTTTATCATAATGAAAGGGTATATGTCCTTACCTCCCTTTTCTTCGGATTGTTCTGTTTTGCGGTAGGTGTGGCGTTCAGCTACATGGTGGTGCTTCCTGTCACTTTGGAGTTCTTCGTCCGCATTGCAACAGAAACAGTTTCCCCAATGATTTCGGTGCAGAACTATGCTGACTTCGTCAATAAGATGCTTTTGGCTTTTGGAATTGTGTTTGAGATGCCGGTATTGGTATATCTGTTCTCCAAGCTGGGGTATCTGAAGCCGGAGTCCATTCGTACCAAGCGTGGTGTTTTGGTGGTTCTGATCTTTATCGTGGCTGCCATTATCACCCCGCCGGATGTAGTTTCCCAGATGATGCTGGCAGTGCCCATGCTGCTGCTGATGCAGTTTAGTTATGGCATTTGTTGCATTGTGGACCGCCGCCAGAAGCGGAAAGAGGCCAAGGCCGCAGAAAAGGCCGCGGCCCAGGCGTCCTAAAAACTGGATATTGGTGATACATTCCGATTCCCGGAAACCTAAAGCGGATATGAGCCGCCATGGGACCGGGAGCTGCAGGTGACGCTGGAAACGGCACCGCCTTCCGTGTTTGAAAAGGAATGGATTTTCTCCCAAGGCGGTGTCCGCTTTAGGAGAAACTGTTTGGTTCCTGGATAGGGCCGGACAGAGCTTATGTGAAAGGCTGTCCTTCCGCGTCAACGCGGCAAGGACAGTTTCTTTTTTCTCCTTTTGGTAAAAAACTTCAGAAATCTGTTCTCCTCCTTTTTACGAACAGTACGCCAGGAGGTCCAGACAGCCTCTTCCGGTTTTCTGAAGGTTTTTATAGGACCTTTTGGCCCAATCTATGGAGCCGCTTAACTGATACGGGCATATCGGTGGCGGAAGATCCCAGACGGACGGGCATCCGCCTGGGACGAAAAGGCCCCGGCTGAAAAGCCGGGGCCTTTTTCTGCGCCACAAGTATATTTTTAGGTCCAGATAGTGATGACGGGCCAAAAAGCAGGGATCTAAAGAACCTGCTGCTGAAGAGGAGAGGCGTTACAGTACAGGGGGCTGGGTATTGGCCTCCACCGAAGGCAGAGGACCGTTGACCTTCTCCCACTGTTCCTGTTCCTTTTGAAGTTGTGTTTCCAGCTGGCTGCGGTTGGGAGCAGGGGACTGGGTGATGGTTTCTGGTTCTTGGACCGGGAGCCAGTCCTGGGGGCACTCCGGAACGCTCCAGTTTTCCCGGATATTCTGGGCCCTCTGGGGCGTCATGCTGCCTCCGTAGTAGGCGATGAGGTTTTCATCCCATCGGTGATCGGCCAGCATAGTCTCATCGCTTTTGAGAAAGTAACGGTAGGTGAGAAAATCCTGGCGGGTGATATTGTCCTCCAGCTGGGGATCCAGGTGGTACCAGACGCCGTCCAGTTCCACCACCGCCCAGGCGTGGTCTACAAAATCACGTTGGACTGAAATGGTGAGTCCTGCCACGTATTCCGCCGGGATGCCCAGCCTGCGCAGCAGGATGACCGCAGCGGAGGCGTAATCCTCACAGGAGCCCATCCCGAACAGGATGGGGCTGATGGCTCGGTTCTCCACATAGCTGGGGACCTGGGAGATGTCCCCGCGCCACCGCCATACATCCAGTCCCACCGGCTGGGTCACGAAGGTAGTGTTTTCAATGAGCCAGCGGTACACAGTGAGGATTTGATCATAGGTCTCCATTTCCGGGGTAATGATCTCACGAAGGAGCTGGTCGGCGATGGAGGCGATGTAGTCATTGCCCAATGGGATGGCCCCAGGAAAGGGTTCCACCGGTTGAGAAGAGGAAGAAGGTTCCTGGATGCTGCCGGTATCTTCTGTGTCCTGGGATGAAACAGGGGGAGCTGCTTCAGATGATGAGGAAGCTGAGGCTTCCGGGGCAGGAATGGAAGAAGCCGGGGAGGAGGGGAGGGAGCTCCCCCCCACAGAACAGCCGGTGAGAAGAATCCCCGCCGTCAGGATCAGGGCTGTGGCCTGGCGGGAAAAAGAAAGAATGGTCATGACAAATCTCCTTTGAAGGGGGCGGCGGCAAAATGTGCCGCCGCCCCTTGTGTTGCAGGGAAAAGGAAAGCGGGGGATCTCCAGGATCACTCTTTGCGGAAGAGGTAGCCCACCCCCAGGTAGTAGTAATCCGAGGGGAGGAACTCACCCTTTTCCGTCCAACTGCCTTCCATGGTGTCCAGGCAGTAGGCATAGGCACGTTCCAGGGTACATTCGGTATCCAAAACGCTGGTGGCAGTGTAGCGGAAGGTAAAGGTGTTTCCGGTGTCCTCTCCGTAGAAGAAATTCACCGTCAGCAGCTGCTCGTCATCGTGCCAGCTGAAGGGGAAGGGATTGTAGGAATTGTCCACTCCCCGCAGCCGCATGTTGGAGGGGATCCATTCCACCAACTGGTACTGCCCGTATGGCATTTCCTCGCTGAGGTCCACTTTGATGATGATGTCGGTTTCTCCACCCAGGTGCTTCTGATTCTCAGGGGTGTCCATGGTCTTGGTGACGGTGATCCGGGGAGAGGAGGTGAAATTCAGCTGCTCCGGGGTGCCGGTGAAATACACGCTGGCCAGAGCGGTTCCCTTCTCCACCTGGAGGTCCAGGTTCTCAAACTCCTCTTTGGTAAGGGTGAGGTTCAGGCAGCCGTTCCGGGAAAGGGTTTCGGTGTGAGTTTCCCCATCCAGGGTGTAGCGTATGGTGGGGAGATCCTCATCCTTGAGCTGGAAGCGGTTCAGATAGAGGGCGGCTTCCAGCTGGCAGGGGCCGCGGGTGGTTCCAAAGGGGGTGGTGCTGTTCTGAGAGAGGTAGGACAGCAGGGCCTGAGCGTCGTCGGCATCCCCGGTGAGAATGGCACAGGCCAAAGCCCCGGCAGTAGCGTCCACTGTGTCATAGGCGGTGTCCTGAGGAATATAAAGACCGCTGCGGTCCTCCTGGAACAGGGGGACGATGAGATGGGAATAGAGCTTCTGAGCTGCCGGCAGGTCGATATAGGAGAGACCAGCAATGAGATACTCGCTTTCCCGGGCCGGGAGACCGCTTACCTGAGCACGGCTTTGGAGCACCAGGGTTTCATCCTCGCTCAGCTCGCCCAGAGCGGCCAGGCCCATGAGAGCAGCGGCCCGGTCGGTGCTGTCGGAGGTCCCCTGGTAGCATTCGTGGAGGTAGTAGGCCAGCTGGCTGCGGTTCACCAGGTTGGAGGCGGTTACCGCCGCCCGGGCGGTAGTCTGGACGTCAGGCTCGGAATAGGGGAAGAGGGAGATCCCTCCCTGAAGTCCTTTGCCGTCCTCCAAGCCGGTTTGGACCTCGCTGAGATCGGTCTCTGGGTGCTCATACCCCTCTCCAAAGAAGGCGGTCATGGTTTCCCGTACCGACTCCATGGCCAATTTGGCGTCAGCCCGGCCGCTGGTGTCCTGGTACAGGAGGTTCCAGGCTTGGAAGAAGGACTCGTGGCCCTGATTGTAGATTGCCACCTCTACTGGGAAGAGGGATGGCTGCACGCTTTCCAGAGATTCCTGACTCAGGTCCAGAGTACGGTGAATCCGGAAGAGGAGGGCGCTGTCCTGGACCTGGAAGGGGAGCTTGACGCTGTCGGTGTAGTCCCCGCACCGGGCGGTAACGGTCATGGAGTAACTGCCGGCAGGGAGTTTCTGGAAGACCAGGGGGGTAGTGGTGCCAGCTTCTGCCTGGGCGGTGACCTCCAGTTCCTCATCATACCCCTCAATAACGGCGGTGTATTCTACCATATCCTGGGTATCAATACCGGTGCCGAAGCCCCGGACGGTGCAGGCGATGGTGTCCCCTGAGAGGAAGGTGGAGGAGAGGATGGGATCGATGCGGAAGGGAAGGGTGGTGTAAAGCTGGCTCCGGGACTGACCCCAGTAGGTGCTGCCATCTACTGCCAGGGCAGTGAGGCGCCATTGGGTGAGGTTATCAGGCATCTGTACTTGGAAGGAAACGGTGCCGTCAGTCCCGGTGACGCCGGTGTAGAGTCCCACAGTGTCCTGGAAGTTCTGACGGGTGGTGACGCCTTCGCCGCCGCCACCGCCGCCTTTGCCTCCTTCGTCGTAGTAGATGTCGGCTCCGTGCTGGATATAGGAGGCGGAAACGTTGGGGTAGTTATAATAGACGTCCCGGTACAGGTCGTATCCCAGCTGGACATACTGTTCCTGGATGGCGAAGATGGACTCATCCACCACACCCAGGCAGACGTTGGCTCCCGGGATGGGGTTCCCGTCCTGGCCGGTGAGGCGAAGGGTCACTTTGGCGGTGTCCCCGGGGCGATAGTCCTCCTGGTCGGGGAGAATCTCCAGGTTCAGAGAACGGCTGTCCGGGTCCACACTGAGGGTGGCGGGGCGCACCGGGTAGATACGTTTGCCGTCGAAGTAAGCGCCGCAGAGGGTGAAGTTGGGGAGGGTCTCCTCGCCGCAGAGGATGGAGCCCTGGGGTCCTCCTACCTGGCCTTCCCGGAGGAGGCCCTGCTGGAGGAGGTTTGTCATTACCGAGCCGCTTTCCACCGGGACGCCGTTATCCATCACCTGCCACGCCAGTTCCTGGCCGAAGTCAAAGCTAGTGGAGCCGTAGTAGTAGCCCTTGCCGGCGACAGGGATATTCTCCGGATCGCCGTTGTCCACAAAGAAGGTGTGAAGATGACCATTCCGGTCCTCGGGGGTGTAGTACCAGCGGTTCCCAAGGGAGATGGTGGTAGACTGGTAGCCCCCGTCGGTGACCGTAATGTCGGCGTAGTAGAAGACTCCTTCTTCCTCCGGAGGAAGAAGGTCCTGGAGGACCAGAGTGCCGTCGGCCCCGGTGGTCTCCTCAAATTCTTTTACCACTTCCTCGGTGCGCTCATAGGTGTACCGGGGAACCATGGTTTTGGTGTAACGGTCGTAATAGGGCTCCAGCTCATTTTTGACGTAAGCGATTTTCCGCAGGGCCACATGAACCTCTACCTGGGCGGGAGTGCCCTGGAGGTTGTCGTAGTTCTGGATCACCTGGCGGCCGCCGGGGATCTTGGAAAAGTCGATGTTGTGGGCGGTGATGGTGAGGTTGCTCCGATCCCCCTGACGTTCCTCTTCCGCCTCCACCATGACGGTGGTGGGGAAGACATATACCGTGTCAGAGATGGAGATGTTGACGTCGCTGGCGTCCCCATTCTGGGCAGTGATGGTGAACTCCCTGGGACGCCAATCGGTGGCGTAGCTGTCCTCGGCGGCCAGAGCGGTGTACAGGGTGGAAGCCAGGCCCTCCTCATCGGTGGTAAGGGAGCGTTGGTCAGTGTTGGGGGCATCCAGAAGCATGGTGACGCCGGCAGCGGGAGTGCGGTCAAAGAGGGTCACCTCCAGCTCCGCCTGGATAGCCTCTCCGGGACGGTAGTAAAGCTTGTCGGTGGTGAGGGAGCCGGTGTAGATGGGCTTCTTATACTGGGAGATGGAGAGGTACTCGCTGCAAAGGGAGGGCTGGTAGACGTCAGGGTCCGCCACGGTGCCGCCGGGGTAAACCCGAATCTCCAAGGAGCCGCTGGACAGGCCCTGGAAGCTCATTTCTCCGGTAAAAATGCCGTCCTCTCCCACTGGAAGGGTGAGGGTCTGGAAGGGTTGAGTGCTCCAGTCATGGTAGAGCATCACCTCCACTTCATCCAGGGGCTGGTTATCCTTTCGGGGGCGGGCGATGCCCCAGAACTTCACCGTGTCGTCCCGGCGGTAAATGGGGCGGTCGGTGTATAGAAAACTGTAGTACTCCTGGATGGGGGAAGGGGTGCTCATATAGTAGGGGGAGATGCAGTCGTAATAGACGGTGCCGTCGCTGCTCTTGGCAGCGTAGAAATACCGGGTTCGTCCTCCCACAACATTCCAGGCGTCAGGTTGAGGGCTGGAGAGAACTTCCGGCATCTCCGGCAGGTCGAAAGCAACGATGCCATTTTCGTCCGCCTCAAAGGAATAGGCAGCTTTGGTGGAATCAAAGGGGTTCTTGATAATCTCCATTGTTACATCGGGCATCGCTTCCCCGGTGGCGGTACTGTTGAACCAGAAGAGGGCGTGTTCGTCGCTGGTCTGGGAATAGACGGCGCTGTTCTGGATCTGGAGGAGCTTCTGCACCGCTTGGCTGCTGTCCCCGTCGGGGAGGACGGTGGCCACATACCATCCGGTCTCCAAAGGCTGGGGGAGGATGATCTCCCCGGCCTGCCCCTTGCCGAAGTTCAGCTCTTCCGCCTTCTGGGAGAAGGAGAGGACCTGGGTCAGACCGGAGGTGTCCATCCGGACGGTGTCCCCTGCGGCTACGGCTTTGTACAGCTGCTGAAGGTAGCTGTCTCCGTCGGGAAGGCGGTGGACCGTCACGTCAAAGGATTGAGTGGACAGTGGCTCTTCGCTGTAATAACCGGCGATATTGAGCTCCAGGACAGGGTAGTCATCAGGGAGGAAGGTCTCAGCCACCCGAATCCCCTCGTAGTAAGCTGTCTCGTCGTCCGCAATGGTGAAGGAGAAGCTGTAGTCCTCCGCCAGGGTGCCGCGGCCGTCCCGGGCCTTAGCCCCTGCCTTGACGGTGACGGTGTACTGGGTTCCGGTGGCCCAGCAGTAGTCCATCCCCTCCTGGGTGGGGAGAAAGATCACCGTGTTCTCCAGGTATTCAAAGCGGCCTTCTACCGGAGGGTCCACTGTGAAGAATTCATCCAGCTTGTCGGGGGGCACTGAGAAGGTGATCTCCAGCGCCGTGGTGCGGGGAACTTCGGTTCCGCCGTCAGCGGGGAAAACCGAGGTGATCTCCAAAGGCTGGTTGGCTGGATTATTACAGCCGGACAGGGCCAGCAGGGCTGTGCACACCACCAAGGAAAGCAGAGCCCACAGGACCAGAGGGCGGTTGAACTTCCGGTTCATCAGGAAGACCTCCATTCTGTCAAAAAGTTATATAGGGTGTTTTGATGCTTCTCTATGGCAAATAACGTTTCCCGAGGGGAAATTATTTCCGCCTTGGGGAGGATTTTTCCCAATAATCGCCGCCTGCAGAAAGAAGAATCACGATTCCGGGGTGAGGCTGCAGGACAGCTGATTCTATCTTACCTGTCGTGGAAGGAAAAGGCAAGATTGGCGAAAAAGGAAAATGGAGGAAGAGAAGGTACCGACACTTTGGGGTGACGCAGCTACAGAAAAACAAAAAACGGCCAAACCAATCCTTTGGCCGCCGTACAACCATCTTTAGCCCCTTGCTTTTTATCCGCGGAATCAAGGGCGCCGCACGATCATTGTCAATGGGTAAGACACCGTTATGATGGGCAGTGGCTTTGGCCCATTGACGTGGAACCCAGGCCACCACCATAGCAGAAAGAGAAAAAACCGCTCTGGCAAAACCAAAGCGGTTTTTGGCATAGCCGGCCGTTCCGATCCGCTGAAACGCGGGGGCGGATTTTAAGTAAAAGAAAAGGCCTGGAGCGCAAATGGCTCCAGGCCCTTGCCTGGTGGTGCGCCCGACTGGATTCGAACCAGCGGCCTTCCGGGTCGGAGTTCCCAGACTGACAAATGGAAACAACGCTATTATGATGGTTCTCGTCGATTCTGCACAAATAAGAAAACCATATAAAAAGCCCGCAAAGCCTTTTCAGAACTGGCTTTGCAGGCTTTTGCAACCGTGGTGGTCAGTAAGTAGTCAAAGTGACGGAGAGGGATACTTCTCAGATATCCGTATACAATATTATTTTTGCCGCAGTTGAAAGAGTGGATAATGGTGTATGGAGGATAGCCAGGGGACGACAGCAATAAGCCATACGGATTATCCAAAATAAAAATCCCGGGTATGCACAATGGCCTCCCTATTGTAAAGCTGTAAAACAGAGCAGCCTTTTTACAAAAAAGTTATTATCCCAAGGGAAAATACATTTTCTTCAGGTCATGGAGCTGTTCCATGGAATCGGCACCCCGCTGGCCCAGTTTGCTGGAGACGGCAAGGACCATCACTTCCAGGAGTGCCGTGGGCGCAGCCATGGAATGATACTCCTTCTCCTCTCCACGGTAGGCAAACAGGCTGATATCGGCTCGCTCTTCCGGGGGAATAAAGGTGCGGCTGACAAATGCCAGGGTTTTATACCCGGCCAATTTGCTGTGCTCCAGTATCACCTTGCCTTCCCTGGACAGCTTGGAAAAGCTGAACATGACCACAAGATCTTTTGCCTCTGCCTGGAATAATCCTTCCATCAACTCGGAACCGCCGGTGGGCAGAAGAATAACATGCAGCCCCAGCCGCCGTAAACGGAAGGCCAGCATCTGGGCAAGAGGGTAGGAAGCATTTTTGCCATGGAGGAAAATTCTGCGGGCGTGGATCAGGGCATTGGTGGCCTTGGAAAAAGTCTCCTCATCCAGCTGCTGAATGGTCTTGGTGAGATACATCTGCTGACGCTCCAGCCAGGCCGCCGGAGAAAAGCTGCCATCCTGGGAAAGAGTACTGGCAATTTTGGCGGCGGGACCGGAAGCCTGCTCAATCACCATGGTCTTGAGCCCTTTGAAGTCAGAACAGC
>JAHZBJ010000010.1:18956-23544 GCA_019423445.1 Oscillospiraceae bacterium
GACACAGTGGCATCCGAAATACCAAGGCGCTGAGAAAGCTGTCCAATAGAGGAGAGCAGAAAAGAATCAGGGTTGGTATTGATATAATCCAGAATTTTCTGCTCTGCCCGGGTCAGCTCCCCAGGGGCGATTGCAAGGCTCAGTTCCATGAGAGGTCTCCTATCTGTTCAGGATGTTCAGAAGCGGCTGGTGAAGAATGCCATTGGAGGCCAGTACAGACCCTCCCTGAGTTAGGGACAGGGGGGAACCGTTGACGGCAGTGGCCCTGCCTCCGGCCTCCTCTACCAGCAGCAGACCGGCTGCATAGTCCCAAGGCTGCAGGGCAAGTTCTACAAACCCATCCAGGCGTCCGCTTGCCACCCAACATAGGTCCAGGGAGGCACAACCGGTGCGGCGGATGTCCTGGCAGCGGTCATACAGAAGCCGCATCTGCCGAAAGGCTTCATCTGCCAGGTCCCGTCGCCCCGGTACAGTGCCGGTGGACAGAAGGCTGTCATGGAGTGCAGCTGTACGGCTTACCTGAATGGGCCGGTCGTTGCAGAAAGCACCACCGTTACGCCGGGCGGTGAAACATTCTTCCGTATAAGGATGATATACCACACCCAGCACAACTTGTCCATACTCTGCCAGAGCAAGGGAGACAGCGCTGTGACGAAAATGGTGGATCAGATTGGTGGTGCCGTCTACGGGATCAAGAATCCAGAAAGGGCGGGAAGGGTCTATTTCCTGCTTTTGGCCCTCCTCTCCCAGAAACTGTACCTGGGGAGTCAGTTCGGAAAGACGGCTCCGAAGCGCTGCCTGTACAGCAAAGTCAATATTGGTCACATAGTCGGTGGGATTTTTGGCAGCAACGGTCTTGACGGCATCGGGAGCAGTCATGAGAGAACCTGCCTGTTTCACCGCCTGGATGACCTGTTCCATCAGTTCCCTGGTCACGATACTCATACAATGGCCTCGCTGGTGAGCACCGAGACATAATCTCCGCCCAAAGCATGAATCTCCTTGAGGGCTCGTTTGAGAAGACAGGCGGTCCGAACCTGGAAAGCGGCATGATCCGAAAGCTGGATGCTGTACCGCCCGGCTTTCATTTCGTCCTGCAGGGCAGAGACAGATGTGCAGGAGTGGTCAAAGACAGTGGTAACGCAGCCGTACTGAACAGCCTGATGGGTGTCGCTGCCGGAAACTACAGGAATCCCCAACTGTTTGCCGAGAGCATAGGTCAAAGCCTCGGTGCGGGAACGGTCCAGGGCAAGGTCCTTTCCGTTCAGGTCCAAAAAGGACAACCGGCGGAGCTGCTCATGAGGCAGTTCCGGAACATGGCCGCCGCACCGGAAAGGATGGCCGCAGCCCACCAGAACGGGATATTGAGAAAACAGATCCATGAGGTCCGAGAAAGACAGAAAATTTTCTTTCCCTTTGTAGGGTTCCAGCCGTTGATTCAGCTCCAGAATGTCTTCCAGAGGGCCGATGGAGAGGATGTGGCCACCTTCCCGGACATCCGTTTCCATGCCGGGGAAAATGCGCAATCCGTTTTCCAGTTCCAACACATCTTCCACCCTTTGGCTGGAGGAGGAAAGATACTGGTAGAGATCCTGAAACTGAAGGGTGTTGAAATGCTCGGTAAGGCAGAGCGCATCGAGACCGGCGCTGCGGGCCTCACCAAAAAGCCAGTCGGTATAGGCGGTGGAGAAGGGCAGTTTTTTTGCCAGCTTTCCATGGATATGAAAATCAAGTCGCAAGGAAAAAACCTTCTTTCAAAGCAGAGTGGATAAGAGAACTGAACAGGCTACGCACAGAAAAGAAACAGCTAAAAACAGCAAATCATTGTAGGTCACTTTCAGGGTGGCCAGTTTCATTTTTCTTACGGTTTTGTTGATGGCTGCATACCGATACCCCCGCAGTTCCAGAGCTTCCACGGTGGTGCGGGAGCGCTTGGCAGTATTGAGCATCAGGGGGTAAAAGGACTCCATGATGATTCTGACTTGATACACAAGATACCGCACTTTGCCCACAAAGGTATGGTGGACCGGAGGATTTCCCCGCAGACGATAGGAAAGAAGAACATTCTGGAATTCTTCCATGAGCATGGGGAGCATCCGATAGGCATAGGAGATGGAAAAACTGAGCCGCTCGGGGCATCCGAACCACATAAGCCCGTTGGAAAGCCGGTCCGGGTCCAGCCCGGAGAACACAGTCACAGAGGCAAGGGAAATGGTGGCAACCTTCAGGGTGAGTACCAGCAGGGGGGCAATTGCAGAAGTATCGCCGCCGAAAAGCAAGGTCACCAAAAACAGATAACCGGTCTGGGAAAATACCCCCAGGGCAAACAGGAACAGTACCAATCCCGCCACATGAGCCAAAAGGGTGGTGACCATTACCAGCAGAAAGCTGACAAAGAGGAAAGAAAGGTCATTGACAAACCAGGGCACCAAGCCAAAAAACAGATACCATGCAATGAGGATGCGAGGATCAAGTGCTGCAATGAGGGTATCATCATTGCCGTAGGCGTTCTTCAAAACCTGATTGCGAAGAAAATCCATGGAAAATTTATCCAGAATATTTTCGGACAGTTTACTCATGATTCTTTCCATATTTATGCCTCCTGAAAGCAGCGGGTGAATTCATCTACAGTGTAGCAAAGCGCCTTTGGGTCCAGCTCTCGGGCCATAGAGAAAATCTCCGGAGGCCGGATACCGACCAGGTCTACCAGATCCTGACGGGAAAATATTTCGTCCCGGGTACCGTCCGCTACTACACGACCGCCACACAGAACAATGATTCGTTCTGCCCACTGGCATACCAACTGCATGTCGTGGGTGGCAATAACTGCGGTCTGAATAATATCCTTCATGTCTTGGAGAACGACCATGATTTCACGCCGGGTCGCAATATCCAGGTTGGCGGTAGGCTCATCCAACAGCAGAACACCGGGCTCCAGAGCCACACCGATGGCCAGGCTGGCCCGGCGCATTTGACCACCGGACATGAGTCGGCCATCCCGGTCCTGAAGATCACTCAAACGGAAGCGCTTCAAAAGAGCCTGGGTGCGCTGCTGCCAGTCCGGCACCTGCCGCACCTGCATGGCATAGGAAATGTCGGCCCGAATAGAATCCTTGATGAACATCTCTTCCGGGTTTTGGTAGACAAGGGAAATCTGTCTGGACAGATCTTCTGCCTTTTTTCCTCCAATGGGTTCGCCATACAGGGAAATGGAACCGCTTTGGGGGCGAAGCAGACCGACCATCATTTTCATCAAAGTGGATTTTCCTGCCCCGTTGGAACCAATGAGGGCAACCTTTTCCCCTTGATGAATGTTCAGATTAAGACCGTCGAAGATGACCCGGGGCTCTCCCTTTACGGAACGGTAAGAGAGAGAAACATCCTGGAAAGAAACAATGGCGGGAGAGGGGGAAAGGGCTTTTTTGGCCACTGGCTTCACAGGGTGGTATGTCAGGGGAGAAAAGAAGGTTTTTCCTTCCTGTATGGTGGTGGGAAGCAGTGAGCCGTTGTCTGCTGCGCCGCTTGCCGCCAGACGGTGAGCAGCCTGTGTGACCTGGGGAGGAAAAATGTTGCAGGCTTCCAGTTCGTCGACCCGCTGCAGGGCTTCTCTGGTGGGAAGCATCCATTCCACATGGCCGTTCTTCATAAGAAGTACATGATGACAGAAGTCTGCAATGTATTCGGTGTGATGCTCGATGACAATGATGGTTTTGCCCTGCTTTTCGTTCAACTCACGGAGCACCTGATAGATCCGGTCCGCATGGAGCGGGTCCAGCTGAGCAATGGGCTCGTCCAGAATCAGAATATCAGGGCGCAGAGACACTGCCCCGGCCAACGCCAGGAGATGGGTCTGTCCTCCGGAAAGCTGCCAGACATATTCGTTTTCACAGTCTTTCAGCCCACACTGCTCCAAAGCCTCTCTTCCCCGGTCCAGGTAGTCGGGGAAAGCATAATTCAGGCAGGCATAGGAAGCATCATCCAGCACGGTGGGGCGGACGATCTGATTTTCAAAATCCTGGTAGACATAACCGACTTTCTGGGCCAGAGTACCTACTTCGCTCTCCAGCGTATTCAACCCGTCTATGAGAACTTCTCCCTGAAAATCACCCGTTATAAAATGGGGGATCAGGCCGTTCAGGACCTTGCATAAAGTAGACTTCCCGCAACCGTTGTTGCCAACGATGGCAAGGAAGTCTCCCTTTTCGATCTTCAAAGAAATTCCATTGAGAGTAGGTTGAGAAGAGCCTGGATAGGAATAGGTCAGGCCGTTTATCTCAATCGCATTCATACTCAATGAGCGGTATTCCTTTCACTGTTTTTCTTCATTACCAGCAGAACAACGATGCAGAGCACGGCAGCAACTACCATGCCAACCGCCATTGCAGTGCCGCTCTCGGCCCATTCGGCTTCCCAGTCTACCAGGGACATACCGGCGGTTGCAGTCAGCTCGGCGGCAATGGCGCAGATAAAGCCGATCACGCATGCCAGAATGGCCTTGGGATTCAAGCCGGCCACCACACTTTCGGAAGTGCGGGGAGCCATACCTACAAGAGGCTCAATTTTTCCATAAAGTTTGGGCACAAGATAC
>JAHZBJ010000010.1:23554-28217 GCA_019423445.1 Oscillospiraceae bacterium
GTAGGAAGCAGGCAGAACAGGATGCCGGAGAAAAGCAGGTCGTTCAGGAAAGAAAATCCTTCGGTGGCAAAGACACTTTCGGGAAGGCCGGCGACTGCTTCAAAATCCTCTACGGCAAACTGGACCTTGGCAATGTCTACGACGGTGCCCATGAACAGCTGTGCAGCAGTGCCTGTAATGGCGGCGATGCCCACCATAACACGATTCCGGGGATCTTTCACAAGACGGCCGGCAATATAAACGCCAATGGTGACAGTGATGAATTTCTCCAGCTCGCCCAGGCCGCCAAACTGACCCAACATGATTTCGCTGAACACCAGTTCACCGGTGGCAGCGCCCAGGGCTACGGACAGGGGATCAAACAACATGGCCAGAGTAAGAGGAATAAACAGAAAATATTCTACGGAAAACTCTACCAGACCAACCTGAAACTTGGGAATAAGTTCGGTAAACAGAGTGGCCAGTCCATACAGGGACATGGTCAGAACAAAAATCATCAGCTTCTGGGATTGAGTGGCTGTTTTGGCTTGTACGGAACGCATAAGGGTTAACCTCCTCCTATATGATGCAATGTCTTCGTACAGTTGGAGTATATCAGGAAGGGTGTAAAAAAGTCCTTCATGACCAGGTAAAATGTAAATAAATTTTCATAAAAGGAAAGGGTGACAATAAAACAGACATTTTAGGGTGTAAGAGAGCGCTGCCGGGAAAACGGTCCCCAAAGATGCATGACTATGATTTATAAAGGAAATAATAATCACATCCGCTGAACAGCATCCATGGCCAGGGCCGAACGCTCACATTCCTCAGCGGACATGGTGACCTGCCAGCACAGGGGACTGCCCTTCATTTTCTCTGAGGCATAGCTCAGACCGTTGGTCCGCTCGTCCAACAGGGGATGATCGATCTGCTGCGGATCTCCCAGAAGGATGATTTTGGTACCCTTACCGGCTCGGGTAGGGTAGGCGCAGAACGGAAAAGGGCCGGGATAGCATAAATGCAAAACAGCCGGAAGGCATGAACGACACCACTCACGGTGCAT
Source organism: Oscillospiraceae bacterium (assembly GCA_019423445.1). Classification (GTDB taxonomy): domain Bacteria; phylum Bacillota; class Clostridia; order Oscillospirales; family Ruminococcaceae; genus Angelakisella. Next base: position 24,597 of record JAHZBJ010000010.1, read on the forward strand.
CGCCCATTCCATCCGGCTGTTTATTAGACTTTTATAATTGCAGAGACTTTGGCTTTTTCGCCTCTCACCCATAGATGCTGACCTCTTACCTTGATTCCTTCTGCTGATTTCATTGTATTCTATCCGGAATTTTATTGCCATCAGGTTACTGTAAAATTCTGGCGAAACCTTTGTGGGACCGCCCCCTTTGCAGAGAAGGCAATAAAACAGTAAGAGGACAGGAGGATTTCAGACTAAGGATATCAGGCGTAATGCATCCCCCGCGGAAAATGATTTCGGACGGTACAGATGCTGTCGCAGCAGGCTTTCAAAGGTGAACCGAAACAATTCCCGTTTCCCGGCGAAGGTGGTGGAGCATCAGTGCAGAAAAAGAGTGTGTTTTCTGCAGGATACCAGAAAGAGAAAGGTTTTTAAAAGTCGGACTGGCTTTCAGGATGCCCGTATTTTCGGACAAAAAGTTCCACATCCTCAAAATCCGGCAGCCGGGCTTTCAGGGTCTCATGGCCCCAGTCCCACCAGCGGGAGGCTTCCAGCCCCCGGATGATCTCCGGAGAAAACCGCATCCGCAGCTTTTTGGCCGGAACTCCGGCCACCACAGAGTATCAGCATTGTGAAGGTAGAAATCCTTCGCAAGGCCCTGAATGGATAAGATAGGCATAGGTTACCTCCTGTATTCCACACGGGATGTGGTGCGTCCGTCCACCAGCACATGAGTAATGACCGGATAACCGTCCAGAAGGTCAATGATAAGAAGATCGGCCTTCTTGCCCGGTTCCACCGAACCATAGTCTTTGTCCAGCCTCATGGCGCGGGCAGGATTTAGGGTGGCCTTGTTTACCATCTGAGGGAGAGGAATGCCATGGTCCCGGTGCATGGTGAAAATGCTGTGGAGGATGGCAGGGGGGTAGTAGTCGGAGCAGAGAATGTCCGCGCAACCGGCCTGGATGGCTTCCGCTGCCGACATGTTTCCGGAATGGGAGCCGCCCAAAAGAATGTTGGGAGCGCCCACCACGGTAAAGAATCCCATCTGATTGGCCTGCTTTGCGGTTTCGATTTTGATGGGGAACTCGCTGATGTCTACGCCGATGGCCTGGTTGACCCGAAGCTTTTCGGGGGTATCGTCATCGTGGGAGGCTACGGTGATCCCTTTTTCGTGGGCCAGCATGCAAAGCTCTTTCAACTGCCGGAAGGAAAGGGTTTCCTTGTTCCGATGCATTTCCAGAACTGCTTCAAAGCCTCCTTCCGTGATCTCGCGCCCCTGGTACTTGCTGATGGTCTCCTGGTAGATGGCCAGGTCCCGATACTGACCCTGTCCGGGGGAATGGTCCATGAAGGAAATCTCATGGACCAACTGCTTTTCAATCATGGAACGGGTGATGTCATAGGCGTCCAGATTGTCGATTTCGATCCGCAGATGCAGGCGGTGATGAATGAGATGGTTCCGATTGTGAAGATCCTGAATGAGCAGGGCCATTTTTTCCACGTTCTCCCGGGTGCGCAGGGGACATTTCCCAAACAGCTCATCCTTGAACAGGGAAAGAGAATGATAGATGGTGGTGATCCCCAAATGGAGCAGCTCTCTCTCACATTCTTTGAGGGCAAGCTCAAAATCAAATTGCGCGGTGGGGCGGGGAAGGATGAACTGCTCGATTTTATCGGAATGTACGTCAAAAAAACCAGGCGTGATGTATCGACCGTAGGCATTGATGACCTTGTCCACATTTTCCGGCACTGAATCGGCAATGGCATGGATCCGGTCGCCCTCAATGAGAAGCACCTTGTCGGCAAGGATGCGGTCGGGCTGAACGATCAGGCCGTTCTTGATTGCAATCACAAAACAAACCTCCTAATCACAGCAGGGAGTGGACCAGCTGCTGGGTGTATGCGTGCTGCGGATCTTCCAGGATCTGGTCCGTCAGGCCGCTTTCGATGATTTTTCCGTCCAACATTACGATGGTGCGGTCGGCAAGCATCCGGATAACCGCCAGGTCATGGGAGACCAGCAGGATGGAAATGCCGTACCGGGCCCGTATTTTTCGAATCAGGTCCAGGACCTTGGCCTGGACCGACAGGTCAAGGCCGGTGGTCACCTCGTCCAGCAGAAGGAGAGAGGGATTGTTGGCCAGGGCCTTGGAGATCTGGACCCGCTGCTGCATGCCGCCGGAAAAATTGCGGGGCGCTTCGCTCATGCGGGAGGTAAGGATCTCCACCGCCTCCAGCAGTTCCTTGGCCCGCTCGGTCATTTGTCCGGCGTTTCGGCTTCCGGCGGCGATGATCTTCTCCGCAATGTTGGAGGCAGAGGAATAGTCCATGCGCAGGCCCCGCACAGGGTTCTGATAAACCATTCCCATAACGGTGTTTTTGATGCGGCGCTTTTCCGCGGCGCTGGATTCCCAGATGTTCTTTTTCCCGCCTTCGTAGTTCTGGAGATATGCCTGTCCCTCGGTGGGGGCAATGTCAAAGTAAAGGCTCTGCATAAGGGTGGATTTGCCGGAGCCGCTTTCCCCGACGATGCCCAGCACTTCTCCGGGATAGACGTCCAGAGAAATGTCGTTGGCAGCCCATACAGTACCGCAAAGAGGGCATCTGTTCTTTTCAAGCCTGTCCTGGCAATGGGGGCAGCCTGTGCCGTAGCGCACGGTGAGGCCCCGCACGCTGAGGACCGGCGTTTCCTGCAGGTTCATCGGGAGCGCACCTCCTTGCAATAGGATGTATCGGAACACTGGTAATAGCGCTGACCAGTGGCGGAATCATAGATCTCGTCCAGGTAGGTGTTGGTGCTTCCGCACAGCCGACAGCATTTGCCGGCAAAGCTCTCTTTTTCAAAGGGCACATCGTCAAATGCCAGAGAGACCACCTTGGTGTGAGGGGGGATGGCGTAGATTTTTTTCTCGCGGCCGGCGCCGAACAGATAGAGGCACTGGGCCTCGTGGAGCTTGGGGTTATCAAACTTGGGGATAGGGCTGGGATTCATCACATACCGGTCTTCCACCATGCAGGGATATTCCGAGCTGATGGTCACCTTGCCATACTTGATCAGGCTTTCATAAAGCTGAAGCCAGATGGGGGCGTAATCCGATTCCGCGTGCATCCGCTTGGTGACTTCCTCATGGGGCTCCACGATGCGGAGCGGTTCAGGAATGGGGACCTGAAGGACCAGGATCTGGTCGTTGGTCAGGGGGATCTCCGGGATCCGATGGCGGGTCTGGATCAGGGTCGCCTCCTGGGTGCGGGTGGTGCAGGGAACGTCGGTGCACATCCGAACAAACTTCTTGATATTTACGGCGTTGACGCTGTCGTCGCTGCCCTGGTCAATGACTTTCAGGGTGTCCTGAGGACCAATGAGGGAAAGCGTGAGCTGGATGCCACCGGTGCCCCAGCCCCGCCCGATGGGAAGTTCCCGGGAGCCAAACGGGACTTGGTAACCGGGGATGGCCACCGCTTTCAAAACGCTGCGGCGGATCTCCCGTTTGGAACCTTCGTCCAGAAAGGCATAATTATAGCGGTCAATCATGATGCTTCCTCCGTGTTTTGCGTACTGCATCCAGCTTGGACTGGAAGGTTACATATCCAAACGCACTTCGCCTTGGGAGCACCCAAACCCCTGCCGTCGTTTTGCTC
>JAHZBJ010000102.1:0-4785 GCA_019423445.1 Oscillospiraceae bacterium
GGTATGGTGTCGGTTCCGCCACCCCGGAGGAGATCGACAAAATCAACATCCTCCAGGCCACCTTTCTGGCAATGAACCGGGCCTATGATGCCCTGCTGGCTTCGGGGCTTCCGGAGTCGGCGAAGCCCTTGTTGGCCCTGGTGGACGGCAATCGGGATCCCCACCTTCCTTTGACTGTGGAGACGGTGGTGAAGGGAGACGGAAAATCGGCGGCCGTGGCGGCGGCATCGGTGCTGGCCAAGGTGAGCCGGGACCACTACATGGAGGAATTGGACCGGGAGTATCCGCAATACCAGTTTGCCAAGCACAAGGGATACCCCACAAAGCTGCACTATGAACTGCTGGAGCAGTATGGCATCTCTCCAGTACACCGCCGCAGCTTTCTGAAAAAGCTCACCGGGGAGGGATGACGGTGGCGGGGAAAAAAGCGTCCCTTTCCTTGGGCCTTCCGTTGTCCCAGCGTACCGGCCGCGCAGGCGAGGACTATACTGCTGGCTGGCTTCTCCGGCAAGGATATGAGATCCTGGCCCGGAACTGGCGCTGTTCCTGGGGTGAGCTGGACATCATCGCCGCCAGGAAAGAGACGGTGGCCTTTGTAGAGGTAAAAACCCGGCGCCCCGGGGCTATGGTGTCCCCGCTGGAGGCGGTGGATGCCAGGAAGCGCCGCCACCTGGTGAAAACGGCCCTTGCCTGGCTGGAAGAAACAGGGTGTACTCTTCAGCCCCGGATGGATGTGGCAGCAGTTTTCCTGGAGGAAAACCAAGGACGGATGGAAATCTGTGGGTTTGCGTATTATGAGGGAGCTTTTGACGGAGGCTGCTATGAATAAGATGCGCTTTATGGACTTCCACTGCGATACCATCACCCGGGGCAGGGGGCTCCGGAACAACGGCTACCATATCGATTTGGATAAGATCCCGCCGGAGTGGGAGTGGTGCCAAGCTTTTGCCATTTGGATCCCTGATGAGTACCGGGGACAGGCGGCGTTGGAGTATTTTCAAAAATTCAGTCGTTTCTTCCATGAGGAGATGGAACGGCACAGCGCCCTGATCCGCCAGGTGAGGGGAGCCGCTGAGATGGAGAAAACCCTGGACCGGGGATTCCGGGCTGCCCTTTTAACAGTGGAGGGGGGAGCCGCCCTGATGGGCAAATTGGAGAATCTGGACCTGCTCTGGGAGGAGGGGGTCCGGATGCTGACCCTCACCTGGAACGGGGTCAATGAACTGGGAAGCGGAAATGCCACCGCCCAGGGACTCACTCCATTTGGTAAGGCGGCGGTAGCCAGGATGGAGGAGCTGGGGATGGTGGTGGATGTATCCCATCTCAATGATCAGGGGTTCGCCGATGTGGCCCGGCTGGCAAGGCGGCCTTTTGTGGCCAGCCATTCCAACAGCCGGGCGGTGCGGGACCACAGCCGAAATCTTACTGATCAGCAGTTTATGGCCATCCGGGATTCCGGCGGGGTGGTGGGACTCAACTTTGCAGTTCCCTTTCTGGACGGCCTGGAGCGGGGCCGCACCGATGTGGTTCCGGAACGTCTGATGCGCCACATTTTCCATTTCCTGGAGCTGGGCGGGGAGGACTGTCTGGTGCTGGGCTCTGATTTCGACGGCACCGACGTACCGGATTTCATCGGAGATGTCTCCGGGCTTGCAACACTCCGGGAGGTTATGCTACAATCGGGGCTGGGCCCTGTTTTAACCGATAAGATCCTGTTCCAGAACGGACTGGATTTTTGGAAGAGATATGAAAAAAATTGAGGTGAAGCCGTTGAAGTACACAAGCACCAGGGACAGCAGCCTGGCGGTGGATTCCGCTCAGGCCATTGTGGAGGGAATCTCCCGGGATGGGGGATTGTTTGTCCCCACGGAGATCCCCAAGCTGACAGAAAAGGACCTGGCGGATTTGGCGGGTATGGAATATGCGGACCGCGCCCGGTGGGTCCTCTCCAGATTCCTTACCGACTGGACGGAAGAAGAGCTGGCAGACTGCGTGCAGGGCGCTTATGGCAGCGGCCGGTTCCAGGATGACAATCCGGCGCCTTTGTCCTGTTTGGATGAGGAAGGATGCCTGCTGGAGCTGTGGCACGGGCCTACCTGCGCCTTTAAGGATGTGGCCCTTCAGATGCTGCCGCGGCTGATGCCCCTGGCGGCCCGGAAGTGCGGCTGCAAGGAGGAGATTGCCATCCTCACTGCCACTTCCGGCGATACTGGAAAGGCCGCCCTGGAGGGTTTTCAGGATGTCCCCGGCACCCGGATCCTGGTGTTTTACCCTGAGGACGGGGTGAGCCGGATGCAGAAGCGCCAGATGCTTACTCAGGCGGGAAATAATGTTTCGGTGATTGGAATCCGTGGCAACTTCGACGTTGCCTATTATGTCAGCGCCTACTGCGACCTGCTGTCCGCCGGAAAGCTGCAAAATGGGGAGCTGGTGAATTTCTGTGTCCCCACCGGCAATTTCGGCAACATCCTGGCGGGATATTACGCCAAGCAGATGGGGCTGCCGGTGAAGATGTTCATTTGCGCCAGCAACCGCAACAATGTTCTTACAGACTTTATCCATACCGGTCGGTATGACCGCAACCGTAAGTTTTATACCACCACCTCCCCCTCTATGGATATCCTCATCTCCAGCAATCTGGAGCGTTTGCTGTACCTTCTCACCGGCCGCAGCGACCGGGAGACCCGGGAAAAGATGGAGGAGCTGAAAACCAGCGGCACTTATCAGCTTACCGGGGAGGAGCTGGCTGCCCTTCAGAAGGAATTCTTCGGAGCCTGCTGCGATGATGAAGAGGCCTCTGGCACCATCCGCAGGATTTTTGAGACTTACTCCTACCTCTGCGATCCCCACACTGCTGTGGCGGTAAACGCCTGGGAACAATACCGGGAGCAGACCGGGGACAGAACCCGGACGGTAATTCTCTCCACTGCCAGTCCCTACAAGTTTGCGGACACTGTGTTGACTGCCCTGGGGGAGGAGTGCCCGGAGGACGACTTCCGCCGCTTGGAATGTCTGGAACGGGTCTCCGGTTTGCCGGCTCCAGAGGGTTTAACGGAACTGGAGAGGAAGGAAGTCCGTTTCCGGGAAGTGTGTTCCCCGGAGGAGATGGAGGACCGGGTTCGGGAGTTCCTCCGGAAAAAATGAAAGGCCTGTCCCCATTGAGGACAGGCTGTGGACCCTATCGGGCCTGGAAAGTGGCGCAGACGGTGTCTGAAGCGCAGGCGGCGAAAACAGGTCCCACCCGGATGTCCTTGGCGGTGCAGTGGCGGTTCCCGTCGTTGTATTTGCAGTTTGCCACATCACACTGGACGCAGCGGATACAATCTTCCCCGCCGGAAGCCGGATGTCCGGTTCCGCTGTGTTGATGGTTCATGATTCTCAACTCCTTTCGGAGTTATTATCCGCGCCACCGGGGGAAATATGGCCCTGGTTCATTGGCCCTTGCAAGCAAATCCAGGAAGGAGCTTCCTATGTCGGTTTATGCCATTGGAGACCTGCACCTTGCCCTGGGGGATCCTGCCAAATCTATGGAGGTTTTCCCTGGCTGGCAGGGCTATATGGAACGTTTGGAAAACAGCTGGCGTGCTTTGGTGAAGCCGGAGGATACAGTGGTTTTGGCGGGGGATATCTCCTGGGCGATGGATCTTAAGGACACGGCGGCGGATTTCCGTTTTCTGGAAGAGCTCCCCGGAAAAAAACTTTTGATGAAGGGAAATCATGATTTTTGGTGGAGCACTCGGGCCAAACTGGAGGGCTTTTTGAGCCGGGAAGGTTTAAGGAGCCTTTTCATGCTCCATAATAACTCGGTAACGGCGGACGGGGTGGCCCTCTGTGGTTCCCGGGGATGGCTCTTTGAGGGAAGCGCAAAATATGATCCCTTGGTGGTAGCCAGAGAGCCTGGGCGGATCCGGCGTTCCCTGGAGGACGCGCCCCCGGAAGCGGAAAAGATTTTATTCCTTCACTACCCGCCTATTTATGGGGAACAGGTAATCCCGGAATTTTTTGATATCATGGAGGAGCACGGGGTTCGGGAGTGCTATTACGGCCATATCCACGGACCTGGAGGGACAGGAGCCTTCCAGGGGGAGCATCGTGGGGTGCGCCTGCGGCTGATTTCCGCAGATTTTCTGCATTTTGTGCCCCTTCGGATAAGATAGTTTACAGTTTGCATATAGCTTTATCAAAGATTGTGTGATATAATAGAGCAGATTTTGAAACATCTGGAGGAAGTAACATGAAGCTGGTAAGGACCGACAAAGTAGAAACCAATCTCTATGAGCTGGAAATTCGCGTCGAAGCTGATGAATTCAAGGATGGGCTGGAGCGCTCCTACAAGAAGAACGCCCCCAAGATCAACATCCATGGCTTCCGGAAGGGCAAAGCCCCCAACGCTATGGTGATGAAAATGGTGGGTGAGGAATATTTTTATGAGGACGCCGTCAATATGACCTACTCCGATGCCTACCAGAAAGCCCTGGAGGAGTCCGGCCTGGAGCCGGTGGACCGGGCCGACGTGGAGCTCAAGGAGGTCACCGGTGAGGGTTACACCTTCATCGCTAAGGTCACCACCCGTCCTGAGGTTACTCTGGGAGAGTACAAGGGCCTTTCTGTGGTGAAGCATGACAGCACCGTTACCGACGAAGAGGTCCAGGGCGAGCTGGACCGGATGGCGGACCGCAACAGCCGTCTGGTGGATGTGGATGACCGCCCCGCCGCCAATGGTGATACCACCGAGATCGATTTTGAGGGCTTTGTGGACGGCGTGGCTTTCCCCGGCGGCAAAGG
>JAHZBJ010000102.1:4795-5208 GCA_019423445.1 Oscillospiraceae bacterium
CACTCTGGTGCTGGGCTCCGGCCAGTTCATCCCCGGCTTCGAGGATCAGGTGGCTGGCCACAGCGTGGGAGAGGAGTTTGACGTCAACGTCAAATTCCCCGACGAGTACCATGAGGAATCCCTGAAGGGGAAGGACGCCACCTTTAAAGTGAAGCTCCACAGCATCAAGAAAAAGGAAGTTCCCGCCCTGGACGATGAATTCGCCAAGGACGTCAGCGAGTTCGACACCCTGGATCAGCTGAAGGAAGACCTGAAGAAGAAGCTTCAGGAGCGCAAGGAAAAGGCTGCTGACGAGCAGGCGGAAAACGACCTGGTTGACGCTGCCACCGCCAATGCCCAGATGGAGATTCCTCAGGTGATGATCGACCGGAAGATCGATGAAATGGCCCAGGATTTTGAGTATCGCCTCCAGA
>JAHZBJ010000102.1:5218-5835 GCA_019423445.1 Oscillospiraceae bacterium
GCCAGGGCCTGAATCTGCCCACCTACCTGCAGTATGCCGGGATGGAGATGGAAGGCTTCCGCGAGGGCTTCAAGCCTCAGGCGGAGCACCAGGTCCGGGTGAGCCTGACCCTGGATGCCATTGCCAAGGCTGAGAACATCGAGATCGCCGACGAGGCGGTGGAAGAGGAATACAACAAGATGGCTGAGGCCTACAAGATCGAGGTGGAGAAGGTTAAGAGCTTTGTCTCCAAGGAGAGCATTGTCTCCAATCTGCGCCTCAACAAGGCCATTGATTTGATCAAAGACAGTGCTGTCTTTACCGATGCTCCCAAGGAGGAGCCCAAAGAGGAGAAGCCCGCCAAGAAGGCCAAGGCTCCTGCCAAAAAGAAGGCCGCTAAGGCCAAGGAAGAAGCTGCTGAATAAGCACCTTCCAGCCCGGGCCGCCTGCGTACATAAAACTCCGGGGCTTTCTGCCCCGGGGTTTTGGCCCCCGGCCGGATTTGCCGGTTGGGGAGTGAATCAAATTTGTGCATTCGGGGCCCTGGTCCTCCGGCACAAATCCACGGAGGTTTTTGCAGATGAGTTTGGTACCGATGGTAATCGAACAGACCAACAGGGGGGAGCGTTCCTACGACA
>JAHZBJ010000102.1:5845-7051 GCA_019423445.1 Oscillospiraceae bacterium
GAGGTCAACGACACCACCGCCAGCCTGGTGGTGGCCCAGCTGCTGTACCTTGAGGGACAGGATCCGGAAAAGGACATCAGCCTCTATATCAACAGCCCTGGCGGGTCCATTACCGCCGGTATGGCTATCTATGACACCATGCAGTTTGTGAAATGCGATGTGTCCACCACTTGTGTGGGAATGGCTGCTTCCATGGGGGCCTTTCTTCTCTCCTCTGGAGCCAAGGGCAAACGCTTTGCCCTTCCCAACAGCGAGATTATGATTCATCAGCCCCTGATGAACGGCCTCCAAGGCCAGGCCACTGACATCAAGATCCATGCCGACTGGATTCTGCGGATCAAGGATAAGCTGAACCGGATGCTGGCCCAGCAGACCGGAAAGTCGGTGGAGCAGGTCCAGCGGGATACCGAGCGGGATAATTTCATGAACGCCGAGGAAGCTTTGGCATATGGTCTGGTGGATAAGATCATCTCCCACCACGAATAGGAAGGACTGACGGCACTATGGCCAACAACGACGACAAGAAGCAGTTGAGATGCTCCTTCTGCGGCAAGCCCCAGGATAAGGTCCAGCGGATGATCGCCGGTCCCGGGGTCTGCATCTGCAACGAGTGCGTGGAGCTCTGCCAGGCCGTCCTGGATGGGGAGCCCTCTGTTTCCCAGCGCAAGCCGGTCCAGGAGGAAATTGATATCTCCATCCCCAAGCCGGGGGAGATCAAACGGTTCCTGGATGAATACGTGGTGGGACAGGATGATGCAAAACGGGCTCTTTCCGTTGCAGTCTACAATCATTATAAACGCATCTATTTCGGAAACGACGGGGATGTGGAGCTGAGCAAAAGCAATATTATGCTTTTGGGCCCCACCGGTGTGGGTAAAACCCTGCTGGCTCAGTCCCTGGCCAAGATCCTCAATGTTCCCTTTGCCATCGCCGACGCCACCACCCTTACCGAGGCGGGCTATGTAGGCGAAGATGTGGAGAACATTCTCCTTCGCCTGATCCAGGCGGCGGATTTCGATGTGGAACGGGCTGAGAAGGGGATCATCTATATCGACGAGTTGGATAAGATCTCCCGAAAGTCGGAGAACCCTTCCATTACCCGGGATGTCAGCGGCGAAGGGGTCCAGCAGGCCCTGCTGAAAATCCTGGAGGGCACTGTTTCCAATGTGCCCCCTACCGGCGGAAGAAAGCATCCCCAGCAGGAGT
>JAHZBJ010000103.1:0-3155 GCA_019423445.1 Oscillospiraceae bacterium
TGCTTCGTCTGGCCCGGATCAATTGGGTTCCATTCATGGTTGTCACGCTCCTTTTGGTTTGTCTTGTTTCCAGTATAGAACCGCCAGAAGCCCTTTGCAAGGGTACAAAAGAAACCCGGAACACTCTGTATCCAGACAGTTGCGTGTTCCGGGAATTTTGTGGTAAAATAACAAAGTTGGAATTTCATTTGTGGAGGAATCACTTTGGCCGATATACGCAGAGAGATTGAGCGCAGAAGAACCTTTGCTATTATTTCCCACCCTGATGCGGGTAAAACCACCCTCACCGAAAAGTTTCTGCTTTACGGTGGGGCCATCGCCCTGGCCGGCTCGGTGAAGGGGAAAAAGGCTGCCCGCCACGCCGTCTCCGACTGGATGGAGATCGAAAAGCAGAGGGGAATTTCGGTGACCTCCTCGGCCATGCAGTTTAACTACGAGGGCTACTGCATCAACATCCTGGATACCCCTGGCCACCAGGACTTCTCTGAGGACACCTACCGCACCCTCATGGCGGCGGATTCTGCCGTTATGGTCATCGACGCCGGTAAAGGCGTGGAAAACCAGACCCGGAAGCTTTTCAAGGTCTGCGTCATGCGGGATATCCCCATCTTTACCTTTATCAATAAAATGGACCGGGAAGCCAGGAACCCCTTCGACCTGATGGAGGAAATCGAGCAGGAGCTGGGGATCGGCACCTACCCGGTGAACTGGCCCATCGGCTGCGGCAAGGAATTCAAAGGGGTCTATGATCGGCAGAAGCGGGAGATCATCTCGTTTGAGGGGAGCGGTCAGGCCAGCAATTCCCAGAAGGTGAAAGCCACCGAGCTCCAGCTGGGGGATCCCCGGTTGGATCAGGTGCTGGGGGAAGATCTTCACCGCACCCTGGTGGACGATATCGAGCTGTTGGACGGCGCCAGCTATGAATTTGACCTGGAGAAGGTGCGCCACGGCAAGCTTTCCCCGGTGTTCTTCGGTTCGGCCCTCACCAACTTCGGGGTGGAGCCATTTCTGGAGGACTTCCTGAAAATGACGCCTCCTCCTCTGGCCCGGGAGAGTGACCAGGGGTTGGTGGACCCCTTCTCCCCGGATTTTTCCGCCTTTGTCTTCAAAATCCAGGCCAATATGAACAAGGCCCACCGGGACCGTATCGCCTTTATCCGAGTCTGCTCCGGCAAGTTTGAAAAGGGGATGGAGGTATATCACGTCCAGGGGGGCAAGAAGGTGAAGCTGGCCCAGCCCCAGCAGCTGATGGCCCAGGAACGTGAGATTGTGGAGGAGGCTTACGCCGGGGATATCATCGGTCTTTTTGATCCCGGTATCTTCTCCATCGGGGACACCCTCTGCGGCGGAAGCTCCCGGTTCCGGTTTGGAGGTATTCCCACCTTTGCCCCGGAGCATTTCGCCAGGGTGCGCCAGGTGGATACCCTTAAGCGCAAGCAGTTTGTCAAGGGGATCACCCAGATTGCCCAGGAGGGCGCCATCCAGATGTTCCATGAGCCGGATTCCGGTATGGAAGAGGTTATCGTGGGGGTGGTGGGCGTGCTCCAGTTTGAGGTTTTGGAGTACCGCCTGAAAAATGAGTACAATGTGGAGATCCGCCGGGAAGATCGGCCCTACCAGTATCTCCGGTGGATCGAGAACGACGAGGAAGACTTTGACCCCAAGAAACTGCAGCTTTCCTCCGATACCAAGATCGTTCAGGATTTCCGTGGAAATACCCTGCTGCTTTTCACCAGCAGCTGGAACATCAAGTGGGCCACCGACAAGAACCCCAATCTGCGATTGGGAGAGTTTGGCAAAAGCCAGTGGGGCGCGGGTTAAGGCCCTCAGGGCAAAGCCGCCTTCCTATCCCCGTCAATCCCCTCATCTCAATTGATGAGGGGAATTTTTTGCACTTCCCCCTTGACTTTAATAAAATTAAAGTATATATTTAATTTAAAGAAATAAATATTGAAAGATATTCTTTAATTTTAAAGAAAGGGGAGAATGATGTGACCATAGAGACCCTGCCTGACTGGTTGGCGGGACTGGATGAGGAGGATTTGGGCTTCATCAAAAAGTTTCTGCTTTCCTCCGGATCGCTGAAGGAGGTGGCGCAGCTCTACGGGGTGACTTATCCCACAGTGCGTCTGCGCCTGGACCGCCTGATCCAGAAGATACGACTCAGCGACGATACCGCCGCCGAACCCTATGTCACCCTCATCAAGCGCCTGGCCATGAACGACAAGCTGGATTTTGACACCGCCAAGCTCCTCATCAGCGAGTATAAAAAGACCCAAAAGGAGGGCGCCAAGCCATGATGCGTACTACCATTTTCCTCGCCATGGGCCTTGCCATATTGGTAGGGCAGTTTTTTCTCCAGTACTGGCTCAGCACCCGCCAGGATAAATGGCTGGGCCTGATTTTGCCAGTGTTGAGCTTTTTGATGGGGGTCATTTATTCCTTGTCTGCCACTACCGTTCCCGCTGCCATTGCCGGTTTCCTCCTAGGGGGCGGTATCTGCTGCGCCATTCACCTTCTTCTGTACCGGGTTGGGCGGGGCCATGTCCGCGCCCGGCAGAGGGATCAGGTGGAGAAAATGAATATCCAGGATCTTTGATCCGTTGTTCCGGTGAAGAATCTGAAAAGGGACCGCCTCACACGTAATGTGTGGGGCGGTCCCTTTTGGCGCTTCCTGGGGAGGGGGGCTCTGAACGGTGCTTAGGAGGCGGGCTTGGCTTCCGGATCGGCGTAGATGGCGGTGATCCGCAGCAGCAGGGCCACGATTTTCTCCATGGACTGGACACAGACATATTCATGGGTGCCGTGGTAGTTGCCGCCGCCAGTGCAGCGGTTGGGGCAGGGGAGACCCTGCCAGGAAAGACGGGCTCCGTCGGTGCCGCCCCGGATAGGGGTAATCATGGGCTGGATCCCAACTTCCCTCATAGCCCGCTGGGCGTTTTCGATGAGATGGAAGTGGGGGAGGATCATTTCCTTCATGTTGTAGTAGCTGTCCCGAACGTCCGGCACAAAGGTATCAGGACCGTATTTCTCGTTGAGGTACTGGCAGATGGCCAGGAACCGGGATTTCTTTTTCTCCAGTTTTTCCCGGTCATGGTCCCGGATGATGTAGCGAAGGGTGGCCGTTTCCACCGACCCTTCCATGGTGTCCAGAT
>JAHZBJ010000103.1:3165-7038 GCA_019423445.1 Oscillospiraceae bacterium
GCAGCATCCCCTGGAATTCCATCCCCAGGAGAATGGCGTTGAGCATCCGGCCTTTGGCGTCGCCGGGATGGATGCTTCTGCCGTGGATGGTGAGCTTTGCCGAAGCGGCGTTGAAATTTTCGTACTCGATCTCCCCAAGTTCTCCGCCGTCCACGGTATAGGCATAGGCGGCCCCAAAACCGGGAATATCAAAATAGTCCGGTCCCCGGCCTACCTCCTCGTCGGGGGTGAAGGCGATGCGGATGGCAGGATGGGGCAGCTCCGGGTGTTCCAGAAGAACCTGGGCCATGGCCATGATCTCTGCCACGCCGGCTTTGTCATCGGCGCCCAGAAGGGTTTTGCCGTCAGTGACCAGAAGGTCCTGGCCGCGGTATTTCAAAAGACTGGGATACTGGGCGGGGGACAAGACGGCGCCGGAATCCCCCAGAGGGATTTCTTCTCCGTCGTAGTTCTCCACCAGCCGGGGCTTCACATTTTCGCCGCTGACGGCGGGGCTGGTGTCCATGTGGGCGATGAAGCCCAGGGCGGGCAGATCCTCCTTCCCTGCCGAGGCCGGGACAGAGGCGTAAACATAGCAATGCTCCGAAAGGCGCACGTTTTCCGCACCCATTTCCCGGAGTTCCTGAGCCAGCTGCTGGGCCAGGGCGAACTGCTTTTTGGTGCTGGGAACCTCTTCCATCCCTTCCTGGGACTGGGTGTCAAAGGCGGCATAGCGCAGAAAGTTTTCCAGGACCTTGGACATAGGTGAATCCTCCTTGAAAAGCGGCGGGCCTGGGTTCAGGGCCGGCCGGTATTTTGAACGGTTTCTGGTTCAAAATCGATTTTACCCTGCTTTCACATTGCCGTCAACGAAAAACAGAAAAAAGTTTACTTGATTTTTCTGTAGAGCGGTGGTAACATTAGAATAAAGATAATAAAAACATATTATCTAGTTTTTAAAACCGTATGTTGAAATTTTGGAATTTCAAAGGCGGCCTTGAAGAACCCATTTCTTTTGCGTATAATATCCTTTGGAAACTGCGCCGGCGCACCGCCGGGGACAACAAGGGAACGGGAGGAACCGGGTTTGAATACAATGGAACTGGCAAGGCAGACTTTGAAAGAGGGAAATTACACCTGCGTCGTAGCGGAGGGGGAGAAAGTGATCTTCACTTCCAAGGACCGGGGCATCAAACCGTTGGTGGAATACTGCCACCAGTACGGCGGAGCGCATCCCGGGGCGGTTCTGGCGGATAAGGTGATCGGCAGGGCGGCGGCCCTCCTCTGCTGTCTGGCAGGGATCAGGGAGCTGCATACCGGGGTCCTGAGCCAGGGGGCGCTGGACGAGTTGAACAAAGCCGGCATCCGGGCCGGCTATGATACAAAGGTGGAGGCGATCCGCAACCGGGACAACACCGGCTTCTGCCCTATGGAGGCACTCTCCAAAGGGGTGGATGATCCGGAGGAGATGCTCCGGAAGGCCGAGGAATTCCTGGCCGGCTTGGAGAAGAAGTCCCGGGGATAAAAACCGGCGCCGCCTCCCCTGAGACCCGTGGGAGGGATTCTGGATGGAGAATGTGATTCATGGGGGGAGTTTCCCCAAACGGTACACAGTGGGCGAAGAGCTGATGAATTCCATCAGCCACGGCCTGGGGGCCATGCTGGCCGCGGCAGGGACCACCCTGATGATAGCCGCTTCAGCCCTTCAGGGGGACTGGTATAAGCTTGCCAGCGCCATCGCCTATGGGGTCTCCCTGATGGAGCTGTACCTGATGTCCACCGTCTATCACGCCGTCCAGAGCCCCAGGGCCAAGGAGATCCTCCGGATCTTTGACCATTGCAGTATCTTTTTCCTCATTGCAGGCACCTATACCCCTTTCGCTCTGGTCACGCTTCGGGAAGAGGGGGGATGGCTTCTCTTTGGAGCCATTTGGGGAACGGCCCTTGTGGGGATCATCCTAAACGCCATCAGCCTGAAACGGTTTGAAAAGCTTTCCATGGTTTGCTATCTGGCTATGGGATGGGCCATTGTTCTGAAGATCCAGACCCTTATGGACCTTCTGCCGGCGGCGGGACTGTGGCTTTTGGTGGCGGGAGGCCTCTGCTATACGGTTGGGATCCTGTTTTACGCCATCCATAAGCGGTATATGCACAGCATCTGGCACCTTTTTGTTTTGGCAGGAAGCGTTTGCCATTTCCTCTGTATCTGGGGATATGTGATCCTTTGAGGATACGGCGCCTTCCTACGGGGGACGCCCTTTTACGGCCCACGGTAAATGCCGCGGGCCGTAAATTTTTGCCTGTTTTGGATAAAAAAGGCAGGAGGCCATACGACCTGGCGGTGGAGAAATGTCTATTGGAAGTTTGAACAGCCGCCGGCAAATGGTTCCTGACATAGCCGCCGCAGCTCTTCGCACAATAAAGAGTGCCGGAGGAAGAGAGATCTTCTGTCCGGCGAAACCGCAAAGGAGTGACCGGAATGGCAAATCTCACCACGAAGGAATTAGGCTCCATTCAGGACCAGCTGGTCCGTGAACAGGTTTTGGTGAAGAAGTATAAGATGTACGCCAGCCAATGCTGCGACCCGCAGCTCCGCAACAAGTGTGAGCAGGTGGCCGCAAGACACCAGAACCATTACAACACTCTGCTCAACCAGCTCAGCTAGGAAGGGGGAATCCGAGATGGCCGAGATCAACCCAACCTTTGGAGACCGGGAGATCATGGACGATATCCTGGCCTCCCAGAAGCAGATTACGGCGGATTACAACACCGCCGCCAATGAGTGTGCCTCAGGGGCGCTTCAGTCTGAGTTTATGACCCTTCTGGGAGAGGAACACCAGATCCAGATGGAGATCTTCCAGGAGATGCAGAAACGGGGCTGGTATCCCACCGAGCAGGCTCCCCAGCAAAAGATAGACCAGACCAAGGAACAGTTTATGGGCACCAACAGCTGACAGACCAGCCAAGGTCCAAAAGAAAGCCCTCCGGCGTTTCTGCGCCGGGGGGCTTTTCCAAAAGGGAAACAGGGGATCATTTTCTCCGGTAAAGGATGGGCTGGTCATAGCCAAAGGTGCGCCGTCCGTTCATCTCCATCGTTTCGGAGACCTCCAACACTTCCGGGGAGAACCGTTCATAGAGGGTGAATTTCAGTACGGGAGTAAACATGCTGACGCTGCCTCCTTCCCATACGCCGTCTTTTTTGCGGTAAAGGGCGGGGGTGAATTTTTCGGAAGGGCGCAGGGCCTCATACGGTACTTCTCCCATCTGCTGGTAGGTGAAGGTGTTTTTATCGTATCCCTGGGGAATTTCGTAGGAGGTGAGTTTGATCCCATCTTCCTCAGGGGTGAAAAGGAAGATGTGGGGGGAAGCGTGAGTGCGCCCTCCCTGGGTGTAATAGCTTTCCTCTACCACGAATACGCCGGGAAATCCTTCCGGCAGGCTGGTGATCTTGTTGTTGCAGGGGGTGTTGCGGTGCTCTGCCAGGGGGAAGTCAGTGATCCCCTGGGCCTGCAGGTCCTCTGACTGACGGGAGTTGTGATATCGGCCGCACAGAATGCCGATGGAGTCATCCAGATCTTTCATATAAAAACAGGCTCCTCTCCAAGAAAGTTTTTCTTTAGTATACCGTTGATCTGTGTTTTTTCAATAAAGAAAGTGTGAACGGTTTTTTGTGCCTTCGGTTGTGACAGGTCCCGGAATGTGGTATACTTCTTCTGTTAACGATTTTCACCAAAGGAGCAATGACATGACCCAGCAACAGAGGGATGAGTTCCTGTCCCTGAACACATGTATTTTGGCCAGGAACTTCCAGAAACTCAACAACATGCAGCGCCAGGCGGTGGAGACCCTCACCGGTCCGGTGCTGATCCTGGCGGGGGCCGGATCCGGGAAAAC
>JAHZBJ010000104.1 GCA_019423445.1 Oscillospiraceae bacterium
AGTGATTCTGATTAGCCCAGCGGCTTCTCTGCTGGGGGTGTTGGGAGACCTGTCGGCTTCGGTGATCAAGCGGCAGCACGGCATCAAAGATTTTGGACATCTTATGCCGGGTCACGGCGGGGCTATGGACCGCTTCGACAGCGTCCTTTTTGTCAGCCCGCTGTTTTATATCATTTTTAACATTTACCCCCTTATTTCAGCCATATAATTGGAGTAAACTATGGTTGGGCCTGGGGGCGGCATCAGAGGGTGCCGGCAGACCGGGAAGTGCTGCAGGGCGTTTCGCCGCCTTGGCGCCTCCCGGTTCCTTGTGTCCGGCTGGAAAGGAAGAGGTCCTTTCCGGTGGGGGAAAAGGAGATTGATGGTTTGAAAACGGTACTGCTGACGATTTTGGTATTTGGGGTGATCATCACCCTCCATGAATTGGGTCATTTCGCTTTTTGCAAGCTGTTCGGAGTGCGGGTCCATGAGTTTTCTTTTGGCATGGGGCCGAGACTTTTCGGATGGGGGAAAGGGGAAACCCAATACTCTATCCGCCTTCTCCCCATTGGAGGCTATGTGGCCATGGAAGGAGAGGACGAGGAAAGCCAGGACGGCAGAGCTTTCTGCAACCGTCCCCCCTGGCAGCGGTTCATCATCCTCTTTGCGGGAGCCGGCATGAACCTTCTGTTAGGTCTGGTGCTTCTGGGAATATCAACCAGCCAGATGAATCTGCTGGGGACCAATGTGGTAGCCAGGATCGAGGAGGGGGCGGCTTCCGCTGCATATCTCCAGTCGGGGGACCGGATCATCGAGGTCAACGGCTATAATACCCCCTGTTACAATGACGTGGTATTCCAGTTGATCCGGGATGAGGACGGCGTGGTGGACCTAACGGTTCAGCGGGGCGGCGATCTTTCCATGTCCAGCTGGGAGCGCTTTCTGGCAGGTTTCGGAATCGGGGAAAAGAATCCGGGGGAGCAGGTGGTCCTTTCCCAGGTGCCTTTTGAAATGGAAGACGTGGGAGGCGGCCAGCGGTCCCTGAAGATTGATTTTGTCTTTTATGGTGCCGAGCCAAATCTGGGCAACTCGGTGGTATACACCTTCCAGTGGACGGTCTCCACCGTGAAACAGGTGTGGTACTCCCTTTTGGATATCGTTACCGGACGATTTGGCCTCAGCCAGCTTTCTGGGCCGGTGGGCACCGCCACGGTGATCCAGCAGGCCTCCGACCAGGGGCTGCGTTCCTTGGTGATTCTGGTGGCGTATATCACCATTAACGTAGGGGTGTTTAACCTGCTGCCTATTCCTGCCCTGGATGGCGGAAGGATGTTTTTCCTACTGGTGGGAATGCTGCTGCGCCGGCCTATCCCTGCGAAATATGAAGCGTATATCAATGCGGCGGGTATGATCCTGCTTTTGGGTTTTGTAGGGGTTGTTACCTTCAGCGATATCATGAAGCTGTTTGCAAAACCGTAATTTCTCCCGGACCCAGAGGACCCTTTGAGTATAACAACGAGGTGACCTTTGATGAAGCGTCAAAAAACCAGAGAAGTGAAAATTGGTTCCGTGGTCATCGGCGGCGGCAGACCTGTGGCCATTCAGTCAATGCTCTGTGCCCCCTTGTGGGATATTGAGGCCAATGTCTGCCAGACCCGGGCCCTTTATGAGGCAGGGTGCCAGATCAACCGGGTGGCAATGCCTGCCCAAGGGGGAACCCAGCTGATCCAGGCCATTAAGGAGGCTTCCCCCATGCCTCTGGTTGCGGATATCCAGTTCGACTATAAGCTGGCGATTGAGGCGGCTTACGCTGGGGCAGACAAGATCCGCATTAACCCCGGCAATATTGGCGACCAGGAAAAAGTGCGGCAGGTGGTCCAGGCTTGTGTGGACCGGGATATTCCCATCCGCATCGGGGTTAACTCGGGAAGCCTGGAAGAGGAGATCTTGGCAAAATACCAGAGGCCAACCGCCCAGGCTTTGGCGGAAAGCGCTCTGCTGAATATCCGCCTGCTGGAAGAGTTGGATTTTCACAATTATGTGGTAGCCATTAAGTCCTCCGATGTTTTTACTACCGTGGAAGCTTACCGCCTGGCTGCGGAGCAAACCGATTGCCCCTTCCATCTGGGGGTGACTGAGGCGGGAACTGAGCGGATGGGGATTATCAAATCCGCCGCCGCTTTTGGCGCTCTGTTGGCAGACGGCATCGGGGATACCATCCGGGTTTCCCTGACTGCTGACCCAGTACGGGAGGTGGTGGCTGCCCGGGATATCCTCCGGGGGCTGGGACTGCTGAAAAACGGCCCAAGGTTCGTTTCCTGCCCTACCTGTGGCCGCTGCCAGGTGGACTTGGTGGGAATCGCCCAAAAGGTGGAAAAAGCTTTGGAGGGCTGCACCAAGGATATCAAAATCGCGATTATGGGTTGTCCTGTAAACGGTCCGGGAGAGGCCAGGGATGCCGATCTTGGCGTGGCCGGAGGCAAGGGAGAAACTTTGTTGTTCCGCAAGGGGGAGATTCTCCGCAAGGTCCCCGAGGCGGAAACAGTGGCAGCTCTTTTGGAGGAAGTGGACCGGCTCTGAAACAAGGGCGGGTGAAAAACAGGAGTACATAAACGTTGAGTACCTTTGGAGAATTGTTTGGGGGCTACGCAACCCTTTCCCCAGCCATGGCCGCCGCACAGGTGACCGGTATCGCTCTTTCGGACAATAAGGAAAAAATGACAGTAAGCCTCACCTCCGATACGCTGCTGGACGGGGGTGAGCTTTCTGCTGTCCAGTCCGCCCTGCGTATCGCCTGCCTTCTGGGGGATTTTTCCATCCGCTGTCGCTATGCGCCGGAGGTTCTTTCCGGGGAATGCCTAAAAAATGTAGTGCGAGAGTTGGGAGCTTCAGGGATCCCAATCAACGGTTTTTTTGTGGGTGCCCAGGCCAGTTATGATCCGGAGAGCCGCCGCTTTACCATCAATCTGCAGAACGGAGGCGGCGAATTCCTCCGGGAGCAGCAGGTGGAGGAGCGGATTGCTGCCATCCTTCAACGGGATTTCCAGGTCCGCCCTCAGGTGGAGCTGGGGGGTAACGCCGGCCCTGTCCAGTCTCCCCTGGACGCGGATACTACTCCAAAGGTGATGACGCCTCCTGCAGGACGGGAGGAAACTGCTCCCCGGCCCAAACGGGAACGAGCGGGAGCCAGCGGGGAAGGACAGCCCTCCCGCCGTTCTTACCAAGGGGAGTTTGAGAAACTTCCTTTTGTACCGGGTTCAGCCACTGTGGTGATGGGTAAGGAGATTCGTACGCCGCCGGTGGAGATCCAAGAGGTAAACGCCGAAACGGGACGAACTGTACTTTGGGGGGATATCTTTGATGTGAGTACCCGGGATATTCGGGACGGGAGCAAGACTATCCTTACCGTCAGTATTACCGACTACACCGGCTCCATCAACCTGAAGCTTTTTGTGGAAAAGGAAAAGTGCGCTGCTCTTACCGACGTCCTGAAGCCTGGGGCCACCATTTTGGCCCAGGGAGAGGTGGCCTACAACAAGTTTGATCGGGACGTCACGATGAGCCCGGTAGCGGTGAGCACCGTGAAAAAGAAGGAAGTCACTGACGAGGCGCCCGAAAAACGAGTGGAGCTTCATTGCCACACCACTATGTCCTCCATGGACGGGATGACCCCGGCGGCAGAGCTGGTGAAGCGTGCCGCCAAGTGGGGACACCGTGCCATTGCCATTACCGACCACGGTGTGGTTCAGGCGTTTCCAGAAGCCATGGCCGCGGCGGAGAAGATCCGGAAGAATGACCCGGGCTTTAAGGTAATCTACGGGGTGGAAGGTTACTTCGTGGATGACATGATTCCTGCTGTAAAGGGAAATGACTGTACAGAACCCATAGACGGAGAATACATCGTTTTTGATGTGGAGACCACCGGTCTTTCCAGTGCAACCGACCGTCTCACCGAGATCGGCGCAGTGCGCATCAGGAACGGGGAAATCACCGACAGCTTTGATCTCTTTGTTAACCCTGAGATGACCATCCCTCCGGAGATCACCCGGCTTACCGGTATCACCGATGAGATGGTGCAGGACGCCCCTCTGGAAGGGGAAGCTCTGGAGCGGTTCTTTGCCTTCTGCGGGGATTGCCGTATTCTGGTGGCACACAATGCTTCCTTTGATATGGGTTTTATCCGGGCTGCCATGAACCGCTGCCACCAGACCAGGGACTTGGTAAGCATCGATACCCTGATTATGGCCCGGTCCCTTTATCCGGAGTTGAAAAAGCACAAGCTGGATATCCTGGCGGAACATCTGGAAGTGGAGCAGAAACACCACCACCGGGCCGACGACGACGCCCGGGTTTTGGGAGAGATCTTCCTGAAGATGTTGGAGAAGGTAAAGGCGGAGAAGGGAGCTTCCGCTGTCTGGGATATCAATACCTCACTCAACACCCAGGGAAATGTCAAGACCCGCCCCTATCACATCATCATCCTGGCCAAAAACGACGTGGGCCTGAAGAACCTGTACCGTCTGGTATCCTTTGCTCATCTGGACCACTTTTTCCAGAAGCCCCGTATCCCCAAAAGCGAGTTGGAAAAGTACCGGGAGGGGCTCATAGTAGGTTCCGCCTGTGAGGCGGGACAGCTGTTCCGGGCGGTGGTGGAAGGAAAGAGCTGGGGGGAGCTCTGTGACATCGCCTCTTTCTATGATTACCTGGAGGTGCAGCCTCTGGGAAACAACGAATTTATGATCCGGGAAGGGGCAGCCAAGAACGAGAAAGAGCTGGAGGATTTTAACCGCACCATTCTGAAGCTGGGAAAGCGCCTGGGCAAACCGGTGGTGGCAACCGGCGATGTCCATTTTATGGATAAAAAAGACGCCAAGTTCCGAGAGATCCTCATGTCCGGCCAGGGTTTCAAAGATGCCGATATGCAGGCCCCTCTCTATCTGCGGACCACGGAGGAGATGCTGCAGGAGTTTTCCTATCTGGATGAGGAGACCGCCCGGGAAATTGTTATCCAAAACCCCAACAAGATTGTGGATATGGTGGACTATATCCACCCCATTCCCGATGGTACCTTTACCCCCACCATTCCGGGGGCAGAGGAAGACCTGATCCGGATTACTCACGAAAAGGCCAAATCCATTTACGGGGATCCTTTGCCGGAGATTGTGGCCAACCGCCTGGACCGGGAGCTTTCCTCCATCACAAAGCACGGGTTTTCGGTGCTTTATATGATCGCCCAGAAACTGGTGCAGCGCTCAGTGGAGTGCGGCTACTCGGTTGGATCCCGAGGTTCGGTGGGTTCCTCCTTTGTGGCCATTATGGCGGGGATCTCGGAAGTGAACCCCCTGCCGCCCCATTATGTCTGTCCCAACTGCAAGTACAGCGAATTTATCACTGACGGTTCGGTGGGCTCGGGGTTTGACCTTCCGGCCAAAAACTGCCCTCAGTGCGGCACGTTGCTGCGCCAGGACGGCCATGAAATTCCCTTCGAGACTTTTCTGGGATTCGATGGGGATAAGGCACCGGATATTGACCTGAACTTCTCCGGGGAGTACCAGTCCCGGTCCCACGCCTTTACTGAGGAGCTTTTCGGTAAGGACCATGTTTTCAAGGCTGGCACCATCTCCACTGTGGCAGAAAAAACCGCCTATGGATATGTGAAACACTACCTTGAGGAAAAGGGCCAGGTGGTTACCGCCGCCGAGGAAAACCGTTTGGTAAAGGGATGTACCGGGGTTAAGCGCACCACCGGCCAGCACCCAGGAGGGATGGTGGTAGTGCCCAGCCACCATGAGGTCTATGATTTCTGTCCGGTGCAGCACCCTGCCGACAAGGCGGAAGGGGATATCATCACCACCCACTTCGATTTCCATTCTCTCCACGACACTATTTTGAAGCTGGACGAGCTGGGCCACGATGCTCCCACACTCTTTAAGTATTTGGAGGATTATACCGGGGTCAAGATCGATGACATCCCCATGAGCGACCCCAAGGTTTACAGCCTCTTTACCTCTTCGGAGGCATTGGGCATCGATTTGATGGACATCAAATGTGAGACCGGAACTCTGGCGCTGCCGGAGATGGGTACCAACTTTGTCCGGGGGATGCTCATGGATGCAAAGCCTAAAAACTTCTCGGACCTGCTCCAGATTTCCGGCCTTTCTCACGGTACCGATGTTTGGCTGGGGAACGCCAAGGATTTGATCGCCGCCGGCACCTGCACCATTTCCAACGTCATCGGAACCCGTGACAGCATCATGACCACCCTCTATCTCAAATACAAGATGGAGCCCAAGCTGGCCTTCAAGATCATGGAGATCACCCGTAAGGGAAAAGCCCCCGCCCTGCTTACCGATGAGATGAAGCAGAACATGCGGGATCATGGGGTTCCGGAATGGTACATCGACAGCTGCCTCAAGATCAAGTACATGTTCCCCAAGGCCCACGCCGCTGCTTATGTCATCTCCGCCATCCGCCTTGGATGGTATAAGGTCTACTACCCCAAAGAGTTTTATGCGGTGATCTTTACCATCCGCGGAGAGGATTTTGACGCCATGGCGGCTATGAAGGGCCAGGGTTTTGTCAAGACGAGGATTGACGCGTTGTATGCCAAGGGCACCGAACGTACCGCCAAGGAGGACAGCCAGTTGGAAATGCTCCAAATCATCTATGAGATGCTGAAAAGGGGCATTCAGCTGCTGCCGGTGGATCTTTACCGCTCCAGCGCCACCATGTACCGCATTGAGGATGGGAAGATCCGCCTCCCATTTACCAGCCTCAAGGGACTGGGGACCGCTGCCGCCCAGGCTCTGGAAGCCGCGGGGAAGGAGGGGCCTTACCTGTCGGTGGACGAGGTTTCTACCCGCTCCGGCGCCTCCAAAAGCATCATTGAGATCCTTCGGGAGGCCGGCTCCCTGGAAGGGCTGGCGGAGCACAGCCAGATGTCCTTTTTCTAAGATTGAGATTTAGCATCAGAAAATCAGCCACCCCGTACCGGTGGTAGGGGGTGTCTGATTTGGCTGGTTCGGCCCGTAAAATGAAG
>JAHZBJ010000105.1 GCA_019423445.1 Oscillospiraceae bacterium
TATCCTTGGTGCGGATGGAGTTGATCATCAGCTGTCCCAGGCCGGGGATGGAAAACACCTGCTCGATAACGATGGAGCCGCCCAGAGCGACGCCGAAGTTCACGCCGATAACGGTGACCACCGGCAGCAGGGAGTTCCGGAGAGCGTGGTGGTAGATGACCCGCCGGGGGCTGGCGCCCTTAGCGTGGGCGGTGCGGATATAGTCCTGGCGGATCACTTCCAGCATGGTGGAGCGGGTCATACGCAGCAGCGCCGCCGTGGTGGCGGAGGCGGAAGCGATGGAGGGCAGGACATATGCGGAGAAGGTGTCGTCAAAGACGGTGGGGAACCAGCCCAGGTTCAGAGAGAACACCAACATCAGCATCATGGCAAGGAAGAAGCCGGGCATGGAGGTGAGCAGCAGGGAGATGCCCAGCATGGTGGTGTCCACCACGGAGTACTGCTTTACCGCCGAGATGACGCCGATGGGCAAGCCCAGGGCCACGGCGATGACGATACTGATGGTGGCCAGTTCCACGGTGTAGGGGAGCCGGACCAGGATCTCATTGATCACTGGGATGCCGGTGCGGTAAGATTCACCCAGGTCCCCGTGGAGGGCATCCAGGATGTAGTTTGCATAGCGGAGCGGAAGGGGATCATTCAGGCCAAGTTCTTCCCGGACCTGTTCCAGAGCTTCTGGGGGAGCGCCTTCGCCCAGGATCAGCATGGCCGGATCGCCGGGGGTGAGGCTCATAATCAGGAAGATGATGAGGGACACGCCCAGGACCACCGGGATCAGGAGAATCAGGCGCTTTACGATATATCGGATCATAGGCAGCCATCCTTTCTGCGGCAGGCCGTTGCTTCCAAAAGGGGCTTGCAGGGCCGCCCGAAGGCAGGCCCTGCAAGCCTTTCAAAAACACGGCTTACATTGGATTACTCGATGTACAGGCCGCTCCAGGGGATACGGTACAGGGGATGGGCGAAGAAGCCCTTGATATCGGCCCTGGCAGCGATGGAGTTGGCGTCGGTGTACAGAGGAATAACGGGGACATCCTCCTTGATGATCTCATAGCACTGGTTATAAATTTCCTGACGGCCGGCGGAGTCGCTGAGGGTCCGGGCTTCCTCAACCAGAGCGTCAAACTCAGGGTTGGAGTAACCGGCATAGTTATTGCCGCCGCCGATGTAATCGGTGGTCAGACGCCGGGTCAGCAGATAGTCGGCGTCCAGAACTTCCATGTTGGTCATACGCAGGGAGGCGACAAACTGCCGGTTGGAAGAAACGGTATCCAGCCAGGTGGCGCGCTCCAGCTTATCGAAGGTGACATTAATGCCGATCTGGGCCAGCTGACCCTGCATAACCTCTGCAGCAGTCATGTAGGTCTTGCTGGAATCCTGGGTGAAGACTACGTCAAAGCCGTCGGGATAGCCGGCTTCGGCCATCAGTTTCTTGGCCTCTTCCAGGTTCTGATCATACCACTCGAAATCGGGGTTGTAGCCGAAGGCGGCGGTGGCGCAGAAGCAGTCGGTGACAACGCCCATGCCCTCGCGGCCGGCCAGCAGGAGATCATCCCGGTTGAGGGCCAGAGCCACAGCCTTACGCAGACGGACATCGGTGAAAATGCCGTCGGTGCAGTTGAAGGTGATGTCGAACAGACCAACACCGCCGTCGCACTCATAGATGGCGATATCCGGGTTGTCGACCAGGTGGAGCAGGTCGTTGTTCTGCAGCCCGTAATAGTAGTCCAGGGTGCCTTCCTCCAGGGCGATGGCGCCGGCGGACTGATCGGTGATCAGGGTAGCCTCAACGGTCTTGAAGTAGGGAGTGCCGCCCCAGTAATCATCGAAGGCCTCGAAGCTCAGGGAAGCGCCGCTCTGCCACTTGGTGAGCTTGTAGGCGCCGGTGCCGCAGGTGACATCGCGGCCGAAATCCTTGCCCTCGGCTTCGGCTTCCTCAACAGCTCTCTTGGAAACGATGCTCCAGGAGGGGTTGGAGAGCACGTCCAGGATGGGGGCGTAGCCGTATTTCAGGACAACCTTCACATGGCTGTCGTCCACCTTCTCAAAGTGGTCGATGGAGCCGCTGAGCTGAGCCAGGTAGCTGGAAGCCAGGCCCCGCTCCAGGGAGAACATAACGTCATCAACGGTGAGAGTATCGCCGTTGTGGAACTTCAGGTCATCACGGATGGTGAAGACCACCTCGGAGGAGTCCTCGTTGATCTCCCAGTCGCTGGCGATGGCGGGAACATATTCCTGGGTCTGCCAGTCGAAGGTCAGCAGGGGATCATACACCTGCATGATGAAGATACGGGTGATCAGGTCCTTGCACTCGGCCGGGTCCATAGAGGTGGGCTCGGCGCTCATGCCCATGTGGAAGGCGGTTCTGGGGGTGCCGTCGCTGGCGGCGGAACTGGCCTGACTGCTGGTGCCGCTCTTGCCGCAGCCCACCAGAGCAGTTACCACCAGCATCACCGCGATAAGCAGGGCAAGTGTTTTTCTCGTGCGAATCATACTTTTTCTTTTCCTCCTTCTTCGCCGGTTGAAATAACCGGTTTAATTAAAGATAGTTTATTACTGAATTGTTACTATGTAAAATAAAAGTAAATCAACAAAACATTTTGAAAAAATTAAAAATCAGGCTTTTCAGTGGAAAATCACTGCAAATTTACAGAGTAGAAGCGTCAAAATAGACATTTAAACATAAATTTATTCTGCAAATTTAAACAAAAAAATATTTTGAAAAAAATGTTATGATGTTTTACCTTGCTATTCTGGTGAGAATATGGTATTTCTGATATATAAATTATAATATTTTTTAAATTTTATTTTGATAAGCCAAAAGAAATGGGGTGACAGAATTGAATCTGAAAGAGCAGCGATATGTATGCACCTTGGCGGAGACAGGGAGTCTTGCCGCCTCTGCCCGTCTGCTGAATATTTCCAGTTCCGCTTTGAGTCTCTATATTAGCAATCTGGAAAATTCCATGGGGGTCAAGCTATTTGAGCGCGTGGGGAAGCAGTTTGTCACCACCTACATTGGGGAGCTGTATGTAAAGGCAGCCAAGGAGATGCTTCGGATCAAAAGCGATTTCGATTTTGCCCTCAGCGATGTGGTGGAAAACTACCGGGGGCGGATCCATCTGGGAATGCAGCGGTTTCGTTCCCCCTATATTTCACCTCAGTTAATCTACTCCTTTTCCCAGATCCATCCCAGCATCAGCGTGGTTTTGACAGAAGCCATCACCAGTGAGGGAGTAGCTGGACTTTTGGACAACAAGCTGGATCTGTATTTTGGAAACTACCTGGACCACCGTCACAGTGAACTTTCCTATCAGACCATCGCCAAGGATATGATGGTTTTGGTTACCGCCCAAGATCACCCGGTAAGAAGAGTGGCCCAGCCTACCACCTGGGGGCCGTATCCATGGGTGAATCTTCAGCATTTGAAGAACGAGCGAATTTTGATGCAGAACATGCAGACGACCACCAATATGATTACATACCGTCTCTTTGAAGAGAATCACTTTAAGCCCAGCAACGTGGTACCGGTGGGGTCGGTGGCTACCACCTTACAAATGGTGGGGTACAATTATGGGATCTTTTTCTGCCCGGCCAGCTTTGTGAAGATCGTTCCTTTGAAGCGCCCCACAGCAGTCTACAGCGTGGGAAATTCTCCCCTGATGGTGGAGTTTGGTGTTATCAGCAAAAAGGGCCGGGAACTTCCCCAGTACGCAGACGAAATGGTGGATTTGGTAAGAGACCTGACCAGAGATGTCATGAGCCCGGTACGGTGATGAAAAATGGGAAAATCCGGCATTCGAAAACAAAACTTTGCTGCTTTGATTCTGCAGTAAAAACGGAATCCTTCTTTCGGGAAGGATTCCTATTATATAATAAGGAATGATTTTGCTCAAAACTGCCCTTTCGGCAATACTAAAAATCACATCTTCCCCCAATAAAAGGTGAACCGGAAGAGAGAAAAAGAAGACCGCTTTTAGCTTGTAAAGAGTGGATAGAAACGGTATAATAAAACTATTATAGAGAGTGCACAGCAAGGCCTGTGAAAAGGCGCCGGAAAGAGAAAAGGAGGTGGGAGCTGTGGATATGGCCATTGTAGAAAAGCTGCGACAGCGGACCCATCTTCTGCCCCAGGAGCCGGGGGTTTACCTGATGAAGGACGGCAAAGGGGAGATCATCTATATCGGCAAGGCAAAGTCCCTGAAAAACCGTGTTTCTTCTTATTTCCGGTCGGTGGAACGCCATCAGGCCAAGGTGTACCATATGGTGGAAAACGTCCGGGATTTCGATTATATTGTCACTGACAGTGAATTTGAAGCACTGGTGTTGGAGGCTAGTCTCATCAAGCTCCATACCCCTAAGTACAATATTCTCCTAAAGGACGCCAAAGGCTATTTTTATGTTGGAATTTCCCCTGGCCCCTACAGCCGCCTTACCTTTGAGATGCAAAAAGACCGCAAGGATATGACATACCTGGGACCGTACACCTCTTCTATGGTGGTGAAACAGACCGTGGACGAGGCCAACAAGGCCTTCCTGCTGCCTACATGTACCCGCCGGTTTCCCGAGGACTTCGGGAAAGGGCGTCCCTGTCTCAACTTCCATATCAAGCAATGCATGGGGGTTTGCACCGGCAAAATCTCCCAGGAACAGTATGAGGAAGTCTTTGGAGAGGCGCTGGCTTTTGTCAAGGGCGGCGGAAGCCAGTCGGTGGAGGAACTGACCCAAAAGATGGAAGAGGCGGCGGAATCTCTGGATTTTGAGCGTGCTGCCAGGTACCGGGATCGGATCAAAGCCATACAGCGAATTACCGCCCAGCAGAAGGTAATGGCCTATAACCACAAAAGCCTGGATGTTATCGCAGCGGTCCAAGGAACAGACAGCATCTATATTTCGGTGCTGGTGTTCCGGGGCGGGCGCCTTAGGGACAAACTGGACTTTGCCTTTGAGTGTTTTGAAAGCATTGAAAATGTAATAGGAGAGTTTATCCTCAGTTACTATCCAGGGCGGGCGGATGGCCCCTCGGAGCTTTTCCTGGACCGCCAGGTGCCGGATCAGGAGCTGCTGGCTCAACTGATCTCCCAGGACCGGGGTAAGAAGCTTACGATTTCGGTACCGGCCAGAGGGCAGGGACTCCAGCTTGTGAAAATGGCCCAGAACAACGCAGCTCAGACTTTGGCCACCAAGACCCGCCGCACCGGCCGGGAGATGACAGCGGTGGGAGAGCTAGGGATTCTTTTGGGTCTGGAATCACCTCCTGCCTATATTGAAGCCTACGACATTTCCAATTTCGGAGGGCAGACCATCGTGGGGGGAATGGTGGTTTTCGAAAACGGACGTCCGTTGAGAAAGGCGTATAAGAAATTCACCATCAGGGATCAACTCCAGCCCGACGACTACTCCGCCATGGATCAAATGCTTTCCCGGCGGGTCGCCCGGTATTTGGAGGGCCCCCGGGATGGGGAAGGCTTCCACCGGCTGCCGGATCTGTGGCTCATTGACGGCGGCGCAGGGCATGTGAAGGTGGCGGAGGAGGTGCTGGCCAGGTACGGTCTTTCCATTCCTGTGTTCGGCATGGTAAAGGATAACCGCCACCGCACCCGAGCGATCACTTCCCAGGACCAGGAGATTGCCATCAGCGCCAACAAGGGCGTTTTTGCTTTGGTGACCACGATTCAGGATGAGGTGCACCGCTATTCCATTGAGTTTTCCAGGAAAAGCCACGGAAAGTCCGCTATGAATACCAAGCTGATGGAAGTGGATGGTATCGGTGAGGCGAGAGCATCCGCTTTGTATCGCCATTTTAAAACCTACAAAGCCATCAGCCAGGCTACAGTGGAGGAATTGGCGTCTGTAAAGGGAATGACCTTTTCGGCAGCGGAGAAACTTCATCAGCGGCTCCACGAAACAGACGAAAAAGAATAGCTGAAAAAGATTGACAGAACAGAGAAAATACACAATAATGGAAGAAAGGGACGAAATCGCCGCTGCGTTTTTTGTCCAAAGGATACGGAAGGAGCAGGGATTTGAGAGTCATTACCGGCACTGCAAGAGGACGAAAGCTTGCAACCCTGGAGGGTATGGACGTGCGTCCCACCACCGATATGGTGAAGGAAGCCCTTTTCAGCATCATTCAGTTTGAAGTGGAGGGGGCCAATGTCCTGGATCTTTTCGCCGGTTCGGGGCAGCTAGGAATCGAGGCCCTGAGCCGAGGCGCCCGCTTCTGCGTTTTTGTGGACAGTTCCCGGGAGTCCCAGAATATCACCCGTCAGAATCTTCAGACCACAGGCCTTGCCCAACGTGCCCGGGTGGCGGCCATGGATTATGCCGCCTTTCTGGCTTCCACCGGAGAGACCTTTGATTTGGCTTTTTTGGATCCCCCGTACCGGAAGGGGCTGGTACAGGATGCCCTTCCGCTCCTTGCTCAAAAAATGAGTCCGGGCGGCGCTATTCTGTGCGAGACCCCAAAGGATGAAGCGCTTCCCCTGGAGGCGGGAGAGTTTAGATTGAAGAAGCAGTATACTTACGGCAAGATCATGCTTACTCTTTATCGCAAGCCGCAGGAGGAGTAAGAAAGATCGGACAAAGGCGCCGTCAGACGGCAGATAGGAAGAGTCGACATGAAAACAGTGGTATGTCCGGGGAGCTTTGACCCCATCACCAATGGACATTTGGATATTATTCAGCGGGCAAGCGGTATTTTTGACCGGGTGATTGTGCTGGTGGCTTCCAACCAGGAAAAGAAGAATTTTTTCACCGCTGATGAGCGAAAGGCCATGATCGAAAAAGTGATTCGAGAAACAGGCCTTTCCAATGTGGAAGTGGACGCTGACGACGGTTTGTTGGTCAATTATATCCAGAAGGTGGGAGCGTCGGCCATCGTCAAGGGGCTGCGGGCGGTTTCCGATTTTGAGTACGAATTTCAGATGGCGC
>JAHZBJ010000106.1 GCA_019423445.1 Oscillospiraceae bacterium
GTATATCGCGAAGCTTCTGAAACCCCTGGGGGTGAAGGTGACCCGGCTGGCCTATGGCATCCCCGTGGGGGGAAACCTGGAATACGCCGACGAGGTGACCCTTTACCGGGCCCTCAGCGGCCGCAGCGAGATATGACCCCTGTTTTGTGAAGAAAATGATAGGGACGCTCCTGTGGGAGCGCCCGGGAAGCGAGAGCCGTTGCCCGTCAGGGCGGCGGCTCTCGCTGTTTTTCTGCCCTGGGAAGGTGGGGATGGAACTGGTTTTGTGGGTGATTCCTTCAACTTTTCGTCGTATTTCTAGTAAAATCACAATAAAAAGAGGCTGTTTCTTGAAGATATTACAAATTGTAACAAAAGTACTTGATTTTGGTTACAAGTTGTAATAAACTGAACACAGGGAAGGGGAGATGGAGAGCCCCAGCCCGTAAGATTAAAATTTAAATGGAGGAAAACGAACATGAAAAAGGTTCTGGCTCTTGTGCTGGCTGTCATGATGCTGAGCACCATGGCGTTTGCCGCTGATATCGTCATTTCTACCGATGGTAGTAAAACCGAGGATGTTATCAGTGGCGACAGCAACACCGTTAGCATTACTCAGGGCACCTACCAACCCGGCGATAAGATTTATATCTATCGGGATTCTTCTTATGAGGAGCCCGAGGAGGGCGATGTTATCAAGGCCATTAATTCTGACAACTACTCCATTACCAAGGAGAAGTACGAGGAAGGCCGCTCTCTGGTTGAAGATGTCTATTTCGATGATGACAACGCCCAGGTCGTTATCGAACTGGCGGAGAACGACAACCTCACCGCCAACAAGTCCCTGGATATGTCCTTCGTCCTGAAGGGCAAAGGCCGCGGCACTACTGATGTGACCGTTGAGATCAGCGGCACTGTTGGCTATGGCCTCTATAAGAACGCCTTCATCATCGAAGATACCGATGAGGTTCGGTGTGATGGCGACATTGATGCAGTTATTAGTGATAGCAAAAATTTCTATGAGGTCGTAAAGACTGACGATGGCCCCGCCTACGGCGAACTGGAGTTCACCACCAACAACCCCGATGTTGACGTTGTTGTCCGCGTCTATGACGGCGACAAGCTGTATCTGTACAACGACACCAAGGCCGACAAGGATATCCTGAAGGCTTATGCCGACAGTGATGCCGACCTGTCCTTCCTGAATTTCCCCGGCGACACCACCTTCAACAGCACCGCTACCCTCTATATGTACATGGACGAGGATTCCTTCGTCTATGAGCTGAAGAACGGCAAGCTGGTTGAGAGCAACGCCAAGTGGAGCGAGGATGATGGTTGCTTCGTCCTGAAGGCCCGCACCCTGGGCAACTATGTCTTCTCCGATGTGGAGCTGGACGTCACCGAGGATGTGGATGACACCGTCAGCAACCCCGACACCGGCGCTAACGACGTTGTTGGCATCGCCGCTGCTCTGGGCGCTGTGGCCCTGGTCTCCGCTGCCGCTGTTTCCCTGAAGAAATAAGTTAACCTTATCTCTCTAAGGAACTAGGCCGAAAGGCTGAAATATCCCCGCCCCTGTTCTCCGGGGGGCGGGGATATCCTACACAAGGAGGGCGCCCCTATGCGAGGAGATCGTCTGGCAAAGCTGCGCCAGGAGAGAGGCCTTTCCCAGCGGGAGCTGGGGGAGATCGTCTCGGTCAGCGGCTACACAATTTCATCCTATGAGCTGAGCCGCAGCGATCCCAGCGACGACATCAAGATGCGCCTGGCGGTGTACTTCGATGTGTCCCTGGATTACCTGGCGGGTCTTATCGACGAGCCGATGTCCTACCGAAGGGACGTTGGCGTGGTAGCCCTGCCCCGGCATTTTACCGAAAGTCAAAAAGAGTTGCTGTGCGCTTTCCTTCATTCCCTGGAGCCGGAACCTCAAGGGGAAACGGCCCAGGTGCGGAAAACCAGCTGACAACACCACCATGTGTGTTGCAATAATGTCCCGGCAGGGTTGCGAGTACCCCTGTCTGGGGACGCCGGCGTCTTGCTCCACCAGGCCGCCGGGCCGAAAAAAGAACGGCAGATGCCGTTCTTTTTTCTTTTCCCCCTTTCCTCTGGCCAGATGATGGTAATATTTCCTCCAAGAAGTTTGCATAGCATTGTCCCCCGGGAATGGTTTATAATTTGTTCATAGACCCCGCCTCAGGGGAGGCAACTACAGACAAATCTGAAAGAGAAACGGTGGTAAATTGCTATGGAACTTGCATCTCTGCACACGCTGGCCCGAACCGAAGAAGGCTGCCCTTTGTGGCTTACATATAAACTGCTGCGCTCCCGCAAGGATCGTTATGGGATCCTGTGCTATGTGGAAGGGGTGGACTATGCCCACAGCCCTCATAGCATTGCCGCGGTGGAGGATTTGTGCGCCTGCCGGGAACAGGCCGAAGCCCTGATGGGGCGGTTGGCCCGGCACCAGGTGGCCCCGGCGCATTTGGTGGACCTGATCTGGGAGATCTAAAAAGCCGGCCGTTCTGAATCGTGAGGAAAACGGTGGAAAAAAGAAAAAATATGTGATATGATAGTCCGGTATGAGGTGTGTCCGAAACACAGAATACCCAGTATTTCAGGGGGCTCCGCTAAGTCTTGGGAACCCCCTGACACAGGCTGTGGGATTTCTCGGGGCAGTCCGCCCTTTGCGCTGGCGGCTCCCGTGTTCAGACAGGCCTGAGAGTAATCCTGAGAAGGGAGAGGTGCCGGATGACTGTCTGGACCAAGAGTGTCTGGAAAGCCTTGGCTGCTGTTGTAATGGCGGCAGCCCTGGCTGGCTGTGCTCTGCAGTCCGGCAAGGTCCCGGCCCAGGCGCCTTTGGCCTCTGGCGGGGGCGTGTTGGTCTCCACCCAGGCGGAGGAGCCGGGGGAGAATTCCCAGACCGACGCTTCGGAGGGAAGTTCTTCCCAGCCCCCGGAGGAAGAAAGCTCCCAGAGTTCTGCAGAGTCTGCCGCCTCATCCTCTGCTTCCAGTGCTCCATCCTCCTCTTCCGGGTCCCAGGAGGTTTCTTCCGCCCCGGAGCAGACGGCTTCCCAGCCGGAGTCCCAGGAGCAGTCGAAGCCCCAGGAGCAGCCGGAGAAAGAAGAACAGGAAGAAGAACCGGAGGAGGAACCCGAAGAAGAGCCGGAGGAAGAACCGGAAGAGGAACCCAATCCGGTAAAACCCAGCCCAGCCCCGCCAGCACCGGAAACCCCTGCAGAGGAACCGGAAGATGAACCAGCGAAACCGGAGGAGGAACCGGAGGAACCGGAAGACTCCGGTACTTCGGAGAATTCCCAGTGGGGGAAGCTGTCGGTAAAGATGAACGGTTCTTCCGTTACCGGAGATGCGGTGGAGATTGTAGCCCAAATCGTCCAGAACGAGGTAGGGTCATCCTATCCTGACGAGGCGGTGAAGGCTCAGGCCGTTGCAGCGTATACCTTTGTTCGGTATCACAATCTCTCCGGGTCCTCTCCCTCAGTGAGCGGCAGAACGCCCAGCTCCCGGATTCTCCAGCTGGTAGAAGAGGTGGACGGTCAGGTGATCACCTACGGTGGGAAGCCTATCCTGGCTTCCTACAGCGCCATGTGCGCCGGCCAGACCGCCTCTTCAAAAAGCGTGTGGGGGACAAGTCTTCCCTATTTGACCCCGGTGGAAAGCGAAGGAGACCAATACGAGTCCAAGTATGAGGTCACCACTACCATTTCCGCCAGTCAGGTGCGCCAGAAGCTGGAAAAGGCCCTGGATGTAACTTTGGATCCGGAGGACCCGGACAGTTGGCTGGAGATCCTCTCCACCTGGGACGACGGGCTGTATGTACAGGAAGTGCGTGTCGGCGGGGCCCAAGGAGTGGTGACCACAGGGCGGAATCTTCGGGAAAATATCCTGGGATTGCGCTCGACGGCCTTTGAGGTGCAGTATGATCCTGGCGCGGACGCCTTTGACTTTACCACCTGGGGCTACGGCCACGGAGTAGGGATGAGCCAGGTAGGAGCGAAATACTACGCCCAGGAGGGCTGGAGCTATGTGGATATCCTGGAGCATTACTACTCCGGCGCTTCGGTGGAAGGATAACAGGTAAAAAAGGCGGGGGCCGTTGTGCTCCCGCTGTTTTTGTGGTATCATATGCTCGTTGTGTCTTATTACGGTATTTTGGAGGAACCCGTCTCATGATTACTGTTTCCAACGTCAGCCTTACTTTTGGAGGACAGAAGCTTTTTGCCGGCGCCAACCTGAAGTTCACACCGGGCAACTGCTATGGCGTCATCGGGGCCAACGGTGCCGGCAAATCCACCTTCCTGCGGATCCTTTCCGGGGAGTTGGAACCCACCACCGGCCAGGTGGATATCCCCAAGGACCTGCGGATGTCGGTTCTGAAACAGAACCAGTTCCAGTATGACGACAAGCATGTGCTGGAGACGGTGATCCTGGGGAACCCCCGTCTCCACGAGATTTCGGTGGAGAAGGAGGCCCTTTACTCCAAGGCGGATTTCTCTGACGAGGATGGCATCCGAGCCAGCGAACTGGAGGCGGAGTTCGCCGAGCTGGGAGGCTGGGACGCTGAAAGCGATGCCGCCAAGCTCCTCCAGGGACTGGGGCTGGGGGAAGAATACCATGAGATGCTTATGGCCGACCTGAAAGGCGGCGAAAAGGTGAAGGTGCTGTTGGCCCAGGCCCTGTTCGGGAACCCGGACATCGTCCTCCTGGATGAGCCCACCAACAACCTGGACATTCCATCCATCAACTGGCTGGAGGATTTCCTCCTGGAGTTCCCCGGGACCCTTATCGTGGTCTCCCATGACCGCCACTTCCTCAATACCATCTGCACCCATATTGTGGATATCGACTTCAACCAGGTGCGGATGTATGTGGGAAACTACGACTTCTGGTACGAGTCCAGCAAGCTGATGCAGCGGATGCTGAAGGATCAGACCAAGAAGCGGGATGAAAAGATCAAGGAGCTCCAGAACTTTATTCAGCGTTTTTCCGCCAACAAGTCCAAGTCCAAGCAGGCCACCAGCCGCCGGAAACTTCTGGAAAAGCTTTCGGTGGAGGAGATGCCCGCTTCCTCCCGGCGGTATCCCTGGGTGAGTTTCAAGCCTGACCGGGAGGTGGGCAAGGACATCCTGGGAGTGGAAGGCCTCACCAAAACCATCGACGGGGTAAAGGTCCTGAACAACGTCACCTTCCGGGTGAACCGGGGGGACAAGATCGCCTTTGTCGGGGAGAACGAGGCTGCCGCTACCGCTTTGTTCAAGATCCTCATGGAGGAGATGGAGCCGGACGCCGGGTCCTTCCGCTGGGGTACCACCACCAGCCAGAGCTATTTCCCCAAGGACAACACCGCCTTTTTTGAAGGCTGCGACCTGACCATGATCCAGTGGTTTGCCCAGTACTCCGATGATGAGTCTGAAACCTATATGCGGGGATTCCTGGGGCGGATGCTTTTCTCCGGAGAGGATGTGTACAAACCGGTTAAGGTCCTTTCCGGCGGTGAGAAGGTGCGGTGTATGCTCTCCCGGATGATGCTTTCCGGGGCCAATGTCCTTCTGCTAGACCAGCCCACCAACCACCTGGATTTGGAGTCCATAACCGCTGTCAACAACGGTCTCTCGGATTTTCCCGGGAATGTGCTGTTTACCAGCCAGGACCACCAGTTTATCCAGACCATCGCCAACCGGATCATTGAGCTGACCCCCGATGGATGCATCGACCGGATGTGTACCTTTGACGAGTACCTGGAGTGGAAGCTTCAGCGGGGTTGATCCATCTGAAAAGATTCACCAAAGGTGTTGTGACAGAAAACAGACGTCTCGGACGTCTGTTTTTTGTTGAGAGGATATTTTCTGTAACGGTTTGCCAGTTTGGGAGTATAGGTGGATGAAGGGACAAATGAGCCTGAAAAAAGGGAGGAGGGAACGTTATGACCAGGGAGGAGGAAAACCTCTGCCGGGGACTGCGGGCCGGCAGCCCCAAGGCTTTCCGGCTGCTCCTGGACCGCTATACCCCTTATGTTTGGGCCGTGGTCCGGAACATCGCCGGGGCGTCTCTGCCCCAGGCGGAGCTGGAAGACCTGACAGCGGAGGTGTTTGCCGGAGTCTGGCAGCGTCGGGAAGGACTGCGGGAAGAAGGGAGCCTTCGGGGGTATCTGGCTGCTTGCGCCCGGAATGCCGCTTGGGATGCCCTCCGGCGGGGCAGCATCCCGTTGGAGGAGCTTCCCGAGGAACTGGTGGATGTGGATTCATCCCCGGTAGAGGAAGTGGAGCGCCAGGAGCTTCTGGAGGCGGTGGAGGCTGCCCTGGATGCCCTGGAACCGGAAGACAGGGCTGTCCTGCGGCGATACTATTTCGCGGGGGAGACCCTGGCTTCCATGGCCAGGGAAATGGGAATCGGCGAGGGCACTCTCCGGGTGCGGATGCACCGGGTGCGCCGGGTTTTGAAAGAAGAACTTTGGAAAAGGGGGGTCACCAATGAAAATTGATTTGCGAACCTTGCTGAGGGATTTGCCGGTAGATCCGGGAGAGGAGACCGGTGCCGCTTGCGACACCGGACGGATCC
The DNA here is from genome assembly GCA_019423445.1 of Oscillospiraceae bacterium. GTDB lineage: Bacteria > Bacillota > Clostridia > Oscillospirales > Ruminococcaceae > Angelakisella. Next base: position 6,556 of record JAHZBJ010000106.1, read on the forward strand.
GCCGTCTGGCGTTGGAGAAAGCGGGGCTGGTGCCTCGTTTCTCCCTGGGGAAAAAGGTGCTGCTGGTCGCCGCGGCAGCGCTCCTTCTGGGGTGTGGCTTGCCTCTGGTCTACAAGGGTGCGGTGCTGCTGACCCCGGAGAATCAGCCCCTTCTGGAGCAGCCCCGCTATGTATCCTCGTCGCCGGAGTCCAACCAGCCGGAGCTGAACCTGGCCAAAAGCACCGACAAGGTGGACGTGGACACCTTCGAGCTGTGCCCCCAGGTGATGCTGGAGGTGGAGGCGGAAGCGGACGGGAGCCTGCCCCAGGT
>JAHZBJ010000107.1:0-1371 GCA_019423445.1 Oscillospiraceae bacterium
TACGGCGGTCCGCCTCCAGGATAACATTTTCCAGAGCGAAAGGGTAAGTTCCCCTTTTGTGCTGGGGGTGATCAGGCCCAGAATCTATCTTCCGTTCCAAATTGACAACAGAAACCTGGAATATGTGGTGGCCCATGAACAGGCCCACATCCGGCGCAGGGACCACTGGTGGAAACCTCTGGGGTTTCTGCTGCTGGCGGTCTACTGGTTTAATCCTCTGCTGTGGCTGGCCTATGTGCTGATGTGCAGGGATATTGAGCTTGCCTGCGACGAAAAGGTCATCGGGAAGCTGAATACGGCGCAGCGGGCGGACTATTCCCAGGCGCTGCTGGCCTGCAGCATCAGTAGAAGAACGATTGCTGCCTGCCCGCTTGCTTTTGGAGAAGTTGGTGTAAAGGAACGGGTAAAGTCGGTGCTGAGCTATAAGAAACCGGCATTTTTGGCGGTGGCTGCCGGAGTTCTGGCCTGCGCCGTGGCGGCAGTGTGTTTTCTCACCGATCCCCAGGGCCCCGCTTATGATTTCACGGATAACCCCATTTCAGAGGCGGTGACTCAAGATACCCGCTTCAATGGCGGGGTGGGAGAGCCGCTGGTCCGGACCCTGTCTTCCGCCCAGATCCAGGAGCTGGAATCCCGTTTGGAAAATTTGTCCGGCACCCGGAGGGACAGTGCCCCAACTGGCAGTACGCCGCTTTACTCCCTCTCCCTCCGATTGAAGGACGGTACCGCGTGGAGTTTTTGCGGATACGCCAGCGATGAGGATCAGGTTTATACCCAGTATGAAGGAAAGAATTATCGGATTACAGACGGGGAATTTTGTAAGTATCTCAGCCGAGTCTGTGCCGGAGCAGATGTGGTGAATGCACAGGAAGCCCCGGATCTTCCAGTGATCCTGGATGAGTCCAACGCCGCGGAATTTATCAGCCAGGTGCTGAGTACTCTTACCCTCCACAGCGACCACACCGTTTCCTTTTCCCTGCCGGAGGAGGTGCCGGTTTCCCAGGATGGGAAGACCTGTTTGACCATCTCCCTAAACGCGGCTTTTTCCCCGGAACCGGGTAGTTATTCCGTCCAGGAACTGTTGGATTGGGAAACAGAATGGCAGGGCGGTGAACAATACAGCGGTGCTTTGGATACCGCCAGGGGTGATCTGGACAGCGTGATGCTGCGGGTTGCCTTTATGACCCGGGAAGGGGACGACTTATACCGGGAATATGCGGCGAACTATGTGGAGGTCAGCGGCCCGTTTACCTATGATGTTCCGGTGGGATTTGCTGCGCCTGCTGTCCAGGTGGCGGAGGAAGGAGCAAAGACAAAGCTGCTGTATACCCTAAAAAGTGGAAAACAGGCGGGTATTTCCTTGACTATTCC
>JAHZBJ010000107.1:1458-5409 GCA_019423445.1 Oscillospiraceae bacterium
GTCTTACGATGCGCCGGTTCTTTTACTTACCCGCAGTGGCCAAAATGTGGGAGAAATTATTCTGTGCGCCTTTGGAACTGCCGATGAACGGACGCTGGAATTGGTTCAAACCTGGGAGGACAGCCTGCCTATGGAGATATTTTCCCCTATCGCCCTGTCCAACCATAGTGGATATGACAGCTACCGTGTCCGGAAGTATGGGGATACCGGTGCTTGCGCTACAGCGCAGTATCTATGGCAGGATTTGATGGAAGGAGAGAGTGGAGCCGAGGCACCGGTGCAGAAGGCTGACTGCGTTCTTGCCTATGACTGGGAGGTTATGCCGTATTTTCTGGAGATCACGGTGCAGGATGGCCTCCTTTCGGAAGAAGAGCTGGCCGGTCTCGCTGAGAGTATCGGGATTTCCACTGTCCAATAATCGAGCTGCCCATAATGCCTTTTGTTCTCCCCTGGGTTTGCGGACCTGGGGGAGAACTGCTATGGTAACATGAAGGAAAACGCCTTGACTTCCAAAAGAAAAGGCAATATGATAAAAAAAGAATATTTTGATTTGCCACCGGGTAAATGCCTTGTGCCATTCTGTTAGGTCTTGGAAAGAATGGGACGAAGGCATATTTTTTTAGAAGGAGTGGGATGAAAGATGTTTCGGGAAATGCGCCGGAAACAACAGATGCTGTCCATGGAGGAGTGCGGGAAGATCCTGGCCCGCGGCACGGCAGGGGTCCTTTCCCTTTTGGGGGATGAGGGTTATCCCTATGGAGTGCCCATGAGCTATGTCTATGATGGAGGAAAGGTGTATTTCCATTGCGCCAAAAGCGGACACAAGTTGGACGCAGTGTCAAGAAATCCCAAAGTTTCATTTTGTGTAATCGATCAGGATCTGGTGGTCCCGGAGGAGTATACCACCTATTTCCGAAGCGTCATAGCCTTTGGAAAAATCAGGGTGCTTGCGGAGGATCAGGAAAAGATGGCGGCGATCCAAAAATTGGCGGAAAAATACGCCCCTGAGGACAGCGAAGAGGAGCGGACAAGGACCATTACAAAGGAATGGACTCCTTTATGTATGCTGGAAATGACGGTGGAGCACGTCACAGGGAAAGAAGCCATTGAGCTGAAGAGAAAGCGGGAGGAGTGAATTCCCAACGCGCCCAGGAAAAAGAAAAGTCAGGGAATCCGCTCCGTACTTTCCCTGTACAGGAGAGGGATTGCCAAAGCCTCAATGAGCTGGGAGGGGGTGGGAGCTTCCTCGGCCAGCTGGTGGAACCTCTTTCGTTTCTCCTGGGCTTTTATCCCCCGCAGCAGTTCTTCCGCTTCTGCCAGAGAGATTTGTCTGTTCCCTGGCAGCCGAGGCGGATTGCAGCACATAAAAATCATCCTTTCAGCGGTTTGTGACGCTAAAAGGATAATCAATAAGTTTTTTTATATTGTTTTTGGGGAATCGGCAAAAGTTCAGGGATTTTAGGAACCTGACAACAAATGAGAATTTTAGGGCCGCAAAAGCAGAGCGCCGGCCTGGTTCCTTTGGCGGAGGCCGGAGGTGCTTTTAAGGTGTGTCACGCCAGGCTCGATATCCCTGGATGTGGAGAAATCGCAGTTGTGTATAGCTGTAGGAACTCAGGGGGCGGCGCCAGGCGTCAAAAGTGTGGGCGGCAACCAGAATGTTGGAGGGGGAGGGTGGATCTCCTACCTCCACGATTACAGGGGTGTGCTGGAAAACGCTCCCGCTGAACTTTAACTGACACAGGTCTCCAGGCATCACATCCAGGATTTCAGCCTCGGCCCCGTATGGGCCCGGTCCATGGTTGGTGGTGAGGAAGTTGTAGAGATAGACCACACCGGTCCATGCCGGTGCCCTGTGATTTACATCCAGGTAATACCAGCCCATGGTGGGGGTGAAATTCATTGTTTCACCGGATCCTGCCAGGAGGCATTGGGAGGCGAAGTTGGTGCAGTCGCCGCCGATGTTTTCAAAATCGTAAAACCGGGGATTGCGCCGGAGCGCCCATTTGGCAGCGTAATTGACAGCAGCGCTCCGGTCATAAGGAAACTGGATCAGGCTTTTCACGGAGGATCACCTCGCCCCCAGTTTATGCAGGATGGGGACGGAAGGCTACAGGCGGGTGATCTGCAGGGCAAGAGCCTGAATAAACTGCACCGGCTCGGGGACTTGGGACAGCCGGTGACCGGCTAATTTTTCCAGGATATCCCGGCTGTTTTCCCAGCAATCCCGCACCGCCTCCCGGACGCTCTGCTCCAGAAGGTCCGGGGAAGTGTGGCAGAGAGCTGCGGCTGCCGCGCAGAGACTGGAAAGATCCGAGACCTGCATCCCTTTCTGAAGAGTTAGGTGGACAATGATTGCCAAGTGGTAACATTTTCGAGAGCAACTGGGCAGGCCGATTTTTTCTAAAAACTGAAAGGTTTTGGGCAGAAGATTGATTTTTTTCAAAAAAATACATCTCCTTTAAGCGAAACCGTATAAATTATAACTCAAAAATAATACAAGTAACAAAAAATCGACAAAATAATGAATAAATTTTAGATATTTCGAGGGCGCTGGCAGAGCTGCTGCCAATAGCAATTGCATTTGGACAGTTGCTAGGTTCACTTTTGGGGCCAGGCAAAGTTTTTTGCTGGTCCCTTTGAGGGGGAAGCAGGCGGACCATGAAGAAGAGGCAGCTGCTGAGGAGCTCCAGGTTTTGAGAGAAACCTTGAAACCATCCCGGGTTGTGTGATATACTAATAAAAGAACATACATTCTCGAAAGGGGGCGCAGCCGTGGAAGACAAGAAGGACCGGACAGTCCTGCATTGTGACTGCAACGGCTTTTACGCCTCGGTAGAATGCATTCTGAGGCCGGAGCTGCGGGATGTACCTATGGCGGTCTGCGGTGACCCAGAGCAGCGTCACGGCATCATCCTGGCCAAAAATCAGTTGGCCAAGGAACGGGGAGTCCAAACGGCGGAGACCATCTGGCAGGCCCAAAGAAAGTGCCCGGGCTTGGTGCTGGTGCCGCCTCACAGGGAGAAGTATGAGGAATATTCCCGGATCGTTAACGGGATCTACCAGCAGTATACCGATCAGGTGGAGCCCTTTGGCATTGACGAGAGTTGGCTGGATGTCACTGGCAGCCAGAGCCTTTTCGGGGATGGGAAGACCATTGCCGATGAACTGCGCCGCCGGATCCGGGAGGAGACGGGGCTCACCATCTCGGCCGGGGTGAGCTGGAATAAGATTTTCGCCAAATTGGGAAGCGACTATAAGAAGCCGGATGCCACCACAGTGGTGAGCAGGGATAACTACCGCAGTTTGGTCTGGCCGCTGCCTGTGGGGGCGCTCCTGTTTGTAGGGGGATCTACCGGAAAGGCTTTGGAGGAGCTGGGGATCACCACCATCGGCGGGCTGGCGGCAGCGGATCCGGAGCTTTTAACCCGCCGCCTGGGAAAGCTGGGGCGGGAACTGTGGCGGTATGCCAGGGGGGAAGACGACAGCCCGGTGCGCCCTGTTTGGGAGGAACGGGAGATCAAGTCGGTGGGCAACAGCATCACCTTTTCCCGGAATCTGGTGGGGGTTGAGGATATTTCCGCCGGGGTAGCGGCCCTGGCGGACAGCGTAGCTTCCCGGCTGCGCCGCCACGGCCTGCGGTGCCGGACGGTACAGGTGATGATCCGGGATCCGGCCTTCCGGACCATTTCCCGGCAGAAGCCTCTGGATCAGCCCAGCCATCTGGCACGGGAGATCGGGGGGGCGGCTATGGAACTGATTCGGGAAAGTTGGGACCTGAGAAATCCCATCCGGATGCTGGCGGTGACGGGGGCTGCTCTTACAGGGGAAGAGGACGCCCGGCAGCTCTCCCTGTTTGACCGCAGGGAAGAGGAAGAGCGGCGGCTGCGGCAGGAGAAACTGGAAGCGGCCATGGACAAGGTCCGGGGGCGGTACGGCAGGGAAGCACTG
>JAHZBJ010000107.1:5419-6548 GCA_019423445.1 Oscillospiraceae bacterium
TGACTCCCGGCCGCCTTCTGGCATCGGATACCGGGGTTTCCCGCAGGAAAGGCGGCGAAGGACAAAAAGAGGAAGGGGAGAAAGAAGGGTGTTAAGTTCCCGCTATCTGGTCTGGATGGGGCTGAAAGAGGAACCGCCTGAAGAAAGCTGGCTGCGGGGCCTGCCGGTGGTCAAAAGCCTGGCGAGGGGGGAGCGTCTGGAGCTGGACGCCCCGGTGACCTTCCTCACAGGGGAGAACGGTTCCGGCAAATCCACCCTTTTGGAAGCTGCGGCGGTGTGCTGTGGTTTCAATCCGGAAGGGGGCACCATTAATTTTTGTTTTTCCACCCGGGACACCCATTCCGAGTTATGGAGATATCTTCGGGTGGCCAGGGGCACCCGCCGGCCCCGGGATGGATTTTTCCTCCGGGCGGAAAGCTTTTACAATGTGGCCACCAATATTGACGATATGGACGAAAGTCCCTCCTTCGACCCGCCGGTGATTCAAAGCTATGGGGGCGTGTCCCTTCACCGCCGTTCCCATGGAGAAAGCTTTCTGGCCCTGGCGGAAAATCGCTTCGGAGGCCAGGGACTTTACCTGTTGGATGAGCCGGAGGCTGCCCTGTCCCCAGGGGGATTGATGCGGCTGCTGGTGCGGATCCGCCAATTGGAGATGAATGGTTCCCAGTTTGTCATCGCAACCCATTCCCCCATCCTGATGACCTATCCTGGAGCGTCTTTGTATCTTTTGGATGGGGAAGGCTTTCGGCGCGCTTCTTACCGGGAGACGGAACATTATCAGCTGACCAGGCGATTCCTGGAGGACCCGGAAAAGATGTACCGGCAGCTGTTAGGCTGAGAGAAAGAAAATAAAAAAGCGCCGGACCCTGTTCCCGGAATCCGGCGGAATGAAAAAACGGCCCCGCGGAAGCGGGGCCGTTGTATATTCAGGTTAGATTGTTGTAGGATAGCAGAGAGGAAAGGTACATTTTCATATATTCCTCCTCGCTTTTTGGAAACCGGATACCTGTAATGCGGGTGAAATCCCGGAGCATCTGGTCCACGATGCCGCTTCCTCCAAAAGCCTGCAACTGCCCGGCGGCGGCCGCTTCCATGTAGGCCACCGCCTCCCCCTGGTTCATTCGCCGGA
>JAHZBJ010000107.1:6558-6842 GCA_019423445.1 Oscillospiraceae bacterium
GCAGTTCCAGCAGAGACAGGATGTTCTTGCGGTCCCTGGGAGAGAGCTCCTGGATCTGGGTCATATCGTCCAGTTTGCGGATGATCTCTTTATCCATGGAAAAGTCCTCCTTTCGCCCATAAATGTGGCAGTCCTTTTTTTCAGGATAAAACAAACAAGGGGGATTTGTCAATGTTGAACCCTTCCTTTCTGATATGTTATAATCTCTCCAGAGCATTCAGGCGCCGGCGGAACCCGGGCAGCCAGTGAAAAAGGGGGAGGGTATGTGCGCACCATTCGCTACA
>JAHZBJ010000108.1 GCA_019423445.1 Oscillospiraceae bacterium
TGCATCACCCGGATACCAGGGCAGAGAAGCCCCACAGCCCCACAAAGGGCCGAGGAAAGAGGAGGTACCACTGAGGAGACGATAGCCCCTTCCACCTCTCCAAAAGACACATGGTGGAGGGAAAGGATGTCCCCCAAAGCGGCGGCATATTCGTCCTGGGTTCTGGTGGGGTCGCTGCTGAGACGGACCACAAAGTCCAGTTTCTCCTCACGGTACCCCCCTACCACAATATTGGTGTTGCCGATATCCACGGTCAGGATCATATGCCTTGCCTCCCCTTGATTTCTGCCTTTCAAAAATAGCGCAAAAACGCCCCCTTGTCAAGAAAAAGCCTCCCTCCAACCGGAAATCCCTGGAATTCATTGTCAAAAATACAGCCTTTGGGGTATAATAGGGTATATCTCTGAAAGGAACTGCCCGCCGGAAACCGGCGGAAGGGAGGGCGCGCCACATGAAAAAAACGATTCAAATTCCCCCTGAGGTAAAACATATCCACTGTATCGGAGTGGGGGGCTCCGGGATGTTCCCCATTGTTCAGATCCTTCTCAGCCAGGGATATACCATCTCCGGCAGCGACAACAACGAAAGCGACATCCTGGAATCGGAGCGGAAACTGGGGGTTGCCGTCACCCTGGGACATTCCCCGGAAAATCTCCAGGGGGCCGACCTGGTCCTCTACTCCGCCGCCATCATGGCGGATAACCCCGAACTCATCGCCGCCCGGGAGCAGGGCATCCCCCTGTGGGAACGCGCCAAGATGCTGGGGGCCCTCTCCAGCCGGTACGGAGAAGCGGTGGGCATCTGCGGTACCCATGGAAAAACCACCGTCACCTCCATGCTTACCCAGATCCTCTATGGCGCGGGGCGGGACCCCTCGGCGGTGATCGGCGGAAAACTCCGGGCCATCGGCGGCTACGGCCGGGCCGGGAAAAGCGACCTCTTTGTTTACGAAGCCTGCGAATTCCGGGACACTTTTCTCTCCACCTTTCCGGATACCGCTGTGGTCCTGAATATCGATGACGACCACCTGGACTACTTCGGCACTGTGGAAAACGCAATGCGCTCCTTCACCAAGTTCGCCGGGATGGCGAGAAGAGTCCTCTACAACGGCGACGACTCCAACACCGCCGCCGCCATGGCGCCGGTGGAAGGCCCCCAGAAAATTACCTTCGGCCGGGGGGAGCATAACGACTTTTACGCTGCCAATCTGGAAAAGAAGGACGGCCTCTGCCGTACCTTTGATCTGATGCATCATGGGGAATGCCTCTGCACCCTCACCATCCATGTCCCCGGGGACCACAACGTCCTCAACGCTGTTGCGGCAGCCGCCACCGCCTGGGAGCTGGGAGTGCCACCCGAGGAAATCGCAAAGCATCTGGCTCTTTTTGGAGGCGCCGGCCGGCGGTTCGAAGTTCTGGGGAAGGTGAACGGAGTCACCATCGCCGATGACTACGCCCATCACCCTGCAGAGCTGGCAGCCACCCTTCGGGCTGCTAAGGAGTTGGATTTCGGCGCGGTCTGGGCGGTATTCCAGCCCTTCACCTTCTCCCGAACCTATCTGCTTCTGGATGACTTTGTCACCGCTCTCTCCATTGCCGACCATGTGGTGATGAGCCCCATTATGGGTTCCCGGGAAAAGAACGAATGGGGTATCCGTACCCAGGACCTGGGAGAAAAGATCCCCGGCAGTGTCTGGTTCGACACCTTCCAGGAAATGGCGGACTACACCATGGCCCATGCAAAACCAGGGGATTTGGTGATCACCCTGGGATGCGGGGACATTTACAAATGCGCCCGGCTGATGCTGAAAAGCACCCGCTGACACTGCGCCCGCTTGGGCAGCCCCAAGGCTGGGAATGGGGTAACTGGGTGTGAAGCCCTGCCGGAGCCTCCCTCTGAAAAGGCGGAAAACAATCCGCCACCCCAGCTGGTGCGCCAGGATTTTCCGGCGCACCGCTCCCAGGTGGTTTCGGGAGACATCCTCTGGTTTTGCGGATCAACCCTTTGGATTTCCCTGTTCGTTTGAGAACGGAATCATCTTACCATAAAAAACAGGAGGTACTCTGATGCGGAGAAGAAGAAATTACCGAGTGCGCCCCAACAAGGCGGAATCCGCCATGGGGGTGGCTGTAGGGGTCATCTTTGTGGGAATCGGTCTCTTTGTAGTGATCCCCACATTCGGACCCTTCGGTATCTTTTGGACACTCATGGCCGTCGCCATGACCGGCTACAATATTTACATAATGGTTTCCGGCAAGGGCGTTTATAATGTGGAGATGGAGGAAGAAACCTTCCCCGGCCCTTCCAACCCTGGCGATTTCCCCGCCGACCGCCAGGGCATTGCCAGCGTGGAGGAGCGGCTCCAGACTCTTCAGCGCCTCTACGACCAGCGTCTAATTACCCGGGAGGAATATGATCAAAAACGCCAGGAGATCCTGGCGGAGAAGTGGTGATCTCACCCGGAAAACAATAAAATCACCGCCCCCTCTCCCCTTCCGTAAGGTTCGCCTGCCGCAGGGTATTTTCCCGTTTGGCGCCAGCTTTTTCAAAACTGGGAAAGGGGACTGCGTATCTGAGAAGGAGGGCCCAGAAAGCGGCCTTCTCTGCCGCGAAAACACTTCATTACAAAAAGGATGGAAAAACCGCTCAATGAATACACCAGCTGAAGTCGCACAAAACTACATCTCCATTGGGAAAACCAAAGTACAGCTGCCGTTGGAAAAAGCCCTGATTATGGGGATCCTGGCGGGGCTCTTCATCGGCCTTGCGGGGATCGCCTCCTCTGCCGCCTCCGCAGGGGCTTCCACCCCCGGCATGGGACGGCTGCTGGGTGCCCTGGTCTTCCCCGCCGCCCTTTCCATGGTGATCCTGGCAGGAAGCGAACTCTTTACCGGCAACTGCCTGCTGATCATCCCGGTAATGGAGGGAGCTGTCTCCCCCCTGGGGATGGCCCGTAATCTTGCAGCGGTCTACCTGGGGAACCTGCTGGGTGGGCTTTTGGCAGCCTTTGCAGGAGTATACAGCCATGTCTTCGACCTTCTGGACGGCAGCCTGGGGGCCTCCGCCATCGCCACCGCCGCCGCCAAGTGCTCCCTCTCCTTTGGGGATGCTTTCCTCCGCGGGGTGTTCTGCAATATCCTGGTGTGCACCGCCCTGTGGATGACCCTGGCCGCCAAAGGCGCCGCGGAGAAGATCATTTGTCTCTTCTTCCCCATTGTCACCTTTGTCCTCTGCGGCTTTGAGCACTCAGTGGCCAACATGTACTATATCCCAGCAGGGCTGATGGCCATGGGGGAACCAGCCTGGACAGCAGTATCCGGGGATCTTTCCTCCCTCACCTGGAGCGCCTTCTTCTTAAAGAATCTCATTCCCGTCACTCTGGGAAATATGGTAGGGGGCATCGGTCTGGGGCTGGTCTTCTGGTATCTTCACCTTAAGGGCCGCTCCCCCCGCAGCTGAAAAGTTTCTCCAAGAAACTCTTCTTCCCCACAAAGCAAACGCCCCCAGGCTCAGATGAGCCTGGGGGCGTCTTCTATTCTTCCACGCAGGAATCAGTCAAAAGAATAGGGCTTAATCTGGCGGACCACGTCCAGGATGGTGCCATCCCGGGCTTCCATAATGGCCACAACCTTATCCTCCCACTGGAGCTTCTCAGGGGCGCCCACGATGGAGTAGGCCTTCTCCTTCAGGCTCTCAATGGTGACATGCTTGATACCGGCCTCATCCAACCAGCCGATGATATCCTGGCGGAGGGGGTTGACAGCAATGCCGTAATCGGTGACCACCACGTCCACGCAGTCGCCGGGGGTGGTAACGGTAACCACATCCTCGCAGATGGTAGCCATACGGCCACGAATCAGGGGGGTGACGATGATGCAGCACTTGCTGCCGGCAGCGGTGTCGGGATGGCCGCCGGGAGCGCCGCGGAGGATACCGTCGGAGCCGGTGAGAACATTGACGTTAAACTTGGTATCCACCTCAAGGGCAGCCAGGATGACGAAATCCAGCTGGTTCACAAAGGCGCCCTTGTTGGCGGGGTTGGCATACTGGGAAGCGCTCATCTCATAGTGTCCGGGGGTACGACCGATGCTGTTCACGCCGCCCAGGTCGAAGTCCTGAACGTCGATGACCTTGCCCACCAGGCCCTTCTGGAGCAGCTCCACCATGGGGGTGGTGATACCGCCGATGGCAAAGCCCATCTTAATGCCCTTCTTCACCATCCGGTCCTCCAGGAAGCGGTTCACCGCCAGGGAGGGACCGCCCACGCCGGTCTGGAAGGAGAAGCCGTCCTTGAAATAGGGGGTGGCCTCCATGACCTTGGCGCAGTTCTCAGCCATCATCAGGTCCCGGGGATTCTGGGTCATACGGGCGGCAGCGGAAGCAATCTTCTTGGGGTTGCCGATCTCATCCACTACCACCACGGCGTCCACGTCGATGGCCTCAACGGAGGCGGGCATGTTGGGATAGTCCACCAGGCAGTCGGTGATAACCACCACTTTGTCCGCGTACTTGGCGTCGCTCATGGCGTAGCCCATGGAGCCGCAGTCGCTCTTACCGCCCCAGCCCTTGCAGTTGCCCATCTTGTCGGAGGTGGGAGCCGCCACAAAAGCGATGTCGATATGTACCTCGCCAGCCTCGATGGCCCGGGGACGTCCGCCATGGCTGCGGAGAATGGCAGGGGTCTTCAGGTAGCCCTGGGAGACAACCTCGCCCATCTTGCCCCGGATACCGGAGGTTTGCAGGCCCACCACAATGCCGTCCTTGATATACTGGGCGATGGGGTCATGGGCGCTGCCGGTGGAGGTGGCGGCAATGGTGAGGTCCTTCAGAACCATTTCTTCCACTGCCACCTTCATCACCATATTCATCACATAGTCGCCGTCCCGGAGATGGTGATGGAAGGAGAAGGTCATGCCGTCCTTGGCGCCGCACTGCTCCAGAGCGTCCCGGATGGTGGCCACCACCTTGGTCTCCTGGGGCTTCTCGTATCTCTTTACGGTAGGAGCAGCCTTGGTAAACTCCTTGCCGTCCATATAGTCCTTGCCGTGATAGACTTCCCTGCCGTTTACCAGCAGCTCTTCGGGAATATCTCTGCCTACTGCGTTAATCATCTTACAAATCCCCCTCGTAGATTCCGCTGGCCTTCGCCAGGGCGATGGTGCGCTCCGCCCCGGGCAGGAAGGCGATGTCGATCATCTTGCCGTCCACGGTGAAGACGCCTACGCCCTTGTCCGCATTCTCGCGCACAGCGCGGACGATCTTCTCGGCGGCAGCGATCTCCTTCTGAGTGGGAGCAAAGATCTCGTGAACAATGGGGATCTGCTTGGGGTTGATGAGGCTCTTGCCATCAAAGCCCATATCCTTGTTCTGCTTCACCTCAGCGATGAAGCCGTCCATGTCATCCAGGTTGGTGAAAACGGTGTCGAAGCACTGGACACCAGCCGCACGAGCCGCAATCAGCATCTGGCCGCGGGCCGCCAGCATCTCAATGCCGCCGGGCACCACGCCTACCTGCATGCACTTGCGGTAGTCGCCGCCGGAAATGGCCACACCGAAGAGACGGTCGGAAGCGGTGCAGATCTCGTAGGCGTTCATAATACCCTTGGGGCTCTCCAGAGCGGCCATCAGGAGGGTGCGGCCCTCCTCCACGCCAAACTCCCGCTCAGCAGCCAGGGTGGCCTCCTCAACGGTCTTGACGTCCTGGGCGCTCTCGCACTTGGCGATACGGATACCATCGGCGCCGCCGGCCACGCAAACCCGGACATCCTCCTGCCAATGAGGGGTATCCAGACCGTTGATCCGGACGATCACTTCGGTGTCACCGTAGTCGATGGTCTTCAGGGCATGGTAAAGGGAGAAGCGGGCGGCGTCCTTCTGGTTCTCCGCCACGGCATCCTCCAGGTCAAGCATAATGCTGTCGACGCCGTAGATATAGGCGTCTTTGATAAGGCCGGGCTTCTGGGCGTTCATAAACATCATGGTCCGGCGCAGACGGAAACGTTCCGGTTTTGGACGAGGAATCATCTGACAGCACCTCCCCAGGGAATATTGGATTCACTTGCTCCGCAGCTGCGGAAAACGGCGCACTCCACCCGGGCTTTCAGGGTGCAGTCCAGGGCGCCCTTGTCCACAACAGTGACCTTGGCGTCAGTAACTTCCAAACGCTCCAGGGTCTCCAGTACAGTAGCCTTAATCTGCTTGCCGTACTGATTCAGCACGCTGCTCTGAATGTCCAGCTGAAGTCCCTGGCCGGGCTCTACCGTGACCTGGGCGTCGCTGGATTCCAGGGTTCCCGCTACCGCAGGATTCATCAGTTTCAATCTCAACACAACCTTTCTTCCATCGTTTCCTACCAATCCTTTGGGAACTACTTTTTAAGAGAATTTCTCTAAAAAATCCATTCCCATTCTTCTATATTGTAGTACTCTTCGACCATTCCGTCCAATATGTTTTTTTTTGTCTCAACATAAGTTTAATGTTATCAGCCTATGCTTTTTTGATACGAAAATTGTAATGATCTTCACAAGCTGCATAAGTTTTTACGAATAACTCTTCCCACAAAAAAGGGGTACGGGTTTCAGTACCCGTACCCCCTCTGAAAAGAATGGAGCGAATAATTAAGCCTTGGCATCCGCCTTGTCTTTGCCCAGTTTCTTCATGATAACGGGCTTGACCAGGGGATAGATCAGCATCACAGCGCAGGCGATGATGAGCACCAGG
>JAHZBJ010000109.1 GCA_019423445.1 Oscillospiraceae bacterium
TGGAGGGTGTCGTAGAGGCCGCTTTCCACTGCCTCCCGGGCCAGAAGGGGCCGGTGGTTGGTGATGCTGATGTGCCGAACCACCCCCTGGGCCTTCATCTCCTGAAGGAACCGGTAAGCAGGGTCGTCCTCCCTGGGAAGGAAGGAGGGGTTGTGGAACTGGAGGATATCCACATAGTCAGTCTTCATCCGCTTCAGGCTCAGCTCCAGGTTCCGCTTCACCATGTCGGGGTTTCCCTGATCGTAGGCGCTCTTGGTGGCGATAATGATGTTCTTACGCACATCGGAAAGGGCGTAGCCGATCTTTTCCTCGCTGTCAGTGTAGGAATTGGCGGTATCGAAGAAGTTGATCCCCGCTTCATAGGCGGTGCGCAGCAGCTCCGCCGCGTCGTCCTTGGAGATGCGCTGGATGGGCAGCGCCCCGAAGGAAGTCTTGGTCACCATCAGCCCGGTGCGGCCCAGCCGCACTTTTTTCATTTCCCTCATGTCATTTCCTCCTTTTTTGTGTCCGTAAGAAAAAAACTCTGCGGATCGCTGGGTTGTGCCCCGCTCCCTGAGCATATCACTTGGGATCCGGAAGGCGCTTTCAGGGGGAGTCCGGCCCCCCCGGGAGCGAGGCAATCACCGGCGCTGCCGCGCTCCTTCTCTCACGGACTCGGCCGCCCGGCCTTCCGGGAGCGGGCGGGCATTCACGATACCATGTCCTTTCTCATATGGAACTAAAGTGGGCAAACTTCTCCTCCAGCACCAGTGGAGCCACTGTCCCAGAGGAGAGTTCCTCCAGTTCCTTGCGGAAGGCCGGCAGCCGGGAAGCCTTGCAAAGGAGCCGCAGCCGAACCCCTTCCGCAAAAACACTGTCCAAAGTCACCACCTCATGCTTGGGCAGGATGTAGGTGGCCTTGCCGTAAAAGTCGTACCCCATATCCAGCTCCACCACTGCAGCGGGCTGCATATTCAGCACCCGGGCGGCGTCCACCGCCGTCTTAGCCCCCTGGGCGTAGGCCCGGACCAGTCCCCCGGCCCCCAGAAGGATCCCCCCAAAATACCGGGTCACCACCACAGCCGTATCGGTGAGCCCCTCCCGAAGGATCACATCCAACACCGGTTTTCCTGCGGTGCCCTGGGGCTCCCCGTCGTCGGAGAAGCGCATCAGCTGCCCCTGGCGCAGAACATAGGCGTACACATTGTGGGTGGCCTCCCGGTGACGCTCACGCACCGAGGCCACAAAGGCCATGGCCTCTTCCTCGGTGGTCACCGGGGCAATATGCCCGATAAACCGGGACTTCCGCTCAATAAACTCATCCTGAGCGGGGGCTTCCACAGTGCGGTATCCCTCCGCCATGGCTTCTCCTCCTTTTTCAGACCGCAACAAAGGCGGCACAAGGTACATCCCCTTGCGCCGCCTGCTGCGAAGCCGATTTTATTTGCCCCGATTGAAACGCTTGTTGAAGCGGTCCACACGTCCGCCGCTGTCCACCAGCTTCTGCTTGCCGGTGAAGAAGGGGTGGCACTTGGAGCAGATTTCCACGCGGATTTCCGGCTTGGTGGAACGGGTCTCGATGACGTTGCCGCAAGCGCAGCGAATCACCGCAGGACCGTACTTGGGATGGATTCCTTCTTTCATCTATTTCACCTCTTTCATGTCCCGACGCCGGAAGATGAGGATGCACATCTTCCCATGGGCGGCGGGATGATACCAACGTAACAGTAGTATATTATCATACCCGCCATTCAAAAGCAAGAGGTGGGAAAAATTTTTTCGGCCAAGCCCGGGGATATTTCATTTTTCCCCCGCAGGGCTTGTTTGCCTCCTATTTGATTCCGATGATGGCTTCTACATCCTTCTGGGCGGCAGCCTTGAGGGACTGAGCCTGGGGCAGATCCGAAGCCTTCACCGAATAGTAGACCTTGAGTTTGGGCTCGGTACCGGAGGGACGGACAATGACGCTCCCCACCTCTGTCTCATAGGCCAGAACGTCGGCGGAAGGCATCTGCACCCCTCCTACCACCGGACAGGCGGTGCGGTAATCGGTGACCGACGCCACCGGATACCCGCCCAAAGAGGCCGGGGGCTCTTTCCGGAGCTGCTCCATAATCCCTGCCATTTTGGCCATGCCGTCGGCCCCCTCAAAGGAGTAGCTGTCCACCTGGTTCAGGTAGCGGCCGAACCGGGCATACATCTCGTCCAGGGCCTCTCCCAGGTTCTTCCCCTGGCGCTTGTACCAGGCCGCCATCTCGCAGATGAGCATGGAGGCGTCCACGGCGTCTTTATCCCGGACATAACCTCCGGAAAGGTAGCCATAGCTTTCCTCAAACCCCAGAAGGAAACGATCCTCCTCCCCGTCTTTCTCCAGCTGGTGGATCTGTTCCCCGATGTACTTAAAACCGGTAAGGGTGTTCCGGACCTCGATGCCATACTCCCGGCAGAGGGCGTCCGCCATGGTGGTGGTGACAATGCTCTTAACCACCACCGGCCGCTTCGGCATGGTGCCCGCCTCCCTGCGGGAACGGGCAATGTAGTCGATGAGAAGGCAGCCCATCTCGTTGCCGGTTATGAGCCGGGGCTCCCCGTTCTGGAGGACGGCGATACCCACCCGGTCGCAGTCCGGGTCGGTGGCCAGCAGGAGGTCAGCCCCCAGCTTTTCCACCAGGGCCAGTCCCTTTTCCATAGCCTGGAGGATCTCAGGGTTGGGGTAGGGGCAGGTGGGGAAGTTGCCGTCCGGCCACTCCTGCTCCGGCACCACAGTGATATCCTGGATCCCCATCTTCTTCAGCACGGTGAGGACCGAACGCCGCCCCGCCCCGTTGAGGGGGGTATAAACCAGGCGCAGCCCGGCCCCCTGGCAGACGCCGGGATTTACCTGTTCCTCCAGCACCCGGGACAGGAATTTCTGGATCAGCTTCTCCGGGATGATCTCGATCATGCCGGTGGAAAGGGCCTCGTCATAATCCGCCAGCTTTACCCCGTCAAAGAGGTCGGTGGACCGGATATTCTCCATCACCCCGTCGGCAGTCTCCCCGGTGATCTGGCAGCCCTGACCGTCGTAGGCCTTGTAGCCGTTGTATTTGCTGGGGTTGTGGCTGGCGGTAATATTCACCCCAGCCTGGCACCGAAGCTCCCGCACCGCATAGGAAAGGGCGGGGGTGGGCATCAACTCCCCATAGAGCCAGGTCTTGACGCCGTTGGCGGCAAAAACCCGGGCGGTTTCCCGGGCAAAAAGCTCCGAGTTGATCCGGCTGTCATAGGCCACTGCCGCCATAGGGGCCTTGTACCGGGCCTTGAGATAGTCTGCATAGGCCTGGGTGGCCCGGCGGACGGTATAAATGTTCATCCGGTTGGTGCCCGCCCCCAGCACTCCCCGGAGCCCGGCGGTGCCGAACTGAAGGTCTGTATAGAAACGCTCGTAAATGGCCTTGTCGTCCCCTTTGATGTCCTGAAGCTCCCGGGCCAGAGCCGCATCCTCCAGGGGTTGGGCGCACCAGCGCAGATACTCTTCCTGATAGTTCATAACGCCACACTCCTTTGCTTCTTTGTCATCCTTTATTGTAGAGCATCGCTCCAAACAAGTCAACAAATTCCTTGTCAAAATTAGTGAAATCCACTATAATAAAAGGGCTGAATTTTGTCGTTTTGGGAGGTGGCGCCGTGTTCCGTTCCGTCCTTTCCATGGGTCTTTCCGGGATCCAGGGATATATGGTGAACGTAGAGGTAGACTGCCAGCGAGGGATGCCCCAGCTGGAAATCGTAGGTCTTCCCGACGCCGCGGTGAAAGAGTCCCGGGAGCGGGTGCGCTCGGCGGCCCGGAACTTAGGTCTCGCCTGGCCCGAGGGGCGGCTTCTGGTAAACTTGGCCCCTGCCAACACCCGTAAAACCGGTCCCATCTACGACCTGCCCATTCTTCTGGGGCTGCTGCTGGCTTCGGGGAGCTGCTCCATGGACCTTTCCGGCTGCGCTTTTGTAGGGGAGCTCTCTCTGGACGGCCGGCTCCGGCCGGTGGCTGGGGCCCTTTCCATGATCCTGGCGGCCCGGCAGGCAGGGGTGGAGCGGGTGTTCCTCCCTCTGGAAAACGGCGGAGAGGGCAGCGCCGTCTCCGGCATCCAGGTCTATCCCGTCTCCTCTGCAGGGGAAATCCTGGATCACTTTCTCCGCGGGAAGGTCCTGCCGTTGGCCTCGGAGCTTCCCTTCTCCCCACCCCCTGTGCCCCCTGTTCCTGATTTTGCCGATGTCCGGGGGCAGGAGAACGCCAAACGGGCCATGGAGGTAGCCGCCGCAGGAGGGCACAATATTCTCCTGATCGGCCCTCCCGGCACCGGAAAGAGTATGCTGGCCAAGCGCCTGCCCTCCATTCTCCCCCGCCTCTCTTTCCAGGAGGCCCTGGAGGCAACTCAAGTGCACTCCGCCGCGGGGATTCTCCCCTACGGCTCCTCCCTGCTGGAAGCGCCCCCTTTTCGAGCCCCTCACCACACCATCAGCCCGGCGGGTCTTACCGGAGGCGGCGCTCCGCCCCGGCCGGGGGAGATCAGCCTGGCCCATCATGGGGTCCTCTTTTTGGACGAGCTGCCCCAGTTTTCCCGGGCAGCCATGGAGGCTCTCCGGCAGCCCCTGGAAGAAGGGACTGTCACTGTGAGCCGGGCGGCGGGGCAGGCCAGTTTTCCCTGTCAGTTTATGCTGGCGGCAGCTATGAATCCCTGTCCCTGCGGCTACTTCGGCCACCCCACCCGGCCCTGCCGCTGCTCTCCCGTCAAGGTAGCGGCTTACCTCAGCCGCATCAGCGGGCCCCTGCTGGACCGGCTGGATATCCATGTGGAGGTCCCGCCGGTGGAATACCGCCAGATCAGCGACCAGGCTCCAGGGGAGCCCTCCGCCGCCATACGGCTCCGGGTGGAGGAGGCCCGGGAACGCCAGCGCCGCCGCTATCAGGGGCTTGGAGTCTCCTGCAACGCCCGGCTGGACCCCGGCCATCTTCGGGAGTTCTGCCGCCTGGACGACGCCGCCCAGCAGCTCCTTCAAGCCGCCTACGACAAGATGGGGCTTTCCGGCAGAAGCTATGACCGCCTTCTCCGGGTGGCCCGAACCATAGCGGATTTGGCCGGTGCCGAGATCATCGGCCCCGACGCTGTGGCGGAGGCCATCCAGTACCGGAACCTGGACCGGAAATACTGGCAGCCCGACGTCTCGGAGCTGTAAGTTGGACTGCAAATAAACCCTTCCGCAAAAAAGCAGGGCTTCGGAACAGTTTGTTCCGAAGCCCTGCTTTTTCTTTTCTGCTCTCTCAGACGCCAAAATCCAATGCTGCCAGTTGATTCTCCAAATACTGCCAGCTGAAACGGCTGTCATGGGCACGGACGCCGTGGCTCTCCGCAAGCTCCGGGGTGTATTCCGAAAGGGGATATACCATCAAATCCCGGAAGCTGGGGCCGTAGTGGGTCACAGTGGGAATAAACTCCACCTTTTCTATCCCAGCTGCCTCTCCTTCCTCCATGGCCAGCTCCACCCGCAGGAATCCTCCTGCCATATTCTGGGCCCCCACCTGGGCGGAGATGAAGTTCCCCAGGGAGTAGGCCACATAGCTGCGTCCCCGGGAAGTCTCCAAGAACTCTCCCCCCTGAAGGACATGGGAATGGTGTCCCAGAATCAAGTCCGCCCCGGCTTCCG
Organism: Oscillospiraceae bacterium; assembly: GCA_019423445.1. Lineage (GTDB taxonomy): Bacteria > Bacillota > Clostridia > Oscillospirales > Ruminococcaceae > Angelakisella. The sequence goes on from JAHZBJ010000109.1 coordinate 5,656, forward strand.
CCAGCTCCTGGGCAAGGGCCTTCTGGCTCTCGCTGGGAGCGGCGGCCCCTTCCACACCCCAATGGACACTAAGGATGACGAAATCCGCCTGAGCGGCGGCATCTTCCAGCTTTTTCATCAAGGTCTCCCGGTCCGACAACAGCAGTACCCCTGCCTGGCTCTCCGCAGGGAGGCTCAGGCCGTTGGTCTGCTCCGCCGCTGCCACCAGTGCCACTGTGATCCCCTCTTTGGTAAGGAGCACCGTCCGGTCCCTCTCCTCCGGGGTACGGTAGCAACCGGCCACTGCTGCTTCCGGGTGGCTATCCCAAAACCGCCCGGCGGCTTGGAGTCCCGCTTCCCCTTTATCAAAACAGTGGTTGTTGGCAGTGGCGAAGAGATTGAACCCCAACTTCAGCATCTCCTCCCCCACCTCTGTAGGGGAACAGAACATGGGGTAGCTGGAGGGAGGCAATTCTGCTCCTGCCAGCACTGTCTCCTGGTTGATAAAGGCAAAGTCCGCCTCCTCCAGCAGAGGAGCGATTTTCTCATAGGCGGGCCCAAAGTCGTAGCCTTCTCCGCCAGTCCGGGCGGCGGCCTGCCAATAGATGACGTCGTGAATCAAATTGTCCCCAGCCGCCAGCAGCACCGCCCGCCGGGTCTCAGGAACCGCCGGCGCTTCCTGGGCCTCTGAAACAGAGGACTGTTCCGCCCCAGAGGAGGAGCTGCTTCCGTCACTTTGGGATGCTCCGCAGCCTCCCAGAAGCAGTGCCGCCAAGGCTCCTGCCAAAAGACGTTTTCCGTATCCCATGATTCTCACTCCCTTCAAATGGTTCCATTATACCGGGTTCTCCTGTTTCTGACAAGTTCCCCTTCTTCTTGACAAAATTCGAGAGAACTGTGATAATGAAACATTGTGATCATACTGATACGACATGAAAGATTAACTATTAAAAGTCAACCCCAAAAATGAATGGTGGTGGTGAAAAG
>JAHZBJ010000110.1:0-6360 GCA_019423445.1 Oscillospiraceae bacterium
CTCACTGCAAGTTTAACTCCTCCGCCATGATCCTGGGTCTGGTGCTGGGCATCATCTGCGAGTCCAACCTCCGCCGCGCCTACACCATCGCCGATGGTGACACCCTTCTGGCGGCTACCTTCAACATCCTGGCCCGTCCCATCACCGGCATCATCATGCTGGTCTGCGTCGTGGCCCTGCTGAGTCCCGTGGTCAAAGGCTATCTCAACAAGAAGAAGGCCAAAGCGGCGGCTTCCAGCAAGTAATCAATTCCGCGATTTCCTTCTCCCGCGCCGCTGGGCTTCTTCGCTTCTCTGCCCGGCGGCGCTCTATCCTTCCCGGCGGCTTGCCGCCGGAATCCGCCGGCAGCCAATCCCGGCACAGCACGCAAAGCGCCCGGAGAGATCCTGATGGGTTTCTCCGGGCGCTTTGTAGCTTTATCAGGCCGGAGTCTCTCCCGCCTGGGGGGCAGGGGAATCCCCCTGGGGAGGTGTAGAAACGGACTTTTGGGGCTTTTTCCAGGCGTGCATGGCAAGGGCCATGGCGATGACCCCAAAGGATGCAAAGACCCGGAAATATTCGCCGATCATAGCGTTGCCGAAGAGTTCCCGGCCCGCCAGGGGCGCCACAATAAAGAGGGTATGAAACAGGATGACCCCCAGAATTGCCTGGCCGTTGGTGGCCTTCGCCACCGAGGCCCCTCCTACCAGGAGGGCGGCGATAGCAAACTGTCCCACCTGGGTGTGAGCCCCATAGGTGGAGAAGGTCCCCACGTTCTGGAGGAAGATCAGCTGCCCCCAGCCGGCCAGGACGGTGGAAAGAATCATGGCGATGACCCGGGTGCGGTCCACGTCGATGCCCGCGGCCCCCGCCACCGTCCGGCTCTGGCCCACGGTACGCATATTCTGTCCCAGGCGGGTGCTCATCAGAAGCCGGTTGAAAAGGCACAGGGCCCCTACGCAAAGGCAGGTCATCACCGGGAGCTTCACCGCCACCAGCACCTGATAAACCGCCGGGACATAGGTGAGGGCGTAAACGGCCAGGGCCGCGGCACAGACCGCCAGGGAGCCCTTCCAATTCATCGGTTCCCTTTTTGCCGCCCTCTGCCGCAGGAGCCGGGAGAGCTGCCCAAGGATTACCGCCAGTACGCCGGCTTCCACCACCCACAGAAGGAGGAGGCGGTTCCCGGTCAGGAAGTCCTCCACCGCGGGGATGAAGGTGACGGCATAAAGAACCGTTGTCCCCGCCAGGATCCCCCCTGTCCTTTTCCAGTCCACAGGCTGCTTTTGCCAGAGTTTCAGCACTGCCCCCAGCACCACCGCCCCCACTGTTAGGTAAAAGGCGATTTCGGCAATGGAAAGCATGGGGACGTTGTCCAGGGCGTATTTGATGGTGTCCTTTAAATCAATGGTGTTTTTCACCCCCACCCCGGTGGACAGCATCAGCTTCTGGGCGTTGGGGCCGGTGAACGGGATCACCCCGCCGAAGATAAAGAGAAAGATCAACTGGTAAAAGCCCTCGGCAAAGTACCCCAGCACCAGGCCGCCGATCATCTCTGAGCCCTTGATTTTGTTAAAGAGCTTTCCCACCAACAGGCCGAAAAAGGCCGCCAGGGGAGTGGTCAGGAGCACCGTAGCCAGAAAGCCTCCGATACCGGAAAGCCCCCAGTAGGTGGTAAGAAAAAGGGCGATTTGGGCTGCCATGGCGCCGATAATGATGCCGAAGTTAAGGCCCATCCCCGCCAGCACCGGAATGATCAGGGACAGCACCAGGAAGGAGTTCCGGGCCACCCGGGTAAAAAGCTCCCCTGCCACAAAGGTCAGGGACTGCCCCGAGGCGGCGATGCCGCCGATACACAACAGGGCGAACAGAACCGCCACCTTCTGGTCAAAGAGTTTGTCCAGAAGTTTTTTCTTATTCACGGCCGCCACCTCCAGTCTGGGTCAGGGCATAGATGATGATTCCGTTGGAAATAATCAGGCGCATCACTTCCGAGAGGTTGCTTTCGGGGATGAAAAGATTGGCCACCGGCAGCCCCAGAGCCATGATCCCCTGGAAGAGGAAAGTCCCCACCAGGACATGGGAGATTTTGGCCCGGGTGGGAGATGCCCCGCCAATCAGCACCGCCGCCACCGAGGTGAACCCCATCTGCATGGGGCCGTTGTAGAGCTGCATGAAGCCGTATCCCTGAGCGTAGACCAGGATCCCCACCGCCGCCAGGATGGTGGAAAGGGTGGTTCCCAGCAGCCGCATCCGGTTGACATGGATGCCGCCGGCCCGGGCAAAAACGGGGTTGGACCCGGCTGCGCTCATGGCGATGCCGGTTTTGGAGCGGAGGAACAGCCACACCAAAAAGCAGCAGAGAAAGAAGAAAAGCAGCAGCCCTGTAGGGATGGTCACCGGGCCCAGGGAAAAGGCCAGGGTTTTGTTCATCACCTCGGAAAAGGAGGAAGCCAGGGAGATGGTGTTGCGCATCCCCTGTCCGGCGTTGGGGAAGATCAGCTCCCCGCTTCGGAAAGGGAGGATCACCCAGATGATATTCATAAAGGCGATGATGGAAAAGCCCACATAGGTGGTCACCGTCATTTCAGAGCCCTTGACCCGGTTCAGCAGCAGGCCGTAGAGCCAGCCGATTACCGCTGCCAGAGCCATGCCGATGAGGATGGCCGCCAGTACCGCCGCCCACTGAGCCAGAAGAGGGCCGTTTTTCTCTCCCAGGAGCCGGACGCCGGTCTCCAGCAGCCCGGGGTTCTTGGCCACCTCCAGCTCAATGACGATGAGCCCGCCCAGGAGCCCCCCCACAATTCCCATGGAGATGCCGAAGTTGAGGCCGATGCCGCACTGTACCGCCGGCACCATAGCCAAAGCCAGGATGCCGTACATTCCCCAGCGGCGGATAATATCGCTGAAAAGCTGGCCCATATTCATCTGAAAGGCCCAGGCGCAAACGACCAGCACCAGGAAAAAGCCCACGATGATGATCCGGGGGAGCCCGATTTTGTTCAGCAGGCTCCTGGCTCCCTTACCCATGCTTGCCGCCTCCCTTCCCAGACCCGGACATAGCCAGGCCAAACTCCGCGTCGCTGGCGCCGGGGGCCAGGATTCGGGCCAGCTTTCCGTCGGAGACGATGGCGATGCGGTCGCAGACGCTCCGCAGCTCCATCAGCTCCGAGGAAACCACCACCACCGTCATCCCCTGCTCCCGGTTGAGCTTTATCAAATATTCCAGCACCAGCTTTTTGGCGCCGATGTCGATGCCCCGGGTGGGTTCCGACACAAAAAGGATCTCCGGCTTCAGGGTCAGCGCCGCCGCCAGACAGACCTTTTGCTGGTTTCCCCCGGAAAGCCGCCCCGCCGCCTGGCGGATACCGCTGCACCGGATGTCCAGGGTCCTTACCATCTCCTCCGCCCGGGCCCGGGCCCGGCGGCCGTCATAAAACCGCATCCACCCCACCCGGCGGAGAAAATCCCGGTTCACCTGCATCGCGGCAAAGACGATATTCTCCTGGATACTCTCTTCCAAAAGAAGGCCCACCCCACGGCGGTCCTCCGAAACAAAGGCTACCTTGTGGCGCAGAGCTTCCCCAAGCTTTCCCAGATCCAGGGGGCTGCCGTTTACCCGCACCTCTCCACCGGCGCTGTAAAGGCCCATAATGCCGTTGGGAATCCCCAGCTTCCCCTGGCCCGCCAGGCCCCCGATGCCGAAGATCTCCCCCCTGCGGATATCCAGGTCAATGCCCCGGACCTGCTCCCCCGGCATATCCACTGTGTAATTTCGCAGGGAAATGGCAATCTCCTGGTCCGAAAGGGTGCGGTTGTCCTCCCGCTCTTCCACCAGTTTCTCCACCCGTCGGCCAATCATCAGTTCGGCGATCTCCACGGCGCTGGTATCCTTCACCTCCCGCCGGGCCACCAGCTCCCCATCCCGGAGGACGGTGAGGCTGTCCGCCGCCTCCATCACCTCATCCAGGCGGTGGGTGATGAAGATGATAGCGATGCCCCGGGCAGCGATGGCCCCCATCACTTCCAGCAGGCGTTTGGCCTCGCTTTCGGTAAGGACGGCAGTGGGCTCGTCGAAGACCAGAAGCCGGACGCCGGTCTTATCAATTTCCCGGGCAATCTCAATAAACTGCATATATCCCACCGGCATTCCCCTCACCAGGGCGTTTTCGTCCACGGCAAGGCCGATGGTCTCCAGGGCTTTCCGGGCATCCCGGGCCATTGCATCCAGGTCCAGGGTCTCCATAGAAGGCCCTGCCAAGCGGCTTACCAGGTTGGGGCGGCTGATCTCCCGCCCCACCTTGATGTTCTCGGTGACGGTGAAACCGGGGATGAGCATGAACTCCTGGTGGACCATACCGATCCCCAGCTCCATGGCCTTCTGGGGGGAGTCGATGCGGACGGGGCTGCCGTTTACCCGGACGCTTCCCTGGAAGCCGCCGGTGGAGTGGATCACCGGCATCCCAAATAGGATGTTCATCAGGGTGGACTTTCCCGCTCCGTTCTCCCCCATCAGGGCATGGATCTCCCCCGGACGGATGCGGAGGCTGACATTTTTCAAAACTTGGTTCCCGGCATATTCCTTGGAGATATCCTCCATCTCCAGGACATATTCCTTCTCCATTTCCATACTTCCTTTCCCAGCGGCGGCAGAATCAGGGGAAGCCCCGGGTCTTTCTCCCGGGGCAGCCCTCAGAAGTCCACAAACTCGGCCATAACCAGGTAATGGTTCTCCACCGCCACACCGTTCTGCTGGTAGTTGGTGATGTCCATCTCCGCCCCGGGGAGGAAGCTCTCAGCACACTCCTGGATGGTCTCCCGGAGAACCTGGTCGTCCAGGATCCCATCGGTCTCTCCCTCCAGGACCTTGATGGCGTACTCCACCCCGGCATCGATAAACAGCATATTGCAGGGGACGCCCCAGGTGGAGACCCGGCCGTTCATGCCGGCCTCGTCCACCTTCAGCTGAAGCTGTTCCAGCATATAGTCCACATCCCCCTCATGGCCGGACATGTCGATGTTCAGGGCGGCGGGGAAGGCGTGGAAGGGAGAGGGGCAGCACTGGAGGGTATAGATGGCCCCCTCCTCAAACACCTTGCGGATCAGGGGTTCCTGCATACTGCAGTTGGTGGTAAAAAAGACGGTGTCCTTGCCGTATTTCTCCACCTGGCGGGGAACATCCTCCAGAATGAACTGCTGGGCCCCGGTGACGCCGCTGTCCCCGGTGGGGTCCGGCGCGGTGACGTCCACCAGCTGGATGCCGTTCTGGGCGCAGTAGGTTTTGAGATTCTCATGGCGGGCCACAATAAAAGCGTAGCTCATATGCCGGGGGAAGGAATAGTGGACCATGGTCTTGGCCCCCTGGCTGGCCGCCTGGGGCGGGATGACCACACCGCACCCCGGCTCATTCACCTGGAGGACGATATCCGCCTTGGGGTCGATGACTGTAGGATCCTCGCCGGGGGTCCCGGCGATGAAGATCATATCGGGCCGGGTCTCCCGGACCTTGTCGATGGCGGCGGCGGTGCCGGGGATGGCCTGACACCAGATAATGGCCTTCACCTCCGGGTCGGAAGCCATGGCCACCGCCCCGGAGATCACCGTTTCGGTCTCGGTGGAGAAATTGTCCGGATAAGTGGCGGTAACGATCCTGTCGCCGTACCGTTCCTTCATCTTATTGGCCTGGGTGATCTCCTCGTCCCCTTGGGAGGCAGTACCGGTGATAATGCCGATCTTATAGTTTCCCCCCACCGGGACCATGGAGCCGGAACCCTCCCCCTGGGAGGAGGAGGTGTTCTCCCTCCCCCGGCAGCCGGCAGCCATCAGCGCCGCTGCCAGAAGCAAACACAACAGTCTTTTCTTCATGGACTGGTCCCTCCTTGGATTTTCCTTTCCCCGCCCCGGGCCCTTCTCCCCCGGTTTCCCGGGGAGATCCTTCCCGGCGGGGAGCGTTCTGTAACAGTTTGCCCCGGGAAGTCCCGGAGATTCCCCGCCGCCGCCGATTTCCCCCGGAAGCCCCTGGCGGTGTGGAAAAACAATCCCTTGGGGATGGGCCTGAGCACTTCTTTCCCTTCCCGCCGGGGTTGACAAGGCGCCTTCCCCGTGCTACCATAAAAAACGAAGAGCAAAGGCATTTGCGGATCATATTTGTGTATGATCTGCAGATGCCTTTTTTAAATTCCCCGGATCCCGTCCAAAATATCTGTGAAAAAGGAGTGGATATCCATGATTTTAAAACGCGGCGCCGCCGATATCGCCTGGGAAACGGTTGGAAGCTTCCTGGTAGCCATCGGAATCTACAACTTCGCGGTTCACGCTCAGTTCCCCCTTACCGGATTCTCCGGCATCGCTATGATCCTTTACCGTCTCTGGGGTTTTCCC
>JAHZBJ010000110.1:6370-6613 GCA_019423445.1 Oscillospiraceae bacterium
CTCTGCTTCCGTCTCATCGGCAAGAGCTTCATGATCAAATCCCTGCGGTGCATGGTCATCTCCTCCCTGATGGTGGACTGGCTGGCGCCCCTTCTGCCGGTGTACCAGGGGCCCAGGATGCTGGCGGCGCTGGCAACGGGGACCCTGGCGGGGGCGGGTTACGCGGTGATCTACATGCGGGGCTCCTCCACCGGCGGCTCTGACTTTCTCATTATGGCCGCCAAGCGGATGCGCCCCCATCTG
>JAHZBJ010000111.1 GCA_019423445.1 Oscillospiraceae bacterium
GGAAATAACAGAACGGAAGAGGACGGCGAAGGGGGCGACGGAGGATGGGAAGGAAGCCGCTTTGGGCCGCGGTAGAGCGGATCCGCCGGGAGGGCCTGGCCCGGTTTTATATGCCGGGGCACAAGGGCAGGCTGCCGGAACCCCTGACCCAAGCCGCCCCTTATGACATCACCGAGATCGCCGGCGCAGATAGTCTCTACCAGTGCACCGAGGCCATCCGGGCTCTGGAGGAGGAGTTTGCCGACGCCTACCAGGTGGGGGATACCCTCCTTTCGGCAGGGGGGAGCACCCTTTGCATCCAAACGATGCTCTATCTTGCCCGAAGCCGGGGAAGCACTGTTATCTGCAGCCGGGTGATCCACCGCTCCGCCGTGGCGGCTATGGGCCTTTTGGGGCTGATGCCCTGCTGGCTGCCGGGGCGCATTGCCTCCCGCCGGGATGGAATTCCCGGAATCGCCCTGCCCCCCACCCCCCAGGAGGTGGAGGAGGCCATCCGCCGCCATCCCGACGCTGGCTCGGTGTATATCACAAGCCCTGACTACTTCGGGCAGATGGCAGACGTGGCGGCCATCGCCGAGGTGTGCCACCGGCTGGGGAAGCCCCTGCTGGTGGATAATGCCCATGGCGCCCATCTGGGGTGCTTCCGGGCGGCGCTGCACCCCATGAGCCTGGGGGCGGATTTCTGCTGCGACAGCCTCCACAAGACCCTTCCGGCCCTTACCGGGGCGGCTCTCCTTCACCTGGCGGACCCCGCCGATTATCAGGAGGCCAAGTACGCCATGTCCCTGTTCGGCAGTACCAGCCCCAGCTATCTTATTATGCTTTCGGCGGAGAACGCCCTGGAAGCCATCACCTCCCCGGATACCCCCTATTGGGAGCTTTCCGCCAAGGTGGGGGCGATGAAAACCGAGGCTGTCCGGCTGGGATACGATGTGGTCCGGGGCTTTGTCAGCGACCCCCTCCGGCTGGCCCTGGGTTTTGAGTGCCTGGGCCATACCCCGGAAAGCTACGGCAAATTCCTCCGCTCCCGGGGGGTAGAGCCGGAGTATCTGGACCGAAACGTCTGCGTCTTTATGATGACTCCCCAAAATACCCAGGTGGAGCTGGACCGGTTGACCTCCGCCATAGCGGGGGCGGCCAAGGGGCGGGAGGTGCTGCCGGAGCCCCGGTACCCTGCCACCATCCGTCTCCCCAAGCAGATCCTTTCCCCCGGCGAGGCCATGACTCGGAAGGAGATCCTTCTCCCGGCAGAGCTGTGCCAGGGCCGGGTGGCTTCCCGCCTGGTAAGCAGCTGTCCCCCGGGGATTCCCCTCCTGGTACCTGGGGAGGAGATCACCCCCCAGACGGTGAAGTTTTTGCAAAGCAGTGGCGTGGAACGCATTTTTGTGGTAAAATAAGTTAAGGAATCAGCCATTTACCGGGGTCCTGCCCGGTTTTTCATCAACGAAAGGAGCGATGATTTATGAAGATGATCCTGGCCATCGTATCCAACGACGACAGCTCCAATGTTTCCAGAAGCCTTACCAAGGCCAAATATTCGGTGACCCGTCTGGCCACCACCGGCGGCTTTCTTATGTCCGGCAATACCACTCTTCTCATCGGCGTGGACGACGAGAAGGTGGACGACGTGCTGCAGATCATTGGGGACAACTCCCGCAAGCGCACCAAGATGGTGCCCTCTACCGCCTCCTTCAGCGCGGGGATGTACGCCGGAATGCCGGTCCAGGTGACGGTGGGCGGCGCCACCATCTTCGTGATGAACGTGGAGCGGTTCGAGAAGGTCTGATGGAACGGATCCTTTCCACCCCTGAGCCTCTGCCCCAGCCTCTGCTGACGATGGCCCGGGAGGGCCGCCTGGTCCACGGGGTCAACCTGGAGGGGGAGCCGGGGAGCGGCCGCACCCGGATTGCCCTGTCCCTGGCGGGGGCCATCCTCTGCGAGAGACAGCGGGGAGAGATGTGCGGGGAATGCACCTCCTGCCGGAAAGTTCTGGCCGGGGCACACAGCGATATCCTCTTGGTGAACGGCCGGGAGGACCCCGAGAGCTTCAAGGTCCGGCCTATGCGGGAGCTTCGGACGGCGGCCTACCAGGGACCCAGCGAGGGCCGTGCCAAGGTGTTTATCCTGGCGGAGGCTCAGCTGCTTTCCCGGGAGAGCCAGAATGTCCTGCTGAAGGTCATCGAGGAGCCTCCGGAGGATACCTTTTTTATCTTTACCTGTGATAATAAGCACAAGCTGCTGCCCACCATTCTCAGCCGGCTGGTGACCTTCTCCATCCCTCCTCTGGGGGAGGCGGAGTGCCGGAAGCGGCTGGAAGAGCGGGTGCCGGGGAAGACCCCTGAGGAGTACCAGGAGGCGGCGCTTTTGTGCTGCGGCAGCCTTGGGGTGGGGGTGGAGATTTTGACCCAGCCCCAGGCGGCGAAACGGGCCCGGGCGGCCCGGGAGCTGGCGGCGGCTATGGCGGCCCGGAACGCCTATGGCGCCATGGCGGCGGCGACCCCCTTTGAGAAGAACAGAGGGGAGTATGCTGTTTTGCTGGAAGCGGCGGCCCGGCTCTGTATGGCGCCGGCCCTGCAAAAGGAGTGGGGCATTTCGCCGGCCCGCGGGGCGGCTCTTCGGGAGCGGCTCCAGCAGGCGTCAGAGAGGAACCAGCAGAACGGATATCTGCCTTTGATTACCGCGCTGCTGGGGGCCGGATGACCCCCGGCGGCAGTTTATTGTTTGGAGGGACCCATGGCGGAAGTAATCGGCGTAAGATTCAAAGATGTAGGGAAGATCTATTATTTTGACCCGGTGGGGGAAAGCTTCCAGCCGGACGAGCTGGTGGTGGTGGAGACCTCCCGGGGGGTGGAGTGCGGCACTGTGGCCCTGGGGAACCGCCAGGTGAAGGACGACAACGTGGTGAAACCCCTGAAGAAGGTAGTGCGCCGGGCCACCAAGGAGGACCGCAAGCGCATCGAGGACAACCGGGCCAAGGAGAAGCGGGCCTACCGCATCTGCCAGGAGAAAATCGCCCAGAACGGCCTGGAGATGAAGCTGGTTGGGGTGGAGTACGCCTTCGACAACAGCAAGATCCTTTTCTATTTCACCGCCGACGGACGGGTGGATTTCCGGGAGCTGGTAAAGGATCTGGCCTCGGTGTTCCGCACCCGGATCGAGCTGCGCCAGATCGGTGTCCGGGATGAGGCAAAGATGCTGGGGGGTCTGGGAATCTGCGGGCGGCCCTTCTGCTGCTCCTCCTTCCTGGGAGAATTTCAGCCCGTATCCATCAAGATGGCCAAGGAGCAGGGGCTCTCTCTGAACCCCACCAAGATTTCCGGCACCTGCGGCCGGCTGATGTGCTGCCTCAAGTATGAGCAGCCCGCCTATGAGGAACTGCTGCGCATTACTCCCAAGGTGGGGTCTACGGTGAACACCCCTGACGGCAAGGGCACCGTCACCGAGGTGAGCCTTCTGGTAGGGCAGCTGAAGGTGCATTTGTTCAACAGCGCGGAAGGGTCGATCTCGGTTTATGACCGGAAGGATGTAAAGCTGGTGAAGGACGCCCCTGGAAAGGGCGAACAGAAATCCGGCGGCAAAAAAGACCCGGCCAAAGAGGGCGGCAAGGGCTCAAAAAAGGAGCCGGCACCTCCAAAAGAGGAATCTGAAAATTTGTAAATCCCCTGTAAATCCTCTTGAAAATCAGTTGCAATTTTCCCCGTTTATGTTAAAATGTAGGTAAACCAATAGGGAGGTGTATCTGAAATGGCCTATGTGATTAGCGATGAGTGCATCAGCTGCGGCAGCTGCGAGGGCGAGTGCCCCGTGGGCGCCATCTCTCAGGGGAGCGATCATTACGAGATCAACCCCGATACCTGCATCGATTGCGGCACCTGCGCCAGCGTCTGCCCCACCAGCGCCATCAAAGAGGGCTGAGTCTCTCCGGCCAAACGGCTGAACAAAAGAACCGCTCCTGGGGATGCGGTTCTTTTTCTTTTACCCGCGCCGCCTTTTGGGGAACAGGAGCCGGCGGCGGGAGAAACAATAGAACAGCAAGAGGGGAATGAGCCCCTGAAAATCTTCCGGCCGGAGCCTGCCCAGGCAGCAAGGTCCGGCGCAGGCGGCGGAGAAGCCGGTGAGCTTCCCCGCCGTTTTTCGGCCCGGAGGAGAGGAAAGGAAGAGATCATGGAACTTGTACAGCAGCTGGCCCGGGAGCTGAACCTCCGGGAGGCCCAGGTGGAGGCCGCCGTCCGCCTCATCGACGAGGGGAACACCATCCCCTTTATCGCCCGTTACCGCAAGGAGGCCACCGGCAGCCTGGACGACGCCGCCCTCCGGGACCTGGACGACCGGCTCTCCTACCTGCGGAACCTGGAGAAGCGCAAGGGGGAGGTTCTCTCCGCCATTGAGGAGCAGGGAAAGCTGACCCCCGAGCTTTCGGAGGCTGTTGCCGGAGCCGGGACCTTGGCGGAGGTGGAGGACCTCTACCGCCCCTATAAGCAGAAGCGCCGCACCCGGGCCAGCGTGGCCAGGGAACGGGGCCTGGAACCCTTGGCGGCGGCCATCTTCCGCCAGGATACCCTGGCGGAGCCCCTGGCTTTGGCAAGGGACTATGTGGACGGGGAAAAGGGAGTGGAGACCCCCGAAGATGCCCTCCAAGGGGCTCTGGATATCATTGCCGAGGACCTGTCCGACAGCGCCGCCATCCGGGGGGACCTCCGCAGTCTCATCAACCGGGAGGCCTTGGTGGTCTCCAGCGGGGAGAGCAAGGAGAATACCACCTACGCCATGTATTATGACTTTTCCGAGCCGGTGGGGAAGATCGCCTCCCACCGGGTACTGGCTATCCACCGGGGGGTGAAGGAGGGAATTCTCAAAGCCTCCCTCCAGCTGGATGAAGAAAAGGCGGTAGCCCTCATCTGCCGCCACGCGGTAAAGGCCAAGAACCCCTGCGCCAGGGCGGTGGAAGAGGCGGCCCGGGACAGCTGGAAGCGCCTTATTGCCCCCTCCATGGAGAATGAGACCTTCGCCTCCCTCTTTGAGGCCGCCAGTGAGCAGGCCATCAAGGTTTTTGCCGAAAATCTTCATCACCTGCTGATGCAGCCCCCGGTGAAGGACCGGGTGGTGCTGGGGCTGGACCCCGGCTACCGCAACGGCTGCAAGCTGGCGGTAGTGGATGGCACCGGAAAGGTCCTGGATACCGCCGTCATCTACCCCACCCAGCCCTACAACCGGGTGGAGGAGGCGAAACGGAAGCTCACCGCTCTGATCAAAAAGCACCAGGTTACTGTTATCGCCATTGGCAACGGCACCGCCAGCCGGGAGTCGGAACAGCTGGTGGCGGAGCTGATTCGGGAGCTGGGGCCGGATCATCAGCCGGGGGTGAGCTATATGGTGGTGAGCGAGGCGGGGGCGTCGGTGTATTCCGCCAGCAAGCTGGCCAGCCAGGAATTCCCTCAGTTTGACGTCAACCTCCGCAGCGCCGTCTCCATCGCCCGGAGGCTGCAGGACCCCCTGGCGGAGCTGGTGAAAATCGATCCCAAGGCCATCGGTATCGGCCAATACCAGCACGACATGCCTCCTGCCCGGTTGGAAAGCGCCCTGGGCGGGGTGGTGGAGGACTGCGTCAACTCGGTGGGGGTGGACCTGAACACCGCCAGCGGCAGCCTCCTGGGGTATGTGGCAGGGGTAAACGCCACCATCGCCAAAAATATCGTGGCCTGGCGGGAGGAGAACGGAAGCTTCACCTCCCGGAACCAGTTGCTGAAGGTGCCTAAGCTGGGGAAGAAGACCTATGAGCAGTGCGCCGGATTTCTGCGCATCCCTGGGGCCAAGAACCCCCTGGACGCCACCGCCGTCCACCCTGAAAGCTACAAGGCCGCTCAGGGACTGCTGGAGGAGTGCGGATGGAAGCTCCAGGATATTGGCACCAGCGCCCTCCGGGAGCTGCCCCGGACAGCGGAGGAAAAGGGCCTCCAGAACCTGGCCCAGCAGCTGGGGGTGGGGGTGCCCACAGTGGAGGATATGATCAGCGAGCTGCTCAAACCCGGACGGGATCCCCGGGATCAGCTGCCGCCGCCTCTGCTGCGCACCGACGTTATGGAGCTTAAGGACCTGAAACCGGAAATGGTCCTCACCGGCACCGTCCGCAACGTTCTGGATTTTGGGGCATTTGTGGATATTGGGGTCCATGAGGACGGCCTGGTTCATATCAGTCAGCTGGCGGATCATTTTGTAAAGCACCCCAGCCAGGTGGTAAAGGTGGGGGATGTGGTTCGGGTGAAGGTGCTGGAAGTGGATTTAAAGCGCAAGCGTATCTCCCTGACTATGAAGGGCCTGACCCAGTAAAACAATAGTTGTATAATTTGTAGATTATTATACTGCAAGGATACAATTTGTCTGACAGAGAAATGACTATTTGCAAATCTTATTAAAATCTATACTAATTGTAAAATAAATCTTGTTGAGCGGAGGGCCGGGAAGACCCTCCGCTTTCCTTTCCGCCTCCTTTTTGCAAGTTTCTTGTTGGAGATAAGTATTGACGAACAACAACGCATATTTTGTGTGGTAGGGATTTGTGGAATTTGTTTCTGATTTTTCCGTCTATATTAAATGAACCATATTCTTG
>JAHZBJ010000011.1:0-5679 GCA_019423445.1 Oscillospiraceae bacterium
AAGCGGACCCCAACTCTTCCAACGACTTTGGAAAGAACATTATCCCCGCGATGCTCCGCAACCACGAGCGGATGTTTGCCTACTCCTTTGACGGTTACTGGAAGGATGTGGGCACCATCGAGAGCCTTTGGGAAGGAAACATGGATCTCCTGTCCCCCAGCGATCCTCTTTCCATCTACGACCCCAGCTGGAAGATCTACTCCCGCAACCCCTGCCAGCCGCCCCATTTTGTGGCGGACACCGCCCATGTGGAGAATTCCCTGATTACAGAGGGGAGCCAGGTGTATGGGGAAATCGACTTTTCCATCCTTTTCGCAGGAGTGACGGTGGAGCCTGGCGCTGTGGTGCGGGATTCCATCATCATGCCCGGCTCGGTGGTGAAGTCCGGCGCCCTTGTGCAGTATGCCATCATCGCGGAGAACTCGGTGATCGGGGAAAACGCCAAGGTGGGAGAGCGCCCGGAGCTGATGGAGGACAAGAGCCAGTGGGGCGTTGCCGTGGTGGGCAACGGCATCACTGTGGGGGCGGGGGCCGTGATCCCGCCCAAAGCCATGATCGAATCCGACGTCCAGGGGGTGGAAGACCATGAGTGAAAGCAGTAAGGTTCTGGGCATCGTTTTTTCCAACATGCATGACGACAGAATGGGCGATCTGACCATGGCCCGCACCATGGGATCGGTGCCCTATGGCGGACGTTACCGGTTGGTGGATTTCGCCCTTTCCAACATGGTGAACGCCGGCATCCGCAATGTGGGCCTCATCACCAAGAGCAACTACCATTCCCTCATGGACCATGTGGGTTCCGGCAGGGAGTGGGATCTGGCCCGGAAGATCGGGGGCCTCACCATTCTGCCTCCCTTTGCCCGGGCGGCGGCTGGAATGTACCGGGGTAATCTGGAGGCTCTCAACGGGATCTCCGGTTTTATCAAGTCTTCCAAAGCCCGCTATGTTCTGGTCTGCGACTGCGACCTGGTGGCCAATATCGACTTTGAGGCCATGCTCCAGGCCCATGAGAAGAGCGGCGCAGGGATCACCCTGCTGTACGGCCGCCATGATGTGGCTTCCCACAGCGGCGACGACGTGGTTCTCACCATTGGGGAGGACGGCTTCCTCCGGGATGCGGTGCTGGCCCCCGACGCCAAAGGAGAGCAGGATGTATACTTAAACGCCGCCATCTTCGACCTGGAGCTGCTGCTCCATCTCACCACCGATGGCGTGAACCACGGGAAATATTCCATCCATGATGTGATCCAGGACCAGGCGGCAGCCAGAAACGTGTTCTGCCACATGACCACAGGATGCTTCTTCCGCATCCACAATATGGTGGATTACTTTGCGGCCAATATGGCTTTGCTGGACGGCAGCGTCCGGGAGGAGATCTTCTACCGGGGCCGTCCCATCCTGACCAAGATCCGGGATGAGGCTCCCGCCAAGTACGGCCTCAACTCGTCGGTGAAAAACTCTTTGGTGGCCGACGGCTGCATCATCGAGGGAACAGTGGAAAATTCCGTGATTTTCCGGGGAGTCAAGATCGGCCAGGGTGCGGTGGTAAGAAACTCCATTGTCATGCAGGGCACGGTGGTGGACGACAATGCCCAGCTGGACTATGTGATCCTGGACAAGGACGTCCTCATCAAGGACGGCCGGCGTCTGGCGGGTTATCTGACATACCCCCTCTACGTTCCCAAGAAATCCCACATTTGACGGGTATGTGGTGTGTCCGCGCCCCCAGTCGGGAGCGTCCCTTGAGGTAAAAAAGAAAGGCGGATATCTATGAAGATTTTATATGCAGCAAGCGAGGCCCTGCCTTTTGTGGCTTCCGGCGGACTGGCGGATGTTGCGGGTTCCCTTCCCAAGGCCCTTCAAAAGGAGGGGGCTGAGTGCCGGGTGGTGCTTCCTCTCTATTCAGGGATCAAGGATTCCCTTCGGGCTCAGCTCCAGTATGTGACCCATTTCAACGTTCCCCTTTCCTGGCGGAACCAGTACTGCGGCCTGTTTACCGCCCAGGTGGACGGCGTGACCTACTACCTGCTGGATAATGAGTATTACTTCAAGCGGGGCGGCATCTACGGCTTCTACGACGACGCCGAGCGGTTTGTCTTCTTCTCCAAGGCGGTGCTGGAAATGCTCACCGTCATGGACTATGAGCCGGATATCATCAGCTGCAACGACTGGCAGACCGCCATGGTGCCGGTGTTCCTCAATGTTTTCTACCGGGGCATTGAGAAATTCCGCCGCATCCGCACTGTCTTCACCATCCACAATATCCAGTACCAGGGCAAGTATGGGATGGAGATTGCCACCGACATCTGCGGCCTGCCGGATTACGCGGTGAATATGGTCACCTACGACGGCACCGTAAACATGATGAAGGGGGCCATCGAACAGTGCGACATGATCAGCACCGTCAGCCCCTCCTACGCCCAGGAGATTCTGGACAGTTGGTTCGGCTTCGGGCTGGATAAGATCCTCCGGGAGAAGTCCTACAAGCTCTGCGGCATCCTCAACGGCATCGACGTGGACAACTACAACCCCAAGACTGACCCGAACCTCTACAAGAACTACACCGCCCGGAGCCTTTCCGGCAAGGCGGTGAACAAGGCCAAGGTTCAGGAGCTGATGGGGCTGGAAGTAAACCCGGACCGGCCTCTCATCGTAATGATTTCCCGGCTGGTGGGGATGAAGGGCTTGGACCTGGTGCGGTATATCTTTGACGAGATTATGGCCCAGGGATGTCAGTTCGCCGTGCTGGGGACCGGAGACTACATCTACGAGAACTTCTTCCGGGAGCAGGCCCAGCGCCATCCCGGCTCCATGGCCTTCTGGCAGGGCTTTGTGCCGGATCTCGCCCGGAAGCTGTATGCCGGCGGCGATATCCTCCTGATGCCATCCAAGAGCGAGCCCTGCGGCCTGGCTCAGATGGTGGCCCTGCGGTATGGTACCATCCCGGTGGTTCGGGAGACCGGCGGCCTGCGGGATTCCATCATCGACCTGGGCGGGGAGAACGGGAACGGCTACACCTTCAAGACCTACAACGCCCACGATATGCTGGGGGCTATCCAGCGGGCCCTGGGGCTCTATGAGCATGACAAGGCCAGCTGGAAGGCGGCGGTGGTCCATGCCATGGGCTGCGACTTCAGCTGGGAGAGCTCGGCCAAGCGGTACATGGAGATGTATCAGAAGGTGCTGGGCTGAGGAGGAAAGATGGAGTATATTTTTGACACACAGCTTTTGATCGCCGGGGAGGACCTTTCCGAGGATGACATCGGCGATTACATCCGGGAGAATATCCCCGGGGATTGTCTCATTGCGGTGGGGGACGAGGATCTGATCAAGATCCATTTCCACACCAATGTCCCATGGAAGGTGCTGGAGTACGCGGCCTCCCTGGGGGAGATCCACGACGTGGTGGTGGAGAATATGGACCGCCAGGCCAGGGGACTCAAGGGCTGAAACAAAACAGAAAAAGGGCCGGGAGGATCATCCTCCCGGCCCTTTTGTCTTTTCTACAGGCAGCGGCGTCAAGCTGAAAAAATCAGCAGGCGGCCACCGCTTCGATCTCCACCATGGCGTCCTTGGGGAGACGGCCTACCTCGAAGCAGGCCCGGGCGGGGCAGTCCCCGGTAAAGAAAGAGCCGTAGACCTCGTTGACATCCCCAAAGCCAGCAAGATCGCTGAGGAAGATGGTGGTTTTGACGATGCTGTCCATTCCCAGGCCGGCGGCAGCCAGGATAGCCTGAATGTTCTTCATGGACTGCATGGTCTGAGCCTTGAAGTTGGCCTCGGCCATGGCGCCGGTGGCGGGATCCACGGGGATCTGGCCGGAAACATAGATAAAGCCGTTGATCTTCACCGCCTGGGAATAGGGCCCGATGGCCTGGGGGGCATTGGAGGTATGGATGATCTCTTTCATAATACTGCATCTCCTTTGTTTTTTGAAAGCGTCCCATCGGGGGCGCAGACATTTGAATGTAAGGAACCCCGAAAATGCCGGGAGGATCACAGGACATCCTTTTTATGGCTATGCCGGAGGGGGAGATGATATGACCGATGCGCCGTCAGGAGCCGCCGCCGGATGGAAGGAGCCGGATTTGAGGGGGGACGGAGGTGACGACATCTGTTATGTGGTTTTGGGTGTAAACGCGGTAGTGACGCCAGGGGCCGGGGAAACAGGAGCCGTCGGGCAGTTTTTGGGCCAGGGTGATTTCCGGCAGTTCTTCCAGCAGCCGGGACTTTTCCAGAATCTGAAGATATTTCCCGCTCCCCGTTTCCCAGGGCTCATGGGAGTAATAGGATTCACTTCGGGTCTGGTACAGGATGTAGTCCTCAAAAAGGATCTCCCACTGGCTTTCTCCGGGTAGAATAGGGACCGCCTCCTGGAGAATTTCATCCAGGGCGGGCAGGCCGGTTTCAGAGGCGTGTCCGGAAGTCCCCAGGGCTGCCGCCGCCAGTACCAGACGCAGCAGGTTGTCCGGGCAGTCTTCCAGAGAAAGAAGGAAGGGAGCCTGTTCTCCCAGATGACGGTCCAGTGCCTCCCAGGAGAGGGACCAATCTGACTTTTCCGGATACTCCATTTCTTTCCCCTTTCGTTGAACAAGGAGGTTAAGCGAACCAGCTGGCCAAAAGGACCCCTGCGGCGGCAACCAGTCCCAGCAGCAAACGGTGTTTCCGCTGGTTTTTTTCCAGCTCCTCAGGGTTCTGAAAATAATAGGCTGCGGCCTCATACACCTCATCCCAGGAATCCGGGTGGCAATGGGTGATACAGGAAAAACGGCTCCCCCTTTTCCGGAAAAGAGACACGGTGTCTGCACATGCTTCAATTCTCAGGCCGTTGTCCTGCAGAATAATCCGGTCCGGGTTTTCTTCAACGAAGAGGTTCACCCCGCCGGAAAGGGATTTTAACTGCCCTGCAACTTCTTTCAGGCTGTTCATCCGTGGATTTCCTTTCTGCAATACCGGAAGAAAAAATAAACTCCTATGTTGATTGTAGCACAGCCTTTCCATAGGTGCAAGGTGCTTTGAAGAATCCGGGGGATGTTTTTGCCGCTTTACTTTTCCGTTTTTTTTGTCTATGATAGAAAAAGCTGCTTCGGCCTCCGGTTCCGAAGCGTTTTCAAAAAGGAGTGTATCCCATGGGAAAAACCAAAAAAAGATTGGCTCTCTTGCTGGCGGCGGTACTGCTGGCATCGGCTGCCGGCTGTTCCGGCGCCGGGACCCCGTCCTCCGCCCCTGAGATTTCGGCGGCCGTGTCTGAGGAGGAGAAGAGCTCCGCGGTAACCTTTACCGACGCTCTGGGAAATCAGGTGACTGTGGAAAATCCCCAGCGTGTGGTAAGTTTTTACGGTTCCTTTGCCGAAATGTGGGTGCTGGCAGGAGGTTCCCTGGTGGGTACCACCGAGGACGCTATTACCGAGCGTCAGCTGGAGCTGGGAGATGAAGTGAAAATTATCGGCACAGTGAAGAAGCCCAACCTGGAGGTGACCCTTTCCCTGGCGCCGGACCTGGTTCTCCTTTCCGCTGACACCTCGGAGCATGTTCAGGCGGCGGAGACTCTGAAAGCGGCGGGGATCCCCTGCGCCTTCTTCCGGGTGGATTACCTGGAGGATTATGTGGCCGCTATGAAGATCTGCACCGATATCACAGGCCGGCCTGACCTTTATGAGAAAAACGCCCTGGCGG
>JAHZBJ010000011.1:5689-13651 GCA_019423445.1 Oscillospiraceae bacterium
AAAAGATCAGGAGGGCCCCAAGGTGCTGCTGATCCGTGCTTACTCCACCGGAGCCAAGGCCAAGGGGACGGACAACCTGGCGGGGGTGATTCTCCACCAGTTGGGGGCCCACAACATTGCTGACGATCATCCCAGCCTCCTGGAGGACCTGAGCATGGAGGAGATCATCGCAGAGGATCCGGACTTTATCTTTGTCACCATTATGGGCAGCAGCACCCAGAAGGCCCTGGATGCCCTGGCGGCGGGGATCCAGTCCAACCCCGCCTGGGGGAACCTTTCCGCGGTGAAAAACGACCGGTACATCGTGTTGCCCAGCGATTTGTTCCACTATAAGCCCAATGCCCGATGGGGGGAAAGTTATGAATACCTCGCCGAGATCCTCTATCCCGAGATTATGGGGGATTAAGGAAGCCGCCCTGCTTCTTGGGGGGCTCCTTCTGCTGCTCCTGGCGGCGGCGGTGGCTTCCTTCTGCCTGGGTTCGGTGCGGCTCCCCCTGGCGGATGTGGCGGCGGCCCTTCTGAAACAGGAGACCTCCCCGGAAGCCTGGAACATCGTTTGGTATGTCCGTCTCCCCAGGGTGTTGGCCGCTATCCTTACCGGGGCGGCTCTGGCGGTAAGCGGTGCGGTGCTCCAGGGGGTATTGGGGAACCCCTTGGCCGGCCCGAACATCATCGGTGTCAACGCAGGGAGTGGCCTCTTTGTCCTGGCGGCGGCGGTGCTGCTGCCGGGACGGTGGGACGTGGTGCCGCTGGCGGCCTTTGCCGGGGCGCTGCTGGCCTGCGGCATCATCTATCTCCTGGCGGTGGGTACCGGGGCCTCCAGAATCACCATTGTTCTGGCGGGGGTGGCGGTAAGCGGCTTTTTTGGAGCCTGCTCCGACGCCCTTTCCATCCTTTACCCCGATGCATGGACAGGGATGAGCACGTTCCGGGTGGGAGGCTTCTCCGGGGTCACCATGGACAACATCCTCTTTGCCCGGTGGTATATCCTGGGAGGGCTGCTTTTGGCTCTCCTCCTTAGCTACGACATGAATATCCTGGCCCTGGGGGAGGAGACCGCCCGGAGCCTGGGCCTTTCGGTGAAACGCTGCCGCCTCCTTCTCATCGCTGCTGCCGCGGTGCTGGCGGGGGGCGCGGTAAGCATCGGAGGGCTTATGGGCTTTGTGGGGCTGATCGTCCCCCACGCCGTCCGGTTCCTTACCGGGGATGATAACCGCCTTTTGGTGCCGGCCTCGGCGCTGCTGGGGGCGTCCTTTGTGCTGATCTGCGACCTGCTGAGCCGTCTCATCTTTGCCCCCTACGAGCTGCCGGTGGGGATCCTTTTGAACTTTTTGGGAGGACCCTTCTTCCTGTGGCTCCTGCTTCGGGAAAGGAGGCACCGGAACCGATGATGGAACAAAAACAAAACACCATCCTTTCCCTGGAGGGGGTGTCCGGCGGCTACGGCGGCCGGCCGGTGGTGGAAGGGGTCACCCTGGAACTGCGCCGGGGGGAAGTCACCGTCCTCCTGGGGCCCAACGGCTGCGGCAAATCCACCCTGCTGCGTCTCTGCGCCAGGCTGATGGACCCCATGGCGGGGACGATTCTTCTGGATGGAAAAGAGCTGTCCAGCATTCCCCGGCGGGAACTGGCACGGCTGGTTTCCATGCTGCCCCAGGGGCGGCCCACCAGCAATATCCCGGTGTACAGTCTGGTTTCCCACGGGAGGTTCCCCTATTTGGGGTATCCCCGGCGGATGTCCCCGGCTGACCGCCAGGCGGTGGAAAGAGCTATGGAGGAAGCGGGAGTGACGGAGTACCGGGACCGGTTGGTTTCGGAACTGTCCGGCGGTCAGCGCCAGAAGGTGTACCTTGCCATGGCTTTGGCCCAGGATACCCCCCTGGTGCTGTTGGACGAACCCACTACCTACCTGGATCTGAACCATCAGCTGGAGCTTTTGGAGCTGCTTCGGAGCCTGGCGGAGAAGGGTAAGGCGGTGGCGGCGGTGCTCCACGATCTGCCCCAGGCTTTGGAGTGGGCCCACCAGGCGGCGGTGATGGAGAAAGGCCGCCTTGTGGATTTTGGCCCGCCGGCGGCGGTGTTGGACCGGGGAACTCTGGACCGGGTTTTCGGCCTGCATTCCAGCCGGGTGCAGGTGGAAGGAAAGGAACGGTATTTCTTCACCAGATGACGCGGGAGGACCCCGGGGAAAGGGCCCTGTGCATTGACAATCCCCCCCGGGGCGGATAAAATAAAACCAAGAGAATAGAACCGCTGCGGTTGCCCTCCGGGGCATGAAAAGGGAACACGGTGCAAGGCCGTGGCAGCCCCCGCTGCTGTATGTCGGACGAAAGGCTATTGTTACCCTCACTGGCGCTGTGCCGGGAAGAGGAAGGCCCGGTAGGAGGATGACCAGCCAGAAGACCTGCCGCAGCGATGGGGCGCGAGTCTTTCGGTGGGAAAGTCTGCGCAGGAAGGGGCGGTTCCATGGGGCCGCGCCCTTTCTGGCGCGTTTTTTCAAAAAGGGAGCCTTTGCGAAGGCTCCCTTTTTCAGCGTCTGGGGAGAGGAGGAGGCCGTTTGTCTTTGGAGGAATTTGTGACGGTGGATGGGAAGCGCCTGCGCTGCGGCTGCACCACCGGCAGCTGTGCCGCAGCCGCGGCCCAGGCCGCTGCCTGGACCCTTCTCACCGGGGAGGAGGTTTTGGTCTCCCGCCTCACCACCCCTTCTGGGGTCCGGCTGGAGCTGCCGGTGGAGGAGATCCGCCGCAGTCCGGGCCGGGTTCGCTGCGGGGTGCGCAAGGACGCCGGGGACGACCCCGATGTCACCCATGGGGCGCTGATTTTCGCCGATGTGGAGATAGAGTCCCGGGGCGGGGAAGAGATCCAGGTTCTTCTGGAGGGGGGAGAAGGGGTTGGACGGGTGACCCTCCCGGGGCTGGAGCAGCCGGTGGGGACGGCGGCCATCAACCGTGTCCCCCGGGAGATGATCCGGCAGGGGGTTACAGCGGCCGCCAAGAAGGCGGGGTTTCAAGGGACCCTGAGGGTGACCGTCTCGGTACCGGGAGGGGAAAAGCTTGCCCAGAGGACCTTTAACCCCCGTCTGGGGATTCAGGGGGGCATCTCCATCCTGGGCACCAGCGGCATTGTGAAGCCTATGAGTCAGGCGGCCCTTACCGCCACGGTCCGGGCGGAGCTGCAGGTGCTGGCTGCAGCCGGGGAGGGGGGAGTGGTGCTCACCCCCGGAAACTACGGCCGGGATTTCCTTCGGGAGACTTCCCGGATTCCTGACCGCCTGGCAGTACAGTATTCCAACTTTTTAGGGGAGGCCCTGGACGACGCCCTGGAGCTGGGTTTCCGTGAGATCCTAGTAGCAGGGCATCTGGGAAAACTGGTGAAGCTGGCAGGAGGGATCATGAATACCCACTCCCGCCAGGGGGACTGCCGGATGGAACTGATCACCGCCCACGCCGCCCTGGCCGGGGCGGACCAGGAGACAGCCCGGCGGCTGATGCAGGTAGCCACCACCCCCGCCGCTCTGGATATCCTGGAGGAGGCGGGCCTGTTGGAACCGGTGCTCCGCTCTCTGGGGGATCGGATGGCGGAGGTCCTCCGCCGGAGAGCCGGGGAGGGTGTCCGGACGGGGGTTCTGGTGTTTACCCAGGAGCGGGGGACCGTGATTTTAGCCGGAGAAGCCCGGACGCTTCTCCAAAAGCTTTCCGGGGAAGCAGCCCCGGAGAGGGGAGAGCCGGAGACCTGAAAAGAGGGCGGAAGCCCCTCAGAGTGTTTCGCTCCATAAGGGTTTTCCGGTGGGTGCCGGATCGGGTTTGAGAAGGGGAAAAACAGTTCCCCAGTGGGAGACGGTTTCCCCGGCTGGTGCATCTGTTGTGAAAATAGAGATGCTGACGATATAGGAGGAGAGAACATGGGGGAAAAAGGAACGTTGTACGGCGTGGGGGTGGGCCCTGGAGACCCGGGACTGCTGACCCTTCAGGGAGCGGAGGTGATCCGGGCCTGCCCGGTGCTGGCGGTGCCGGTGTCAGGTTCAGGGCGGCTGCTGGCTTGGGAGATCGCCTGCCAGGCAGTACCGGAGGCCGGGGGGAAAGAGCTTCTGAAGCTTGAGTTCCCCATGATCCGGGACCGAAAAGCTCTGGACGAGAGCCATGACGAGGCCGCCGCCCAGGTGATGGCGGTGCTGGATTCCGGCAGGGATGTGGCCATGCTGAACCTGGGGGATCCTTCGGTTTACGCTACCTACGGCTATATCCAAAGCCGGGTTTTGGCGGCGGGGGGATACCGGGTAATTACCATCCCGGGAGTACCCAGCTTCTGCGCCGTGGCCGCCCGGCTCAATGTAAGCCTCACCGAACCCCACCTCCCCTTCCATGTGGTGCCGGCGGGGTACCCCGGTCTGGCGGAGGCCCTGGATGCCCCGGGAACCAAAGTGGTAATGAAGGCCGGTAAGGGGGCGGAACAGGTTCGGGAGCTGCTGGCTGCCCGTCCCGGCCGGACCACCGCCCAAATGGTGCGGGACTGCGGCCTCCCTACTGAAAAGGTCTGGGAGGACCTTT
The DNA here is from genome assembly GCA_019423445.1 of Oscillospiraceae bacterium. Taxonomy (GTDB): domain Bacteria; phylum Bacillota; class Clostridia; order Oscillospirales; family Ruminococcaceae; genus Angelakisella. The sequence goes on from JAHZBJ010000011.1 coordinate 10,237, forward strand.
CCCAGGCGGAAGAGGATGCGGGATATTTCGCCACCATCCTGGTGAAGGAGGAAGACTGATGGTACACATTGTAGGCGCCGGCTGCGGCGCTGTGGATCTCATCACCCTCCGGGGAGCCCGGCTCCTGGGGGAGGCGGACCAGGTGATCTATGCCGGGAGTCTGGTGAACCCGGAGATCCTTTCCATGGCCCGCCCGGAAACCCCCTGCCATGACAGCGCCCGGCTCACCCTGGAGGAGGTGCTGGCGCTGATGGAAGAAGGGGAGCGCCGGGGCTGGAACACCGTCCGCCTCCATACCGGCGACCCCTGCCTTTACGGGGCCATCCGGGAACAGATGGATGCCATGACCGCCCGGGGGATCCCCTTTGATGTGACCCCGGGGGTCAGCAGCTTCTGTGGAGCGGCGGCGGCTATCCCCGCCGAATACACTCTTCCGGGGGTGAGCCAGAGCGTTATCATCACCCGGATGGCAGGGCGCACCCCGGTGCCGGAACAGGAGGGAATCCCTGCTTTGGCCGCCCACGGGGCCACCATGGTGCTGTTCCTCAGCGCCGGCCTTCTGGGGGAGCTGGAGCAGCAGCTCCTGGCAGGGGGAGCTTACACACCGGATACTCCCGCCGCCATTGTCTACAAGGCTACCTGGCCGGAGGAGAAGGTGTTCCGCTGCACGGTGGGGACCCTGGAACGCACCGCCCGGGAAAACGGGGTTTCCCGCACCGCCCTGATTCTGGTGGGGGATTTCCTGGGGAATGATTACCGCCGCAGCGACCTTTACAATCCAGGCTTCACCCACGGTTGCCGGGAAGGTGATGGAAAGCGCCGGGAGGAGCTGCCATGAAGCTGGAGATCATCGCCTTTACCCCCCGGGGAGCCTCCCTGGCCGGACGCCTGGGAAAGGCCCTGGAGGAACAGGGGGACGACTGCCGGGTCCGGGGCTTTCGGGCCTTTCCCGGGGCGCCGGAAGTGCTGCCCCTGGAGGAAAGCCTGGAAAGCTGGGCTCGGACAGCCTTTGAGGGGGCTGACGGCCTGATCTTTGTTTCCGCCTGCGGCATTGCGGTGAGGACGGTGGCCCCTTTTCTCAGGGACAAGACCCGGGACCCCGCTGTGGTGGTGGTGGACCAGGGGGGACGCTTTGCCATTTCTCTTCTTTCCGGCCACACCGGGGGGGCCAATCGTCTGGCCCGGCGGGTTGGAGCCATTCTGGGGGCGGAACCGGTGGTCACCACCGCCACTGACGGCGAGGGGCTTTTTGCCCTGGACGAGTGGGCTGCCCTTCGGGGCTGGCGGCTGGAGGACCCCCATGGGGTGAAGAAGATCGCCGCTTCCCTGCTGGAGGGGAAAACGGTGACCTTTCGCAGTGATTTTCCGGTGGCAGGGGAACTGCCCCGGGGATTTGTACAGGTGGCGGAAGGGGGCGACCTTTGGTTCACCCTCTCCTCTGCTCCCGGGGAGGGAGCACTGAAGGTATTCCCTCCGGCTCTCCGGGTGGGGATCGGCTGCCGGAAAGGGGTCTGCGCCGCTCAGGTGGAACGGTGTGTCCTTCTGGCTTTGGAGCGGGGAGGACTCTCCCCCCTGGGGGTTGCGGGAGCTGCCACCATCGACAGAAAGCGGGAAGAGCCGGGACTGGTGGAGTTTTGCAGGGACCGGGACTGGCCCCTGCTGGATTTCTCCCCCGAGGAGCTGGAAAAGGTTCCGGGGAGCTTCACTCCCTCGGAGTTCGTCCGGGGGGTGACGGGGGTGGATAACGTCTGTGAACGGGCGGCGGTATTGGCTGCCGGAGGGGCTCTCCGAGTCCCCAAAACAGCCCTGGATGGTGTCACCGCGGCGGTGGCCCTTGGTGAAACGGTACTGGACCTGGGTTTCCCCAGGGAAGAGAAGGGAGAATGAAACATGGCAGGAAGGATTTTTGTGGTGGGGCTGGGCCCCGGCGGCGGAGACCAGCTGACCCCCAGAGCTGAGGCGGCTCTGGCAGCCAGCGACGTGCTGGTGGGGTATACCGTTTATATCGACCTGATCCGGGACAGGTGGCCGGAGAAGGAGCTGGTGGCCACCCCTATGACCACCGAGGTGGACCGGTGCCTTCTCTGCCTGGACCGGGCCCTGGGCGGCCAGACCGCCGCCATGGTGTGCAGCGGCGACCCGGGGATCTACGGCATGGCAGGACTGATGTACCAGGTGTGCCGGGACCATCCTGAGGTGGAGATCCAGGTGGTTCCCGGGGTGACGGCGGCCTCCGCCGGGGCGGCTCTCCTGGGTGCCCCCCTGATGCACGACTTTGCCGTAATCTCCCTCAGCGACGCCCTGACTCCCTGGGAAACCATTGAAAAGCGGCTTCTGGCAGCGGCGGATGGGGACTTTGTCCTCTGTATCTACAACCCCGCCAGCCACAGGCGTCCGGATACCCTGGCCCGGGCGGCGGAGATCCTCCTGACCCGGCTTCCGCCGGAACGCCCCTGCGGCCTTGCCCGCCGGGTGGGCCGGGAAGGGGAGAGCTGGGAGATCTGCACCCTGCGGGAGCTGGGGAAGGTCCCCGCGGATATGTTCACCACCGTCTTTATCGGCAACAGCAGGACCTTTGTCCAGGGCGGCAAGATGGTGACCCCCAGAGGTTATGAGAGCAGGGGGAAACTCTGATGGAGGAGAAAAACTCCGCTCCCCAGGGGGAGGATTGGCGGCTCCAGGGCCAGGATAGGTACCTGCTGGGAAAGGAACTGGTGTTCCGCACCTTTGATGGGCGGACCCGGGACCACGACCACTGCGAGTTTTGCTGGCGGAAGTTCAGCCCCCGGGAGGGGGATCTTCACCAGGGCTGGTGTACCCCGGATGAGTACCATTGGGTTTGTGAGGAGTGTTTCCGGGATTTCCGGGAGCAGTTTGGCTGGAAGGTCAGAGAATAATGCTCTTGGGGGAAAGGAGGGGGCCGGATGAAAGGGAAAATCGCTGTTTTCGGGGGCACTGCCGAGGGACGTACCCTAGCCTGGAAACTGGCGGAGCGCCGGCAGGTGCTGGCTTTTGTGGCCACCTCTGAGGGCCGGGAGCTTTTGGAGGAGGAAAAGCCCAAAGGGCTTTTGATCCGGGAGGGCCGCCTGGCCCGGGAGGAGATGGAAGCGGTTTTTGCCCGGGAAGGTTTTGCAGCGGTGGTGGACGCCACTCATCCCTATGCCCGGGAGGTGTCAGCTAATATCCGGGCCGCCTGCGCTGCCGCCGGGATTCCCTGTCTGCGGCTTGCCCGGGAGGAGACCCCCCTTCCCCCCGGCTGTCTTACTGCCGCAGCCCCGGAGGAGGCCGCCGCCCTTTGTGCCGGCCTTGAGGGGAACATCCTCCTTGCCACCGGTGCCAAGGAGCTCCCGGCCTTTTGCCAGGTGCCCGGAGTCCGGGAGCGGCTTTATCCCCGGGTGCTGCCGGTGGAAGAGAG
>JAHZBJ010000011.1:13661-21729 GCA_019423445.1 Oscillospiraceae bacterium
CCGCCTGCCGGAAGGCAGGGATCCCCTTTTCCCGGATCATCGCCCTCCAGGGGCCTTTCAGCCTGGATTTGAACCTGGCCCTGATGGAGCAGTTCCGGGTCCGGGTGCTGGTGACCAAGGACGGGGGAAAAGCAGGAGGTACGGCGGAAAAATTGGAAGCCGCCCGGAGACTGGGAGTTACCGTGGTAATGATCCGGCGTCCACCGGAGGAAGAAGGCCGCACCTTTCAGGAGATCTTGGAGTGCTTGACGGAAGAGGGAAAGGAGGAGACGTTATGAAGGTAAGCCTTGTGGGAATGGGCCCCGGGAATCCGGAATTGCTTACCGCCGCCGCCAGGCGTGCCCTGGAGGAAGCCCAGCTGCTGGTGGGAGCTCCCAGGCTGTTGGAACCCTTCCGGGGATCCGGAAAGCCCTGCCGGGAGATGATCCTGGCCCGGGAGATAGCGGATCTCCTACTTTCCCAGCCCCCGGAGGTGAAGCGGGCCGCCGTTCTCCTCTCCGGGGATGTGGGTTTTTACAGCGGAGCCAAGGGGCTTCTTCCCCTGCTCCGGGAGGGGGGCGCCCAGGTGACTTCCTTCTGCGGGATCTCCACCCTCCAATATTTCTGCGCCCTCCTGGGCCGCCCCTGGGAGGAGGTGCACCCAGCCAGCGCCCACGGCCGGGCCTGTGATCCGGCGGGCCTTCTCCGGGAGCACCGGCAGGTGTTTTTCCTCACCGGCAGCCGGGACGAACAGACAGCCGGGGGCATCTGCGCCGCCCTTTGCGCCGGCGGTTTTTCCCAGGCGGAGGTCTGGGTGGGGTCACATCTCTCCTGGCCCGATGAGGCGGTGGCCCACGGCACCGCGGGAGAGCTGGCGGGGCGGGAGTTCCCAGTCCCTTCGGCTGTGCTGGCTCTGGCCCCTGAGGAGAAACCCCTCTGGCCCTGGCGGACCGGCGGCATCCCCGACGACCTCTTTGTCCGCGGGGAGGTGCCCATGACAAAACAGGAGGTCAGGGCGGCCCTGCTGGCAAAACTCCGGGTAGCCCCTGGCGATGTCCTTTGGGACGTGGGGGCCGGCACCGGCAGCGTTTCGGTGGAGTTGGCCCTTCTGGCGCCCCGGGGCCGGGTGTGGGCCGTGGAACGGGACCCTGCCGCCTGGTCCCTGGTGGAGGAAAACGCCAGGCGGTTCGGCTTGGGAAATCTGACCCTGGTGAAGGGGGAGGCCCCGGCCGCCTTGGACGAGCTTCCCCCGCCTGACGCTGTTTTTGTAGGAGGGGGAAGCGGCAGTGTGGAGGAGATTCTCCGGACCGCCCTGGGGAAGAACCCCCGGGTCCGGGTGGTGGTAGCGGCCGTCACTCTGGAGACCCTGGCCCGGGGTTGGGCCGCTTTGGAGAAGCTTCCCTTTGAAGGGCTGGGGGCAGTCCAGGTATCGGCGGCCCGGGCGCGCAAGGCAGGTGCCTTCCATTTGATGACTGCCCAGAACCCGGTGTTCCTCCTTTCAGGGGAGGGGAAAGGAGGCTCCCTGTGAAACTGGAACTGCCCCGGCTGATGGTGGCCGCTCCGGCCAGCGGCAGCGGGAAAACCACTGTTACCTGTGCTCTTCTTCAGGCTTTGACAGAAGCGGGGGAACGTCCCGCAGCCTTCAAATGCGGCCCGGACTACATCGACCCCATGTTCCATGAAGCGGTCACCGGGGCTCCCGCCCGGAATCTGGACCTGTTCCTCCTGCCGGAAAACACCGTCAAAGCCCTTTTGGCCCGGGGCGCCGCCGGGCGGGGGGTGGCGGTACTGGAAGGGGTCATGGGCTATTACGACGGCCTGGGGGGAGATACCCCCACGGCGGGAAGCTGGCATTTGGCTTCGGTGACGGGGACCCCGGTGGTGTTGGTGCTCCGGTGCAAGGGAATGTCCCCTCTTACCGCTGCCGCCCTGGTGAAGGGAATCGCCGCCTTCCGGGAGGGGAGCGGCGTGGCAGCTCTTTTGCTGAACCAGGTCTCCCCCGGGTCATACCCCCTGATGAAGCGGGTGTTGGAGGCGGAGACGGGGATCCCGGTGGCGGGGTATCTTCCCCAGCTGCCGGACTGCTCTTTGGAGAGCCGCCACCTGGGCCTTGCCGGGGAGGAGCTGCCGGGACTCCGGCAAAAGGCGGAGCGTCTGGCGGCTGCCCTCCGGGAGACCGCGGACCTGGAGCTGCTGATGAAAATGGCCCGCTCCGCCCCGCCTTTGGAATACGACCCTCTGACCCCTCCGGATCGGCTGCCGGAGAGGGTTCCGGTGGCGGTGGCCCGGGACGCCGCCTTCTCCTTCTATTATCGGGACGCCTTGGAGCTGCTGGAAGAGATGGGAGCGGAGCTTTTGGAGTTCAGCCCTTTGGAGGATACTGACCTCCCTGCCGGAAGCAGAGGCCTCCTGCTGGGGGGAGGCTACCCGGAGCTGTTTGCCGGGCGCCTTTCGGAGAACCGCCCCATGCGGGAATCGGTGAAGCAAGCGGTAACGGGGGGAATGCCCACCCTGGCGGAGTGCGGAGGATTTCTCTACCTCCATGAGACATTGAAGGACCCGGAGGGGAACCCCTGGCCCATGGCGGGGGTGATCCCGGCGGGGGCGGAAAACGCCGGAAAGCTGCGGCAGTTCGGTTACGGGACCCTGACGGCCCGGCGGGATGGACTGCTTCTCCCGGCGGGGGGGAGTCTCCCTGCCCACAGCTTTCACTACTGGGAGAGCGGGGCCAAAGGGGATGCCTTCACTTTCCAAAAATCCACCGGCAGAAGCTGGGGGGAGGGATGGAGCACTCCCGGCCTTTACGCCGGTTTTCCCCATTTCCACTTGGCGGGAAGCCCGGAGGCGGCCCGGCGCTTTTTAGAGGCCTGTGCCGCCTTTGTGCCCAAGGAAGCTGAAAGGAGATCATCACAATGACTGTTCAGGAAATGGTCCAAAGCTGCCGGACCCCCAGCCAGGAGGCCGCCCAGGAGGCCCGCCGCCGGTGGGATTCCATTGCCAAACCCCTTCACGGGCTGGGGCTTCTGGAGGATGCTTTGGTAAAAGCCTGCGCTGTGTCCGGAGACCCGTCCGGTACCCTTACTCCCCGGGCGGTGGCAGTGTTCTGCGCCGACAACGGGGTGGTGGCCCAGGGAGTGACCCAGACCGGCCAGGAGGTTACCGCCGTGGTGGCGGGAAACATGACCCGGGGGGATACCAGCGTCTGCCGGATGGCTGCTTTAGCAGGGGCAAAGGTGGTTCCGGTAGATGTGGGGATGGCCCAGCGCCTGGAACTCCCCGGACTTCTGGACCGGAGCCAGGGTCCGGGCACCGCCGACATCACTCTGGGTCCGGCTATGACGGAGAAACAGCTGGAGGGGGCTATGGAGGCAGGGTACCGCCTGGCCTTGGAGCTGGCGGGTGGTGAGATGGGTATCGGCAACACCACCACCAGCAGTGCCGTGGCATCGGTGCTGCTGGGCGTCCCACCGGAGGCTGTCACCGGCCGTGGAGCGGGGCTCTCCACCCAGGGGCTGGCACGGAAGATCTCCGCTGTCCGCAGGGCGGTGGAAGTGAACCGCCCGCGCCCCGGGAATCCCGCGGAGGTGCTTCAAAAGGTGGGGGGGTTCGACCTTGCCGCCATGACCGGTTTTTACCTGGGAGCTTCTGCCGCCGGAGTGCCGGTGATCCTGGATGGTTTTATTTCCGCGGCGGCGGCCTTGGCGGCGTTCCGGTTGGCTCCCCTCTCCCGGGAGGGGATGATCGCCGGTCACTGTTCCGGGGAGCCGGGGGCGAAGCTTCTCCTGGAAGCCCTGGAACTTTCCCCCATTATCACCGCCGGCCTTTGCCTGGGGGAGGGCACCGGCGCTGTGGCCGCCATGCCCCTTTTGGATATGGCGGCGGCGGTCTACCGGGAGATGAGTACCTTTGGAGAGATCCACATCCAGGAATATAAGCCCTTGGCGTAGCGCCGGGGGTGCCTGGGAAGGAAAGGGGAGAGAGGGATGACCTTTCTGGTGCTGGGGGGAAGCGGCAGCGGTAAAAGCGCCCTGGCGGAGGAACTTGCCTGTTCCCTGTGGGAGAAGCGAAAAGGTCCCCTGGTGTACCTGGCGACAATGGACGCCGCCGACGGGGAGAGTCTCCGCCGGGTGGCCCGGCACCGGCAGGCCCGGGCCGGGAAGGGTTTTACCACCCTGGAGCGTCCCCTGGGCCCGGCCCCCGGGGAGATCCTGCCGGGGTCGGTGGTGCTGCTGGAGGATCTGGGGAACCTTTTAGCAAACCACCTTTACGCCCCAGGCGGGCGGGGGACCGAAGGGGCTCTCGGGATGCTGGAGGGATTGGCAGCCCTGGAAGGGGACCTGGTGGCGGTGGGTAATTCCGTCTTTTCCGACGGGGACAGCTACTCCCCTGATACTGTGAAGTATCTGGAAGGGCTGGCCCGCCTCCAGGAGAGGTGTGGGGCTCTTGCCCAAGGGGTGGCGGAAGTGGTCTGCGGCATCCCGGTGCCGCTGAAAGGAAAGGAGTGGTTCCGGTGAAGCTCTGGCGTTCCCTAGTGATCGCCTTTGGGATGTATTCCGCCATCCCCATGCCCCGGGTGGAATGGGATGAGGATGGGATGAAATATGTTTTCTGCTTTTTCCCCTTCATCGGACTGGCGGTGGGGGCGGGAGCTTGGCTCTGGCTCCTGCTCTGCCGGGCTCTGGGGTTTGGGGTGGCGCTCCTGGCGGCTGGGATGACCCTGATCCCCGCTCTGCTTACCGGGGGGATCCACCTGGACGGTTTCTGTGACACCGCTGACGCCCTGGGTTCCCGGCGCAGCCGGGAGGAAAAGCTCCGGATTCTTTCCGACTCCCACACCGGGGCGTTTGCGGTGATGGGGGCAGGGGGCTGGTTTCTCCTTACCTGGAGCCTGTGGCAGGAGCTGGCGCCGGATCTCTCCCCCCGGAGGATGGGAATGCTGGGACTGGGATTTGTACTTTCCCGGGCTCTTAGCGGTCTGGGGACGGCGGTGCTTCCTCCCGCCAAGGGAAGCGGCCTTCTTCATGCCTTCACCACCGCCTCCCAGAAGCAGGCGGTGGCCCTTACCGACGGGGGGTTGGCTTTCCTTTGTGCCGTGGGCATGGTGCTTCTGGATCCGTGGCCGGGAATGGGGGCAGTTCTGGGAGCGGTTCTGGCTTTCCTCTACTACCGGGGAATGTCCCGCCGTCAATTCGGGGGGATCACCGGGGATCTGGCAGGCTTCTTTTTGGTGGTGTGTGAGCTGATGATTCTGGCCGGTGCGGCAGTGGCCCTCCGGCTGGCATAAAGGAGGGAGAAGCGGTGATACTGGTGGTTGGCGGGGCGGGCCAGGGAAAACTGGCCTGGACCCTAAAGCAGAGCGGCCTTGAAATAAAAGACGCTTCCTCCCGGCCTGAGGATGCCGCTCCCATCCTGACGGAACTGGAGGAGCTGATTCGGGAGCAGCTGGCGGCTGGGGAGGATCCCCAGAAATTGCTGCCCACGCTCCGGAAAAAGGAATATGTCCTTTGCCGGGAAGTGGGGTGCGGTGTGGTGCCTCTGGATCCGGCGGACCGCCGCTGGCGGGAGGAGACAGGGCGCCTTTGCTGCGCGCTGGCCCAGGAAGCGGCCGGGGTGGTGCGCCTCTGCTGCGGTATCCCACAGGTGTTGAAGGAGTTCCCGGGAGCGGAAGGGGGAGAATCCTGATGGAAAGGGATAGGAGACCCCTTCTTCCCTCATTGGAGTGGATGGATACCCCGCCCGCTGTGGCGCGGGAGAAGGGCCGGGGCGGCGGTCCTTTGCCGCGCGATGAGGCTCCAGGCCCTTGTTTGGTGGAGCTGATCCGGCATGCCCCGGCACCGGGGAATTTGGAAAGGCGTTACCTCGGTTCCACCGATGAAGAGCTGGCCCCCCAAGGGATCGCCCTGGCCCGGCGGAACGCCCGGCCCCCGGAGGAACTTCCGGAGCGGGTGTGGTGCAGCCCCATGAGGCGGTGCCTTTCCACTGCCCGGCTTCTCTATCCCGGGCTGGAGCCGGAACCGGTGGCGGACCTTCGGGAGAGCGGTTTCGGTGCCTTTGAGTACGGCACCTATGAGGAACTCCAGGGGGACCCGGCCTACCGGGCCTGGGTGGAGAGCGGCGGTATGGTGCCGCCTCCCGGAGGCGAAGGCAGGGAAGAGTTCCAGGCCCGGTGCGCCGCCGCCTTTTGTCAGGTGGCCGGGGAGATTCTCTCTTCCGGAACAAAGCGGGGGGCCATTGTGACCCATGGCGGAGTGATTATGGCTCTCTGCGCTGCTATGGCGCTGCCGGAAAAGGATTTCTACCAGTGGCAGAGCCCCTGCTGCGGCGGATGGATCATCGCCCTGGAACCGGAGCGCTGGGAGAGGAATAAGAAGTTTGTGGTGTTGGGGGCCGTCCGGCCCGGAGAGGAGGAGCCATGACAGCGCTGGCCGTTTTAGGAGGCTTTTGCCTGGATCTCCTCCTGGGGGACCCCAGAAAGATCCCCCATCCAGTGCGCCTGATGGGTGCGTCCATTGAAAAGTTGGAAAAGCTCCTGCGCCGTCTCTTTCCCGCCACTCCCTTGGGGGAACGCCTGGGAGGCGGAGTGTTGGCTTTGGTGCTTCCTCTGGGAAGTTTTGGGATCGCCTGGGGGATCCTTTTCCTCCTGGGAAGGGTCTCCCCCTGGCTGGCTTTGGCGGGGGAGACGGTGATGTGCTGGCAGGCCCTCTGCGCCCGGGACCTGTGGGATGAAAGCATGGCGGTGTACCGGGAGCTGAAGCGGGGGGATCTTCCCGCCTCCCGCCAGGCGGTGGGGATGATCGTGGGCCGGGATACCGGAGAACTGACTTTCCAGGGGGTTACAAAGGCGGCTGTGGAAACGGTGGCGGAAAACGCTTCGGACGGGGTGGCGGCGCCCCTCTTCTGGGTGGCGCTGGGGGGAGCTCCCCTGGCCATGGCGTATAAGGCAGTAAACACCATGGACAGCATGGTGGGATACCGAAACGACCGGTACCGCTGGTTCGGCACTGCCGCCGCCCGGCTGGATGACTTGGTGAACTGGATCCCCTCCCGGCTTTGCGCCCTTCTGATGGCGGCTTTGGCGCCTCTGGCGGGGCTGGATGCCCGGGGGGCCTTTCGGATTTGGCGGCGGGACCGGCGGAAACACCAGAGCCCCAACAGCGCCCAGACCGAAGCTGCTATGGCGGGGGCTTTGGGGGTGGAGCTGGCAGGGGACGCCAGTTATTTCGGCAAGGTCCATCACAAGCCCACCCTGGGGGATCCCCTGCGCCCGGTGGAGGCGGAGGATATCCCCCGGGCGGGACGGCTGATGCTTCTTACTGCCGGGGTCTGCTGCCTGCTGGCGACAGGGCTTCGGTGGGGACTCTGGATGTTCTGGATGAGGTGAAGAGATGGAAAAGCTGGTTCACGGCGGGGACGTTTACAGCCTGGCGGAGGAGTACGCCGGGACCATTTTGGATTTTTCCGCCAATATCAATCCCCTGGGCCTGCCGGACGGGGTTCGCCAGGCGGCGGCCCGCTCCCTGGAAAAGTGTGCCCAATACCCGGATCCCCTCTGCCGGGAGCTTCGGGGAGCCTTGGGGGCGCGCCTGGGTCTCGATCCGGAGGAGATTTTGTGCGGCAACGGCGCGGCGGAGCTGATTTTCCGTTTGGCTCTGGCCCTCCGGCCACGGCGGGGGCTGGTGCCGGTACCCACCTTTGCCGAGTATGCCCAGGCCATGGCGGCGGCAGGCTGCTCCGTGGAGGAATACCCTCTCCGGGAGGAGGATGATTTCCGCCTTACGCCGGAAATCCTGGAGCGGCTGGAACCGGGGGTGGATCTTCTCTGCCTCTGCACCCCCAACAACCCCACTGGCTGGCCGGTGGAACAGGAGCTTCTGGAGCGGATCCTTCGCCGCTGCCGGGAGACGGGGACAGCCGTTCTGTTGGATGAGTGCTTTGTCTCCTTCCTGGACCGGCCGGAGGACCACACCATGATTTCCCGGCTCCAGGAGTTCCCGGGTTTGGTGATCCTCAAGGCTTTCACCAAGCTCTACGCTATGGCGGGGCTGCGGCTGGGATTCTGCCTTTCCGGCAACACCGCCCTGTTGAAGAA
>JAHZBJ010000011.1:21739-26576 GCA_019423445.1 Oscillospiraceae bacterium
GCGGTCAGCCCTGGGGGGTCTCCATCCCGGCCCAGGCCGCGGGGATTGCCGCTCTGGAGGAGGAGGATTACCTCCGCAGGACCCGGGAGCTGATCCCCCGGGAGCGGGTTTTCCTCCGTGAGGGGCTGGAGGAGCTGGGGTTCCGGGTGGTAGGGAGCCAGGCCAACTACCTCTTTTTCCGTGGCCGGGACGGGGCTCTGGCCCGGCGGCTGCGGCCTATGGGGATTCTCCTGCGGGATTGCAGCAACTATCCGGGGCTGGGACCGGGGTGGTACCGGGCTGCGGTGCGGACCCGGGCGGAAAACGAAGCCTTTTTGGCAGCGCTGAAAAAACTGGGGGAGGGAGAAGGATGACCGCAAAATCCATCATGGTTCAGGGGACCATGTCCAATGCCGGAAAGAGCGTCCTGGCAGCGGGGCTCTGCCGGATTTTTTACCAGGACGGCCTCCGGGTGGCCCCCTTCAAGTCTCAGAATATGGCGCTGAATTCCTTCATCACCCGGGAAGGGCGGGAAATGGGGCGGGCCCAGGTGGGCCAGGCCCAGGCGGCGGGGGGGGAACCTTCGGTGCGGATGAATCCCATCCTTTTGAAGCCCCAAAGCGATACCGGAAGCCAGGTTATCGTAAATGGTGAAGTCCGGGGAGTGATGCCGGCGGCGGACTACTTCCGCTACAAAAAGGAGCTGGTGCCGGAGATTCTCCGGGCCTACCGGAGCCTTGCGGAGGAGTACGACGTCATCGTCCTGGAAGGGGCCGGCAGCCCCGCCGAGATCAATCTCCGTCAGGACGATATCGTCAATATGGGGATGGCCCGGATGGCCCGGTCCCCGGTGCTCCTGGCAGGGGACATTGACCGGGGCGGGGTATTTGCCGCCCTGTACGGTACCCTGGCCCTTCTGCCTCCGGAGGAGCGGGGAATGGTGAAAGCCACCGTTATCAATAAGTTCCGGGGGGATGTGGAGATCCTCCGCCCGGGGCTTTCTCAGTTGGAAGAGCTTACCGGGGTGCCGGTGGCGGGGGTGGTGCCCTATCTGGACCTGGATATCGACGACGAGGACAGCCTCAGCCCCCGGCTGGCGGGGCGGGGAGGCTCCGGTGGGGTGGACATCGCGGTGATACGCCTCCCCCGGATCTCCAATTTCACCGACTTTGCTCCGCTGGAGAGCCTTCCGGGAGCGGGAGTGCGGTATCCTGCCTCTCCCAGAGAGCTGGGAAAACCGGATCTGGTAATCCTCCCCGGAACCAAGAGCACCATGGCGGATCTCCTGTGGCTGCGGCAGAGCGGCCTGGAAAGCGCCATTCAAAAGCTGGCGTCGGCGGGGACTCCTGTGCTGGGGATCTGCGGCGGCTACCAGATGCTGGGCCGTACCCTCCGGGACCCCCTGGGGGTGGAAGGTGGCGGTTCCATGATGGGAATGGGACTCCTGCCGGTGGACACCGTTTTCCAGGGAGAAAAGACCAGGACCAGGATGTCCGGCGGGGTTCTGGCAGGACCCGACTGTTTTTCCGCTCTTTCCGGAGCCCCGGTGGAGGGGTACGAGATCCACATGGGAACCACCACCCTGGAGGAAGGGGCCGCACCCTTCTGCCGGATTGCCCCTCTGGATGGCGGCGATCCCCGGGAGGACGGCGCGGTCCGGGGAAACGTCTGGGGGACCTACCTCCACGGGGTGCTGGACAGCGGGGAACTGTTAAGGCGCCTGTGGGAGGAGTTGGCCCGGCGCAAAGGGCTGGACCCGGGAGAGAAGGTGGACTTTGACCCGGTTCGCCGCCGGGAGCGGGAGTACGACAAACTGGCGGATGCCCTCCGCCGGAGCTTGGATATGGATCTGATCTACAGGATATTGGAGGAAGGAATATGAATCTGGGCCTTGTGCATCTTTACATCGGGGACGGAAAGGGAAAGACCACCGCTGCCGCGGGATTGGCGGTGCGGGCGGCAGGGGACGGGATCCCGGTGCTTTTTGTCCAATTTTTAAAGAATCAGCCCTCCGGGGAGCTGGAGAGCTTCCGGAAGCTTGGGATCACTGTCCTTCGGGGCAAAGCAGGGGAAGGCTTTACCGACACCATGACCACAGGAGAACTGGAGGAGAGCCGGGACATCCATAACCAAAACCTTCGTGCTGCCCTGGACGCTGCCCGCCGGGGGGAGTGCGGCCTGCTGGTGCTGGATGAGGCCATGGCGGCTCTGAACCTGAATCTTCTGGACGGGGATCTGATCCGGGATTTCCTGGACCACCGCCCGGAGGGGGTGGAGGTGGTTCTGACCGGGAGGAATCCCCCCCAGTGGCTGCTGGACCGGGCGGACTACATCACCGAGATGAAGAAGCTCCGCCACCCCTACGACAAGGGGATCACCGCCCGGCTGGGCATCGAGCAATAGCCGCAGTAGCCGAAGGGAGGAAGGACCGTGGACCGCTGGCAGATGCGCCCCGAAGAGATTGAAAGGCGCAGCATGGAGATGATTCAGACAGAGCTGGAGAGGATGGGGGAGCTGCCCCCCGAGGAGAACCTGGCGGTGGTGCGCAGGGTGATCCATACCACCGCCGACTTTGATTACCGGGAGAACCTGGTGTTTTCCCCCGGTGCCGTAGCGGCGGGAGTGAAGGCCCTTCGGGCCGGAGCCTGGATCATCACCGACACCAATATGGCACTCTCCGGAGTGAGTAAAACAGCCCTGGAAAAACTGGGAGGCCGTGGGATCTGCTTCATGGCGGAGCCTGAGGTAGCCCAGGCTGCCCGGGAGCGGGGGGAGACCCGGGCGGCGGTGAGCATGGAGAAGGCTGCTTCCCTGGACACCGGCGGCGCTCCTCTGATCTTTGCCATCGGGAACGCCCCCACTGCCCTGGCCCGGCTTCACCGTTTGGCAGAGGAAGGCAAAGTTGCCCCGGCCCTGGTAATCGGGGTGCCGGTGGGGTTTGTTAACGTAGTGGAAAGCAAGGAACTGTTTTTGGGTTCCTCCTGGCCCCATATTGTGGCCCGGGGACGGAAGGGCGGCAGCACCGTAGCCGCCGCCATCTGCAACGCCCTTTTGTATGAGGCCGCCGGCCGCAGTTTGTAAAATGGGAGGACGACAGGATGAAACAGGGAATACTGGTGGCAAGCTTCGGCACCGCCGTAGAGGAGACCCGGGAGAGGACCATCGGAGCGATTGAAGAGGAAGCGGCCCGCCGCTGGCCGGAGGCTTTCACCGGCCGGGCCTTTACCAGTGAGATGATCCGCCGGAAGCTGGCCCGGACAGGGGTGGAGGTAGATGATGTCCCTGCTGCCATCCGGCGGATGGAAGAAGCGGGAGTGACCCATCTGGCGGTGCTTTCCACCTACATCATGGGAGGCGTGGAGTACCACCGGCTGCTGGAAGGATGTGAACGGGCTGCCGGGAGGTTTCAGGAGCTTCGGGTGGCGCCGCCCCTTCTGGACAGCGCCGGGGACCTCCAAAAGGCCGCCCAGGGGATGCTGTCCCTGCACCCCGGCCTGACGGAGGATACCGCCCTGGTATTGATGGGCCACGGCACCGCCCATCCGGGGGATTTCGCCTATGCCGCACTGGAGTACGCTTTCCGGGATTTGGGAAGGCGAAACGTGCTGGTGGCTACGGTGGAGGGCTGGCCGGATTTTGACTGCCTTCTCCGCCGTCTGGGGGAACTGGGAGCGAGGAAGGTGATCCTTCGCCCCTTTATGACCACCGCCGGGGAACACGTCCGGGAGGATATGGCCGGAAGCGGTCCGGACTCCTGGCGGAACCGCCTGGAGAAACAGGGATACCAGGTGGACTGTGTTCTGGAGGGCCTGGGGGAACTGGCTCCCTTCCGGGAGATGTTCCTGGAACATTTGGCGGGAATTTTGGAAAACACCCCGTCCCGGGATTGAACTGGGAAGGGGAGTTTAGTGGCAGCAACAGGACCCTGGTGCGTGTGATGCGCGCCGGGGTCCTGTGTTTTTTAATGTTCAGTTTTTCAGGTGCCGGTCCATCCAGTTCAGGATCTCCTGCATTCTGCTGATGCGGTTTGTGGGTTTGCCGGAGCGGGAGAGCTCATGATTTTCGCCTTTGAAGATACAAAGACGGCTTTCAACGCCCCGCTGGCGGATGGCGGTGTACATGGCGATGGCCTGGATGTGGTGGCAGCGGTAGTCCTCATAAGAGTGAAGGAAAAGGGTGGGGGTGGTCACATTTCCGGCGTATTTCAGCGGAGAGTGGAACCATACCTTCTCGTGGTCCTCCAAGGCCGAGGCTCCCATTTTGGCGGCATTGCGCTGATAACCGCAGTCGCTGGCCATTTCGGAAATGGCCCAGTCCGAGATGGAACGCTGGGAGGCGGCGCAGCGGAAGCGGTTGGTGTGACCGATGATCCAGTTGGTCATATAGCCGCCGTAGCTGCCGCCGGTAACCCCCAGACGGCTGGCGTCGATGTCCGGCCATGCCGCCAGCACCGCGTCGGTGAAGGCCATAATATCCTCGTAATCGATGCTGCCGTAGATGCCCCGCATGTCTCCAAAGGCGTTGCCTCTGCCGTCGCTGCCATGGGGGTTGCAGTAAAACACAAAATACCCCGCGTTGGCCCAGACCTGCATCTCATGGAAAAAGACGGCGCCGAAGGCGGCATGAGGTCCCCCGTGGATATTCAGAATGGCGGGATACTTTTTTCCTTTCTGATATCCCGCCGGAGGAATGACCCACCCCTGCACAGTTTCTCCGCCGGGGCGTTGGGATTCCAGAGGGATGGGGGAAGAAATGCTGTAGTCCTGAAGAAGGGGATGGTTAAAGAAGGTGATCTGTTTCCCGTCCAGATACAGCTCCCGGAGGCCGTTGCCGTACATCCCCAGATAGGTCACATGGT
>JAHZBJ010000112.1:0-5030 GCA_019423445.1 Oscillospiraceae bacterium
CTTCTCCACTTTTTCCATAACCTTTTCCGCTCCCCAGGGCTTGATGGTGGGGACACCCAGACCACCCCGCTCCTTGATCCACTGGAGGGGCAGATCCATGAGAGGATCCTTCACGCCATCCCCGGTAAAGGCCAACACCCCGGCGTCGGCACAGCCGTCCACCACCGATTTGGTCCAGGCGGCTTCATCCAGAACGGGGGTGTAGTTGTGCTCCATCCCGCCGATGGGGGCGGCAAACACAGGAGCCGCAAACTCCCGGCCCCAGAAGGAAACGGTGCTGTCCTGGCCCTTGTTCTCATAGAGAACATCCATATTGATGGTGATTTCCTTGAGTTTTTCTACATTCCGAATGAAAGCGGCGCCGGTGCCCTTGCCGCCAGCCCCAGGGACCTCCCCCCGGCAGGCAACGCCGTTGCACTCCCGGCAGACCCGGCAGATGGGGGCCAGGTTCTTTCTCGCGTTTTCCAGCACTTCCTGATAAGTCATACCATTTGTTCCTCCCTGTGATGTTGTTTCTGGTTATCTATCCAAATCCCGGCGAGGCTGCCCCGCCGGAAAGGACGGCTATGATGGTAATTTTAAAGTTCAGACAGTCTCTCTTTTTCCTTCTCCGAACCAGGTTCGTCCAACCAACAGGTCATAAGAACCGCATCCTCTCGGGGAGCGCGGTAAAAATCCCTGCGGCGGCCCACCTCCTGGTACCCCAACCCCGCATACAAGGCAATGGCAGGGGCATTTCCCGCCCGGACTTCCAGAGTCAGAAAGGAAAGGCCCATGGTCCTTCCCCGGCAGGCCAGTTCCTTCAGAAGCGCCCTGGCCACCCCACGGCGGCGAAACTCAGGAAACACCGCCACATCGGTGATATAACCCTCGTCCAGAACGTACTCCAGACCGGCATATCCCGCCAGCTCCTTCCCTATCCGGGCAGACAGCAGCAGGTACCGTTCCGGGGATGCCAGCTCTTCCAAAAGCGCCTGGGCGCTCCGGGGCTCAGAAAAGCAGAGGGCCTCCAGTTCCGCCATCCGGGGGATTTCTTCCGGCACGGCGGATTCCACCTGTGGCTTCTCCATGAATTCCACTCCTCCCGGCTTCAATGGGCTTCGCCCCAGTCCCGGCCAACCTTGGCATCCACCACCATGGGGACCGCCAGGTTTACAGCGGCCTCCATCTCCTCTTTCACCAGGTCGCGAACCCGAGGCGCCTCCTCCTCCGGTGCCTCCACAATGAGCTCATCGTGGACCTGGAGGATGAGCCTGGCTCGGAGATTCTCCTCCCGAAGGCGCCGCCAGACCCGCACCATGGCAATTTTAATGATATCCGCAGCGGTGCCCTGAATGGGCATATTCATAGCCACCCGCTGGCCGAAGGCCCGGAGGTTCCGGTTGGAGGAGCGCAGCTCCGGCAGGTACCGCCGGCGGCCAAACAGGGTCTGAACATACCCCTTTTCCTCCGCCTCCTTCACCACCCGCTCCATATACTGCTTGACGCCGCTGTAGGTGCGAAGGTAGCTTTTGATGTAACTGTCCGCCTCCGCCACCGTCACCCCGATGTCCTTGGACAGGGAAAAAGCGGAAATGCCGTAGACGATGCCGAAGTTCACCGCCTTGGCCCGGCTGCGCATCATTGGGGTGACAAAATCGGGGGGCATATCAAAAACCTGGGCAGCGGTATTCCGGTGAATATCTTCCCCGGAGCGGAAGGCGGAAATCATATTCTCGTCCTCCGCAATGGAGGCCAGCACCCGCAGCTCAATCTGACTGTAGTCGGCATCCACCAGAAGGCACCCCTCCCGGGCAGTGAAAAAGCGGCGCATCCGGCTTCCCGGCTCGGTGCGAATAGGGATGTTCTGCATATTGGGTTCCGCTGAGGAGATGCGGCCGGTCCGGGTCTCGGTTTGGTTAAAGGAGGTGCGAATCCGGCTGTCGGATCCGGCGGCGTTTTTCAGCCCCTCCACGTAGGTGGAAAGAAGCTTCGCGTATTTTCGATAATCCAAAATCTTGGAGATAATCTCGTGATGGGGGATAAGGCTCTCCAACACCTCAGCGTCGGTACTGTAACCGCTTTTCGTTTTTTTCCGGGTGGGGAGACCCAACTCCTCAAAAAGCACCGTTCCCAACTGTTTCGGAGAGTTGATGTTAAAGGAGTGCCCGGCAAGATGGTATATCTCCTCTTCCAGGCCGGCGATAAGGCCCCGGAGTTCCTCCCCAAAGGCGGCCAGCCCCGCAAGATCGATACGAAAGCCCTCCAGTTCCATAGAAGCCAACACCTGGGCCAGGGGAATTTCCATGTCGCGAAGGAGCCCCTCCTGGCCGTTGGCGGCGATCTCCTCTCCCAGACGGCGGCAGAGGGCAGGAAGCCAGGCTGCCCGGAGAGCAGCTTCCGGCACCTCTTCTTCCCCGGGGGTCTGAAGGGTGGGGGCCGGAACCCCGTACTCTCCCGCCAGGCGGTGAACGGTATACTCAGTGGAGTTGGGGCTCAAAAGGTATCCCGCCAGCCGCAGGTCAAAGGTCACCGGGATCTCCCGAAGTTCCGGGTCAAGAGAGAAAATGGCCTTGCACCAGGGCTTACTGTCCTCCAGATATTTCTCCTTATCCAAAGAGGCAAGAGCCAGAAGCAGCTCCTTCTCCGGGTTCCTTACCAGCCACACCTGCTCCCCCGCGGCCACCGCCAGGGTATCCAAGGCGTCCCCACTCCAATCGGCGGCAAGGTACAAGGGACCTTCTACCCCTGCCAAAACAGAGGGCTCGGGAGCACCCTCCTCCAGCACATATCCATGGTTCTCCGGCTTCTCCCCTCCGGCGGCTTCCTCCCCAGGGGCAGGGGGCTCCAGCCCCAGCCGGGTGATAAGGGTATGGAGTTCCAAGCGGCTGAGGGTATTGTACAAAAGGGTTTTATCCATGGGCCGCCGGGCATAGTCGGCAAGGCTGCGGCTCATAGGGGCATCACAGCAGATGGTCCCCAGCTCCCGGCTGAGGAAGGCCATCTCCCTGCCAGCCAGGAGTTTTTTCTTCACGCCCGCAGAAACTTCCAGCCCCTCCACATCCCGGTAGATCTCGTCCAGGCTGCCATACTTCTGCACCAGGGAAAAGGCTGTCTTTTCCCCAATCCCCGGTACCCCCGGGATATTGTCCGAGCTGTCCCCCATCAAAGCTTTGGTATCAATGAGCTGCAGGGGAGAGACTCCATACTTCTCCTCTACCGCCTGGGGGGTCATCTCCAGGTACTGGGCGCCCCCGGCCCGGGTGGCTGCCAGGATCACTGTGACCTTGTCATCCACCAGCTGGAGGGAATCCCGGTCGCCGGTGAGAAGAAGGGCCTGGTCCCCTGTTTTCTCGGCGGAACGGGCCAGGGTCCCCAGGACGTCGTCGGCCTCGTAGCCCTCCACCCCTACCACCGGCCAACCCATGGCGGCGATCAGTTCCTTCACCACCGGCAGCTGCTGGGCCAGCTCCGGGGGCATTCCCTTCCGCTGAGCCTTATAGCCGTCATACATCCGGTGACGGAAGGTGCCTCCAGGCAGATCGAAGGCGAAAGCCGCCTGGTCCGGTGCCAGGTCGTCCATCAGTTTCAAAACGATATTGAAAAAGCCGTAAACGGCATTGGTATACTCCCCGTTTTTGGTAGTCAGGAGCTTGATGCCGTAAAAGGCGCGATTGAGAATACTGTTGGAATCCACGACAAGAAACTTCATGGGGACCTCCCTATATTTAAGGATACACAAAGCGGGTCGGCATTGCCCACCATTCCGGGCCTGAGCCGAAAATCCAGCGCGGCCTGGAGCGGGGGTGTTCTTCAAACCCTCCCACACCCCCATGACCTTGAAAAGCCCCGGGGCGGTACTGCGTACAAAAGCTATTATACCACACTTCTTGTGGTTCGTCCCGATTTTTGGTAAAATACTGGAGTACACATTCCCCGCCTGTCCAAAACCCGGCGGAACGGGGAGATGGAAGGAGCGGTATTTTGAAAATCGGAAACGTGATTCTGGAAGAAGGCGCCGCCCTGGCCCCCATGGCGGGGGTTGCGGACCGGGCTTTCCGCCAGATCTGCCGGAGCTTCGGCGCCATCTACACCGTGGGGGAGATGGTAAGCTCCCGAGGGCTGGTGCTGGGGAACCAAAAGTCCACCCAGCTTCTGGAACTGGGACCTCTGGAACGCCCGGCAGCGGTGCAGCTCTTTGGAGATGACCCGGACGCCATGGCCCGGGCGGTGCCGGCGGCTATGGAGGCGAAACCCGACGTCATTGACATCAACATGGGCTGCCCAGCCCCAAAAATCGCAGGCGGCCGTTCCGGCAGCGCCCTGATGAAAGAACCCGAGCTGGCGGCCCGGATCATCCGGGCGGTAAAAGACGCAAGTCCGGTACCGGTGACAGTGAAATTCCGGAAGGGCTGGGACGACGCCCATGTCAACGCAGTGGAGTTCGCACGGATGGCTGAGGCCAGCGGAGCCGACGCCATCACCATCCACGGCCGCACCCGGGCTCAGATGTACGCCCCCCCGGTGGACTGGGACATCATCCGCCAGGTAAAAGAAGCGGTGAAGATCCCTGTGATCGGCAACGGCGACGTGGACAGTCCCCAGGCCGCCAGAGCTCTCCTGGATTCCACCGGCTGCGACCTGGTGATGGTGGGCCGGGGCGCCCTGGGCCGTCCCTGGCTCCTGGGGCAGATCCGGGAATACCTCACCACCGGCAGGCTCCTCCCCGATCCTCCCATGGAGGAACGGATGGCTGTGATGGTGGAACACATCCGGCTCATGGCCTCCTACAAAGGGGACGCTGTGGCTTTCCGGGAAGCCCGAAAACACTGCGGTTGGTACATGACCGGCATGCGGGGAGCCGCCGCTCTCCGCCGTCAAGCGGGGACCATCGGGTCCCTGGAGGACGTCCGGGCCCTGGCCCAGGCCGCCCTGGAACAAGCCGCACAGGCTGGGGAGACACGGTAAATCTCCCTGACAAATCGGAGGAAATATTACAATTATGAAATGGAAACGCAACCTTGTTCTGCTTTTTATGCTGCTTGCCGGGG
>JAHZBJ010000112.1:5040-6513 GCA_019423445.1 Oscillospiraceae bacterium
TATTGTGGGCTCCCTGATTTCCGGAGCCACCGCCGGAATGCCATATCTCTCATGGCTCAGCTACGGCAGCAGTGTGGGGCTCTCGGTCCAAAACCCCATGGTGCTGGATCTGGCGGTGCTCCAGTTGGCCTTCGGATTCCAGTTCAGCATCAACGTGGCTCAGATCATCTGCATCATTCTGGCCATCTGCATGTATAAGGGCCTGGTGAACAAACTATAAAAAGGATTCCCATATGGGGTGAAGATCCGGAAAAGGGACTTCGAAAAAGCCCATCCCCGCTTCTTCACAGACTCCGGCCTTTCCGGCCGCCCTCTGCCCCACTGCAACGAAAAAAGAAAGGAAATATCATGAAACATCTTTGCAAGCTGATGGCCTTTGCCTTGGCACTGGCCATGATCCTCGCCCTGGGCGCCTGCCAGGGAAAAGATGATGCCGGTTCCGGTTCCTCCCAAAGCCAAGGGGGCGGCTCCGGCGGGGACGCTGACTGGCCGGTGCGGGTCCGGGATACCGATATCGCCGAGGCTCCCCAGCGGGTGCTTTCCCTCTCCCCCGGCACCACCGAGATGCTCTTTGATATGGGTCTGGGCGGCCGGGTGGCCGGGGGAAGCGATGACTGTAATTACCCCAAAGAGGAGGGGGATAAACCCCAGCGCTGCGGTACAGTCCTCACCCCCAACACGAGCACTATCCAGAAACAGAATTTTGATCTGGTGGTGGCCTCCGCCCCCCTTCCCGAAGCGGATCTCATCTGGTTCCAGCAGCAGGACATCCCAGTACTGGTTCTGGAGCGGGCTGAAAGCCTGGAAGAACTCCGGCAGAACTACCTGGATCTGGCCCTGGCTCTGATGGGAAACGTCTCCGGCAAGAACCACGGCGAGGGCTACTGGGACGAGCTGGAGGGAATGCTTCTGGAAGGGGCCGGATACTCCGACGGCTCCTCCCCCCGGGCCATTCTTCTGCGCCAGATGGGTTACGGCATGGCCACCGGGGATACCTTTGAAGGAAGCCTTCTGGAGGAGCTGGGCTTTGTCAACGATGCTGCAGCTTACACCGATTGGCTCTACGACCGGGAGGATGTTGCGGACCTTGAACCTGACGTCATCTTCGCCGACAGCTCCATCTCCATTGACGAAATCAAAAACAGTGCCATCTATCAGCCGGTGGCCGCTGTAACCAACAATATGATCATGAACGTGGATCTGACGGTTTTTGAACGCCAGAGTCCACGGATGTTTAAAACCCTTCTGGAAATGGCAAAGTTCGCCTACGGTGCGGAGTGATTCCTCCCAGCCAGGCACCATTCCGCATGAACCTGTCACCCCGGGGAACACTATGGCCGAGGACGGAGCCTCACCGGTTCCGTCCAGCCATACTCCCCGAGGTGATTTTTTGTCTATGGAAGAAAAGAAATCCATGGGATTCGAGCAATCCATGAAGGTGCCTCAGGGTATTTCCTACCCGGTGGACGCACT
>JAHZBJ010000113.1:0-2244 GCA_019423445.1 Oscillospiraceae bacterium
CACACGGTATCGCTACCAACGGATTTTGAGTCCGTCACGTCTGCCATTCCATCACACCGGCGAAAACAACGGCTTTATTATAGTATAAAATTTAAGGGAATGCAAGTGCCCCTTGCGAAGGCAGGAAGGATATGCTATGATGAAGGGCACTGTTTACGGGAGGAGGAAACAATGTGAGCTGGCTTTCATCGCTTCAGGACAGGGCTCTCCGACGGTCTCTTTTGGCCATTGCGGTACCCATCGCCATGCAGAACCTCATTACATATATGACCGGAATGATGGACACGGTGATGTTGGGGCAGCTGGGTGAGGTGCAGCTTTCCGGGGCCAGCCTTGCCAACCAGTTCGCCACCATATTTATGGTGTTGACATTCGGGATCGCCAGCGGTACCAACGTCCTCCTCTCCCAGTACTGGGGCAAGGGGGATACCGCCTCCATCCGCAGCATCCTTTCCATTGCCTACTGGGTCACGGCGGCTTTGTCCCTGGTGTTCCTTGCGGCGGGGCGCTTTTTCCCCGAAGCCATCCTTTCCTGCTTTACCGAGGACAGGGAGGTGGTTGCAGCTGGGGCGGGATATATGCGCATCGTCTGCTTCAGCTACCTCCTAAACGGCATGACCAATGTGATGCTGATGACCCTCCGGGCTGTGGGAACGGTGCGGATCTCCATTGTGGTGTATATCACGTCCCTGGGGGTGAACACCTTCCTGAACTGGGTGCTGATTTTCGGCAAGCTGGGTTTCCCCGCCTTGGGAATGGAAGGCGGAGCCATTGCCACCGTCATCGCCCGGGGGGTGGAGATTCTCATCGCCGGGATTTACGTTTTCCGCTTCGAAAAGAAGATCCGCTTCACCCCGAGAGACCTCCTTCACGGCGATTCCTCCTTCCGGCGGGACTTTGCCGTCAATGTCACCCCGGTGATGCTCAACGAGCTGGTATGGAGCTTGGGGAACTCCATGCTCCTGGTGGTGATGGGCCGGATGGGCCGGGACTTCGTCACCGCCAATTCCATCACCAACATTACCGTCCAATTTACCCAGGTGTTTATCTTCGGCATCTCCAACGCCGCCTCGGTGATCATCGGCAACGGCATCGGCGCCGAGGAGTACCAGAAGACCCGGGATCTGGCCAAGGGGATCGTGGTGCTGGGCGCCCTCTTCGGCCTTTTGGCAGGGGGGATCCTGCTGCTGGTGCGCCAGCCCATTGTGAATCTGTACAACATCCCCCAGGCAACTCGGGAGCTGACCCTTCAGATCCTCACCGTCTCCGCTTTTGTCACCGTTTTCCAGTCGGTGGCATTCACCGGCCTGATGGGGGTCCTACGGGGCGGCGGCGACAGCCGTTTTGTCCTCTTCTGCGACGCCTTCTTCCTCTGGGCGGTGGCCATCCCGGCGGGATTCGCCGCAGGACTGTGGCTGGGGTGGGCCCCTCCGGCGGTCTACCTGGTGCTGAAATGCGATGAGATTATCAAAGCGGCGGTGGGCCTGCCCCGGATCTGGCGGGGGCGCTGGGTCCGGAACCTGACCCGGTAAAACACCGCAAATCACACTTTAATCACAAGATAGGGGATGCAGCCGGCCGCGCATCCACGAAATAGGCGATTTTTCATTTTAAAACGACGCCGTTTTCCAAAGTTTCTCTTTTGGGAAAAGTGTTTTTTGTAAAAAACACACAAACATCCCTTGACAACCGCACCAAAGGAGGATACAATAATAGACGTCGCGTGGCCCTAGCCAGTCAACTTTGGGAGCGAACCATGACAAAGGCACTGCAGAACCTCACAGATGAAGCCCTGATCCTCTCCGCACGGGCGGGGGATGAATCCGCTGTCACCGAACTGGTGGCCCGGTATCTTCCCATGATCCGCCGGCGTGCCGCCCGGTATTTTCTGCCGGGAATGGAAGCGGAGGATGTGGTCCAGGAGGGGCTCATCGGTCTGCTGAAGGCCGTCCGCCTCTACGACGGACGCCAGAGTGCTTTCGCCGCCTTTGCGTCGGTGTGTGTGGCCTCCACCATGGCCACGGCCGCAAAGGCCGCCCTCTCCCAGAAGAGCCGTCCCCTCAGCGATTATTCCCCCCTGGAAGAGTTGGACGGGGTCCAGAGAGACCCCCAGGTCAGCCCCGAGGAGGAGATCATTATCGCCGAGCAGATGGAGGAGCTCCGGGGCCGAATCGACACTTTGCTATCCGGTTTTGAGCAGCAGGCTTTGACCCTCTAGTTGAGCGGTCACTCTTATTCCGAAAT
>JAHZBJ010000113.1:2254-5537 GCA_019423445.1 Oscillospiraceae bacterium
ACAACTGCTTCGTACTACTTCTAAAGCTGTGGATAATGCTCTTCAAAGAGTCAGACGGAAGCTGCGGTCGGTTTAAAAGCCGGCAAGAAAACCATCCCCAGTCATCAGCCTGGATACGCCAGGTTGAGAAATATTGCCCCCAGCAAATCCAAATGCGGTATACTCGCTTTGGAGCCTGTGTGGGTAAAAATCCATAAGCGAGGTATGTTAGTATGTACGAAGACAAGAAGTTAGTTTGCAAAGAGTGCGGCCAGGAGTTCATCTTCACTGCCGGTGAGCAGGAGTTCTACGCTGAGAGAGGCTTCGCCAACGAGCCCCAGCGCTGCAAGGCCTGCCGGGATGCCCGCAAGGCCAGCCAGCGTTCCGACCGTGAGATGTTCACCGCCATCTGCGCCAACTGCGGCAAAGAGGCTAAGGTTCCCTTCCGTCCCCGTGAGGACCGCCCTGTCTATTGCAGCGAGTGCTTTGCCAAGATGAAGGAGCAGCAGTAAGCTCTTTTCCTACCAACGATAAAGGCGCCCCGCAGAGGGGCGCCTTTTTGCACCCTCAGGGGGCTTGAAGACGCCCCCGAGGCAGTTCCCCGGAAAAGGAAAATTTTCGCCATGGGGCCTTGACTTCCCCCTGGGGGGCGGGAGTATAATTGTAATCATTACCCGCCGGGGAAGGAGGGAGAGCATGCGGGTCAAAGGGATTGTTCTTACCATTTTGTCGGCGCTGCTGTTCGGCGTTACGCCGGTGCTTACCAGCAAGACCTACGCCATGGGCAGCAATGCCCTTACCGTCACCTTTTACCGGGAGGTCCTGGTGATGCCGGTGCTGCTGGTGGTGCTGCTGGTCCGGAGGGTCAGCCTCCGGGTGAGCCGCCAACAGCTCCTCTGCCTTTTCCTGGTGGGGCTCCTGGGAAGGGGAGCCACCACGCTGATGCTCTATACCTCCTATGCCTATGTGGGCATCGGCACCGCCACCACTCTTCACTTTATGTATCCGGTGTTTGTGGCCCTGATTTGCCGGGTACTGTTCCGGGAGCGGCTGGGGCGCCCAAAGGTCATCGCCCTGGTGGGGGCCAGCCTGGGGGTGGCGTTGTTCCTGGAAGCGGGAAGCGGTTCCAACACCCTTTTGGGGGTGGGGCTGGCTCTGGCATCCAGTATCACCTACGCCTCCTATATGGTGGGGGTGGATAAGACCTGCCTGCGGGATCTGGACCCCCTGGTAGTGGCCTTCTATATGGCCGGGTCGGTGGCCCTGGGGATGTTCTGTTACAATATCCCGGTGGGACAGATCGTCTTTTGCCTGCCATTAAAAGCTCTCCTTTATACTTTCCTGGTGGCGGTGGGGGCCTCCTTCTTCGCGGTAGTGTTCCTCCAGATGGGGGTGCGCTACCTCAGCGCCACCACGGCTGCGGTGTTCAGCCTGTTTGAACCGGTGAGCTGCAACGTTGCCGGGGCTATCTGGCTGGGTGAGACCTTCACCCTCCGAAAGGTGCTGGGGAGCGTGGTGATCCTGGGAGCTGCGGGGCTTTTGGCCGCCGCCAAGCCCGACGTTTCCCCGGATTCCAGGGAAGCTCTGGAGCTGCTGATGTCCCGGGAGGGGTTCCCCATTCCCCGGGAAATGCCGGAGGAAGGGGTCCCATCCGGCGGAAAGGGAGGGGAAACCGGTTCCGGCAAGGGCTGAGTTCCCGGGGAAAAGGGCTTTTCCCTGAGATTTTCGCGAAAAAACTTGTCCCAGGCTCTTGCATTTGCCTTTGGAACATGGTAAGATTACTTGTACTGTCAATGAACGTGAAGGAGGTGTCACTATGCCGAATATCAAGTCTGCCAAAAAGAGAGTGAAGGTCATCGCCACCAAGACCCAGAGAAACAAGGCCCTCAACTCCAACCTGAAAACCACCATCAAAAAGGCCGAGGCCGCTATCGCCGCCTCCGCTGAGGACAGAACCGCTGCCGTCACCCTGGCCATCAAGAAGATCGACCAGGCTGCCGCTAAGGGCCTTCTTCACAAGAACACCGCGGCCCGCAAAAAGTCCCGTCTGGCTGTGAAGCTCAACGCTGCCGGCTGAGAAGGGATCCCACACAGATGAAAAAGAACGGCTTTTGCCGTTCTTTTTTATTTTTTCTTTTGGCGGGTGAAATATTTTCCTTTCCCATTTCGTTATAATTTACAGAAGGACAACGGATGATAGACGGTGAGATCCCGGGAAAGGATGGTAAGAATGAACGTACACGCCAAATGGACTCCCCTGCTGGTAGCTCTGGCCCTGGCCCTGGCCTTCACTCTGGCCTTCCTGCGGATGCATTGACCGCCGGGGGCCCGGAACGCAGAATGAGAAACGAGAAAAAGCGCCCCGCCTGAACGATTCAGGCGGGGCGCTTTGCTGTGTTTGGACAAGGGGCCCTTTTTGCCTCCCTCCGAGGGCTGTGCTAAAGCAGGCCGCCGGCGCATAAAAATATGGAGAAGTCTATGTTGCCGGAGAGGGTGAGGCGGTGAAAGGAAAGGAACCAAAAAGGAAAGGATGGATGGGGACGTTGGCCGCACTTCTGGGGGCCGGGGTCTTTTTGTTTGCTTATCCCACAGTGGGACCGGTTCTGGAAGCCCTTTTGGGACGAGCCACGCTTCTTTCCGCCGCCTTCGCCATGCCGGAGGGGACGGTGGAGACCCTGCGGCAGCGGTACGCCCCGGAGCTCTATGAGGATATCCCAGACGACCCGCCGCCCCAGAGCAGCATCAATCCCCCAGCTTCCTCCCAGGCTCCGGAAAGCCAGAGTCCCAGCAGCGGGAGCCAGGAGACCGCCCCCAAAGAGGAGGCCTCTTCCCAGGTGGAGCTCCCTCCTGAGACTCCCGCAGAGCTCCCGGAGATCCCTGCGCAGTATCAGGCGCCGGTGATCAGCGCCACCATGACCGGCGAAGCAGGAAACGAGGCTTTTTATCAGTACGGTTCCGCCTGGATCCGCAACTACACCAACCTGGGCCTGGAGGAGATCGGCAAGGTGCTGGAGACTCCGGCCTCTGTTTCGGTGGAGGCGTCGGAGGAACCCCAGGTCCTGATCTACCACACCCACACCACCGAAAGCTATGAGGAATGGGACCGGGAGATCTACGACAGCAGGAATGATTGGAGAAGCGAGGACAATACTATCAATATGGCGGCGGTGGGGGAAGAACTGGCCCGGGAGCTGGAGAAGCGGGGTATCGCGGTGATCCACGACACCACCCAGCACGACTATCCCGCCTACAACGGAGCCTATGACCGGAGCGCCGCCACCATCCAGAGCTATCTGGAACAGTA
>JAHZBJ010000113.1:5547-6488 GCA_019423445.1 Oscillospiraceae bacterium
TCGGGATGCGGTGCTCTATGACGACGGTTCCATCCTCAAAACCGTCCAGGAGGTGAACGGCCGTAAGGCCGCCCAGCTGATGATTATCGCCCCCTGTGACGACGGCACTGTAGGCATCCCCGGATGGAAGGAAAACTTCCGTTTTGCCGCGGAATTCACCCGGGCGGTGGAGGAGGAGTACCCGGGGCTGATGCGCCCGGTGTTCTTCTGTTACCGCAATTACAACCTGGGGATGACCCCAGACAGTCTTCTCTTTGAGTTTGGGACCAACGGCAACACCCTGGAGGAGGCCAAGTACACCGCCCGGCTGGTGGGGCCCATCCTGGCCGACTACCTGTTGGGGGAGACGGAATCATAAAGGAAGGATCAAAAA
Organism: Oscillospiraceae bacterium; assembly: GCA_019423445.1. Taxonomy (GTDB): domain Bacteria; phylum Bacillota; class Clostridia; order Oscillospirales; family Ruminococcaceae; genus Angelakisella. The sequence continues at coordinate 5,921 of JAHZBJ010000113.1, forward strand.
AGGAGGCGGCGCCATGGCGGAAGCCGGTGAAAAAGGAAAAGGCGGGAAGGGAAAAAAACGGAGCAAGGGCAGGAAGCGGGGACCGCTTCCCGTTATGGTTCTCTGCCTGGCTGGGGCTCTGTGCTGCCTGGGAGGCCTTTCCACCGTGGACCGGCGAATCCGGGCGGTGACCATCAACCAGTCCCCTCCTCTGTGGGAGGTGGAGGAGGAGATGGATCGAGAGGGCACCTCGGTTTGGCATCTCAGCATCCTGGGCCGGGAAACCACTGTGGATCTGGCGCCCCTCCAGGAAGTGGGCGGGGAGATCTCCCTGATCCTCCGCACCCCCTCCGCCCCGGTCCGCCTCTTTCTTGCTTTTTTGGGTCCGTGAGAGAAGATTCTGCGAACCGCCAATCTGTACCCCGCTCCCTGAGCATATCACGTGGAATTCAAAAGGCGCTTTTACGGGTGAATCCTGCACTTTTCCCAGCCCTGGTGATTTGTTCAGGGAGCGAGGCAGAGACCAACGCTTCTGTGCCTGTTTCCTCACGGACACGGACTTGGCCGCCTGGGCGAAAAAGAGCGAAGG
>JAHZBJ010000114.1 GCA_019423445.1 Oscillospiraceae bacterium
CTTCGCGGTGATGAACCAGCACAGGAGGCCCAGGATAAAGGTGCCCGCCACCATGAAGTAGTAGTTAGCCATGGGGGACACGGTATAGTTGGGGTCGATGAGGTGGGCCGCCTCGGTGGTGATGGCGGAAAGGGTGGCGTCAGTATCGGTGGGGATCAGGTTGGCGGAATAGCCGGCGGTGATGGCCGCCAGGCATCCCATCATACCGGCGATGGGGTGTTTGCCGTAGTTGAGGAACACCACGCCGGCGATAGGCACCAGCACCAGGGAGCAGGCAGAAGAAGCCAGGTTGCCGCAGACGCTGATGGTCAGCAGAACGGGGACCAGCAGCTTCTCAGGGGTGGCTTTAACCACTTTCCGGAGGGCGATGGCGATAAGACCGGAGCCGTCGGCAAGGCCGATGCCCAGGAACATAACCAGCATAACACCCAGGGGAGAGTAAGTGATAACGTTGTTGACGAAGTTGCGCAGGATGTAATCCACGCCTTCACGGCTCATGAGGTTGTACACGGTAACCGTGGTCTCCTCAACCGCGCCGGTGGCGGTATTGTACATCTCGCCGGTGGCGCTCCAACCGCAGACAGAACCGATCCAGGAGAGGACCAGAACAATCAAGCAGAGAATGCCGAAGAGGGTCATGGGCTGAACCATCTTGTTGCCTACCGTCTCAACGGTACGAAGGAATTTACTATCCTTCATTCTTTGGCCTTTTGCTTCAACAGAACTTGCCATGTTTACACCGTCCTTTTTAATGTTTCTGTCTCTACCTTGGCAGCGTTGTCCACAAAGGCGGCTGCCAAAACCTTCAACAAGACACCCCTTTCCTCCAGGTTGTTCCATGCCAAATTTGTATGCTGTATACAATTATGTTAATCCTTTCAGGGGCGCTTGTCAACCAAAAAACGAGAGTTCAGATGGTTGCACAATTTGTTTGTTAATAATTTATTAACACTCGCCAAAATGCCGTTTTTACAGGAAGTCTTTTTCGCAAAATGTATACCAAATCTACAAAGAATGTGCTATGATATAGGACAGTCCATGCCCGCTGTATAGAAAAGATAACTTACCCGCCTGTTCATATTAAGGAGGAACTATATAATGAATGCCCGCGATGAAATCGTCGCTTCTATTGAAAAGAAGAGAGATACTTATATTGATGCGGCGTGCAAAATCTGGGATAATCCAGAGCTGGCCTTTCACGAGGACCAGGCCGCCGATATCCTCACCGGGATCCTGGAGAAGGAAGGGTTCTCGGTGAAGCGCGGTCTGGCTGGAATGTCCACCGCTTTTCTGGGCGTCTGGGGTTCCGGCTCCCCGGTCATCGGCATCATGGGAGAGTATGACGCCCTCCCCGGCCTGAGCCAGGAGTCCGGGTGCACCGAAAGGAAGCCCGTTGTAGAAGGAGGCCCCGGCCACGGCTGCGGCCACAACCTCCTGGGCACCGCCGGCGTAGCCGCCGTGGTGGCTATGAAGGAATACATGGAGGCCCATGGGGTCAAGGGAACCATCCGCTACTACGGCTGCCCCGCCGAGGAGGGCGGCAGCGGCAAGGCTTACATGGCCCGGGAAGGACTTTTTGACGACCTGGACGCCGCTTTCAGCTGGCACCCCAGCCGGTGGCTGGCCCCCTGGATGCTGAAGCTTAACGCCTCTTTGGGCACCGAGTTCCGTTTCACCGGCAAGGCTTCCCACGCTGCCTCCGCCCCTCAGATGGGCCGCAGCGCTCTGGATGCCTGCGAGCTGATGAACGTGGGCTGCAACTACCTCAGAGAGCACATTTCCTCCCAGGCCAAGATCCACTACGCCTACCTGGACGCCGGCGGCTCCAGCCCCAACATCGTCCAGGCCCACGCTGCGGTGAAGTACCTGTTCCGGGCCCCCACCGTGGAGGAAGCCATTGATATCCGCTCCCGGGTGGAGGATATCGCCCGCGGCGCCGCCCTGATGACCGGAACCACCGTGGAGATCGCCCATAAGGAGGGCTACTCCAACTACGTCCCCAACACCGCCCTCACCAAGGTGATGGGTCAGGCGGTGGAGGAGGTTGGCCCCATTCCCTACGACGAGGCCGACTATGAACTGGCTAAAAAGTTCCGGGCCTCTCTCCCCGAGGACTGCACCCGGAACATCGACTGGCGCAGCACCGGTCTTTCCGCCTCTGAGGCCGCTGAGTACTTCCGCACCCACGTCCTCTACGACCGTCCCGGAAAGTACCTGGAAATCGACGCCGTGGCCCCTGCCTCTACCGACATGGGTGATGTGAGCCACTGTGTCCCCGCCGCCCAGGTGGAAGTTCCCTGCTACACCATCGGCACCCCCAACCACACCTGGCAGATGGCCGCCCAGACCCGGACCTCCATTGGCCAGAAGGGTATGCTGGAGGCGGCCAAGTGCCTGGCCCTCTGCGGCATCAAGGTTCTGGAGGATGACGGCACCATCCTGGCAGAAGCCAGGAAAGAGTTCGACACCATGATGGGGGGCAAGAAGTACAGCTGCCCCTTCCCCGCTGAACTCCATCCCCCTCGGTAATCCCAAGATAAAAACAGCCCCCCGGCCTTTGGGCCGGGGGGCTGTTTGGTATAGGAAAGGATCAGCTGATGACGGTCATATCGCAGTTGCGGAAGGCCTCCTCGGAAATCTCCTGGCCAATGCCGGGAAGCTCGGGGACCTGGTACCGGCCGTTGACAGGCTGGTAGTCATATTTGCAGAGCTGGCGGTTGTAGGGGCTGAGGGCGTAGGTGTGGTGTTCATGGATGACGAAGTTGGGGATGACGCACTCCACATGGAGGGCCGCCGCCGTGGAAATGGGACTGCCGCAGGCGTGGACCTGGACCCCCACATCATAGACATAGGCCATGTCGCAGACCTTTTTCACCTCGGTGATGCCGCCGCAGGTGCCGATATCGGGCTGGATCACCTGGATGGCGTTGGCACGGAAGTAGTCGCTGTAGCCCCAGCGGGTGTAGATGCGCTCTCCGGTGGCGATGGGCAGGCCGGTCTTGTCCCCCACCAGCTTGGTAAGGTTGGGAGTGGGGGTGGTGGGCTCCTCAAAATAGAAGATGTTCAGATGCTTCACGGCGTTGCCGAACTGGATGGCGCTGCCGGCGTCGGTAAAGCTGTGGTTCTCGATGATGATGTCCACGTCCGGGCCCACCGCGTCCCGCACCGCCTGGCAGCGGTCCACCAGCAGCTGGATGGTTTTGGGGTCCCGCAGGCCGATGCGGTCCTCGTCGGTGTATCTGCGGCCGTCGGGGGCGAAGGTGAAGAAGTCGTATTTGACGCAATCATAGCCTTCGGCCACCGCCTTCTTGGCCTCCCGGGCGTAATCCTCCAGGGTGCAGGCGGGGATAATGTCCGGGCCCCAGCCGAACTGGAGCTGGCTGGCGTAGGTCCGCAGGCTGCTGCGCTTTTTGCCCCCCAGGAGCTTGTAGACGGGGACGTTGAAGTACTTGCCCTTGATGTCCCAAAGGGCAATGTCAATGGCGCTGATGCCGGCGTTGATGACAGGGCCGCCGTTTTGGCCCCAGAAGGTGGAGCGGTACAGCTTGTCCCAGATCACTTCGTGGTCCAGGGGATCCATGCCGATGATGAGCCGGGCCAGGTTCTGCACCATGCCGTAGGCGGCGATCTGGGCTTCGCCGTAAGCCAGGGCGGCTTCGCCGTCGCCGTAAATGCCGGCATCGGTGTGGATACGGCACACTACAGGGCGCCAGTGACCGTTTTTCAGGTTGGTTTTCAGGTGCAGAACCTCTACCTTGGTGATTTTCATACAGATCTCCTTTCCTTGACGCGCCGCCTCGACGGCGCCTTTCCCCCGGGAACGCAAAAAACTGACCCTCCTGTCCGCTGGCTCTGGGCTGTTTACCTGGACAGAAACACCGGTGCTTCTGCGGGTTGACAGGAAATCCAGGGCATGGTATCCTGTTTTCAGAGATTAGGTGCTGTTTTTTGCAAAATTTTTCCCGATTTTCCACTTAATTATAGCAAAGGTACACTATGAAGAAAATGACTTTCTTCTGCAACTACTGTTAACCTACAGTGCAATAAAAGGAGGCCGGAGGATGGAACTGCTCCAGCTGGAATATTTCTGCCGCCTTGCCCAAAGCGAACACCTGACCCGCACCGCCGGCGAACTGCGGATCTCGCCCCCTGCCCTCAGCCACACCATCCGGCAGCTGGAGAAGGACCTGGGGGCGCCCCTCTTTGACCGGGTAGGACGAAGGATGCGCCTGAACCGCTGCGGCAAGGTCTTTTACCGGGCCGCCGCCCTGGCGCTGGAGGAGCTGGAGCGGGGGAAGCGGGCAGTGGGGGAGCTGCAGTGCCAGGAGACCAGCATCTACATCGTCCTGACTCATTCCAGTCTTTGGGGCGGGCCCCTCATTTCCTACCAGAACGCCCACCCGGAGCTGCATCTTCACGTACAGATCCTGGGGATGAACCGGATGCTGGCCCAGGGAGGGCAGCCCTTTGACTTCTACCTGGGCAACAAGGACGACATTGCCGGCCTGGGGATGCGCTTTTTGCCGCTCCTGAATGAGGAGCCCCCCTGTCTGGCCATGAATGTGTGCCATCCCCTGGCGGGGGAAAAATCCCTGGACCTGCGGGACCTGGGGGAGGAAACCTTTTTCTCCCTGCGGCAGTACAGCCATTCGGCGGCCACCTGGCAGAACACCCTGTTCCAGCTGGCGGGGCTGGAGGACCCCATCCTGGTGGAGGGGGACGTGGTCTCCCGCATCAAGGCCCTCCAGGCCAACTGCTGCGTGGCCCTCACCACCACCCTGGGCTTCCGGAACAACTTCTTCGGGGACCCTCAGATTACGGCGGTGCCTCTGAGCTACCCCATCGTCACCCGGCAGCAGGTGGTGGCCTGGAACGAGGCCAAGGAGATGGGCGTTCCCCAGCGGGATTTCCTGGCCTATGTCACCGGATTATTCGGCGCCGGCTCCCAGCAGCCCCAGAATGCCCCGACTGCCTGACTCTGCCGCCGGGAATAGACGGGAAGAATCCAGCAAAAAGGCCCCCTCACCCAGGTGAGGGGGCCTTTCCTGTTTTTTTGGGGGGGTTCAGCCGTCCAGTTCCTTCAGGCGTTCCAGAATCCGGGGCAGGATGCCCTGTTGGATTTGGTCCAGCAGGACGCCGGGGATGAAGCTTTCCTGCATCACAAATCCGGAAATGCAGGCGCAGGCGTCCTCCGCTGTCATGGAGGGGGCGTCCTTCAGCAGGGCAGACCGGGTGGCCCAGCCTTTGGCCCCCATAATCTCCATGGCGTTGGGGTTCATAAATTCGGACTGGGAAAAATCAGCCGCAAAAGCAGCGGCCTTTGCGCTGAGATCTCCTTGCTGATCTGCATTTTTTCCAAAAAATTCCAAGTATTCAGTGAATTTTTCGTACATTTTTCCACCCTCCTTTGCCCTATTTATATCATATTCCAGGAAGAAAAGCAAGGGTTGGCGCGGCGAAGGAAGCTATTTTATTTCACCGGAGTCCTCCGGGGGAGTGCCATTCCGGATCTCGTCGAGAATGACGCAGGTGCAGCCCACTGCCAGGGCCCCCAGGATCATGATTCCGCCGTAAATGGGGTACAGGTAGCTTTGAGAGACGCCGCCTCCCACGATGGGCTGGATCAGCATGCCAAAAAAACCGCCGAATACGGTCATGGCAAGGAACATCCCCAAGAAGGCCGCCAGGATCCCCTTGTAGGCCACAGGGCGGTACTGGCGCTTTTTCCTCTCCGCGGATGGGTAGAGGAGGCGGTTGGGATCGGTATCCAGAACCTGGGCAAGGCGCACCACCATATCCAGGTCGGGATAGGATTTGGACATTTCCCAGCTGGACACCGTCTGCCGGGTGACGTTAAGCTTCCCTGCCAGCTCCTCCTGGGTCAGCCCCTTCTTTTTCCGGAAACCCTTGATGTTTTTGCTGATATCCGACATGTTTAGAACCCCCTTTGCACAGGGAAATTATAAAGGATACCTTCGGCGCAATCAAGCAAAGATATTTTGCAGTACCGCCGGATTCCCTCTTAGAGGCCGGGACCATCCCCGGTGCCGCTAGGGAGAAGGGATGCCAGGGGAGCGATTGGGGATATATAAAAGGAGAGGAGCGGCAAGGGAAATTCCGGCACCGAACATGATCCGTCAGCTGGACGATTTGGATGCGGGCGCAAATTTTCAGGAAAAGAAAAAGCCTGGAGCACAAATGGCTCCAGGCCCTTATCTGGGAGAGGCAGTCAGTTTGGATGGGAAAGGTCGTGTCCAGCACCCCGCAAAAGGTTGGCAGCGCCGCAGAGGCGTCGCGAAGGCGCTTGCAACCGAGCAGCCGAAGCAAGCGATACAAAGCTTGCTCCGACGTGGTGCCGGTGGTGGGACTCTGCCCGCGGCTTGGAAAACAGTCCCCCGGACTGTTTTCCAAGCACTGCGGTGCGGCGGCCTGTTCGAGCCCTCACCACGGCAGAGACCAAAACAAA
>JAHZBJ010000115.1 GCA_019423445.1 Oscillospiraceae bacterium
TTTTCCCACTTTCTTTTGGCCTAAAATCTGGGATTTTTGGCGTTTTTTCGTGGGATGGTGATAGGAGAAGATTACTTAATCATGCTGGCTACTTCGTCAGCAAAATTATCCTCGCGCTTCTCCAAACCTTCACCCTTCTCATACCGGACAAAGTCCACCACTTTGATCTTAACACCTAGCTCCTTGGCGGTGTTGTCGGTGAACTTCTGGACGGAGATATCGCCATCCTTGATGTAAGGCTGCTCCAGGAGGCAGACTTCCTTGTAGTACTTGTTGATCCGGCCCATAACCATCTTCTCAGCGATGTTGGCGGGCTTGCCCTCGTTCATAGCCTGAACGGTGAGAATCTCTTTCTCCTTGGCGATGGTCTCTGCGGGAACAGCTTCCTTGTTCAGGTAAGTGGGGTTGGCCGCAGCCACCTGCATGGCCACGTCCTTGGCATAGGTCTCGAAAGCAGAAGCGTCAGGAGTTCCCTCCACCTCAAACTTCACCATAACGCCAATACGGCCGCCGCCATGAACATAGGTCTCAACATTGCCCTCATAGCGGGTGAAGCGGCGAATCTTCAGATTCTCACCGATGGTGAGGATCTTCTCCCGGAGAGCCTCCTCCACGGTGCCGGTGCCTCCGGCAATGGGGCAGGCCAGCAGGGCGGTGACATCAGCGGGATTCTCGTTGCTGACGGTGCGGGCGCAATCCTCCACAAACTGGACAAAGGTGGCATTCTTCGCGACGAAGTCGGTCTCGGAGTTGACCTCGATCACCACGCCAACCTTTTTCTCGCTATCCAGGATAGCGCAGACAATGCCCTCAGCAGCGATACGGCTGGCCTTCTTAGCAGCAGCAGAAAGCCCCTTCTCCCGAAGCAGCTCAATCGCCTTCTCAAAGTTCCCGTCGGCCTCAGTCAGGGCCTTTTTGCAATCCATCATGCCGCAGCCGGTGGTCTCACGAAGATTTTTGACATCCTGAGCGGTAAAAGCCATTCTGGTTTCCTCCTGTTTTTATCAATTTCCTCCGGGTGAATCTTCCCGGAAAAGATCCCGGATCCAAAGCGCCCGGAATCATGTTTTCTCTTGGAAAGTGCCCGAATTATCAGAAATCCGGGCACTGGTGGTTATGGTATGCAGCTTATTCCGCGGCAGCCTCTTCCTCAGCCTCAGCCTCGGCAGCCCCCTGGGCTCCCTGGCGGCCCTCGATGATGGCGTCAGCCATGGTCTGGGCAATGAGCTTCACAGCGCGGATAGCGTCATCGTTGCCGGGGATCACATAATCGATCTCATCGGGATCGCAGTTGGTGTCGACGATGGCCACAACGGGAATACCCAGCTTGTGGGCCTCGGAGACGGCGATCTTCTCCTTCCGGGAATCCACCACAAAAAGGGCCCCGGGGAGCTTATCCATATGCTTGATACCGCCCATGAACTTCTCAAGCTTCTCGATCTCCAGGTTCAGCTTGATGACTTCCTTCTTGGGCAGACGGTCAAAAGTACCGTCGGACTCCATCTTCCGCAGCTGCTCCAGCCGGGCAATACGCTTCCGGATGGTCTTGTAGTTGGTGAGCATACCACCCAGCCATCTGGAGTTGACGAAGTGGGCGCCAGCCCGCTCAGCCTCTTCCTTGATGGAATCAGCAGCCTGCTTCTTGGTGCCAACAAAGAGCACCTCGCCGCCCTCGGCGGACAGGTCACGGACGAAGAGGTAAGCCTCTTCCAGCTTCTTGACGGTCTTCTGCAGGTCGATGATGTAAATGCCGTTGCGCTCGGTGAAGATGTAGGGAGCCATCTTGGGGTTCCATCTTCTGGTCTGGTGGCCGAAATGGACGCCGGCCTCCAGGAGCTGCTTCATAGATACTACTGCCATGTTCTGTTCTCCTTTCGTTTTTGGACCTCCGCACCCCGCGCTTCACGGCACCACCGGTTTTTCCCGGCAACAATGCCGCAATTGGGGTACGTGCGTATTCCGTTCGCCGTAATATGATATCACATCTATCTGGAGATTGCAACCATTTTTTTGCCGTATTTTCAATTTAAGGAAATCTCCAGCGGCCTTGCCTCATCCAAACAACCGGTCCAGCACCGAATCCCTCCGGCGGCAGGCGCGGCCGGGAGGAGGACAGTACTTCACCAGCACCGTGTCCTCTCCGATGCACTGGATCTGGTCCCAGCAGATAACCACGTCCTCTTCCCTGCCCAGCAGTCCGAAAAAGCGGCTTCTGCCATAGATCACAATGGCGCATATTTTTGCGCAGCAGGTATCGATTTCCACATCCGACACGCAGCCCATACAGCTACCGTCATTGATGTTCACCACTTCTTTTTCTCTCAGGTCCATGATCCTGCACAGCATGGCTTCGCCCCCTCGCCCTATTCTATGCGAAGGGGCTTTTCCGTTTGCAGGACAAAACTCCGCCCCGCTACAGCTGCTTTTTGATTCGCTCCAACGCCCCCTTTTCGATCCGGGACACCTGCGCCTGGCTGATCCCTACCTCCCGGCTCACTTCAATCTGGGTTTTCCCCGACAGGAAGCGAAGAGACAAAATCTTCTTTTCCCGTTCGCTGAGGTTTTCAATGGCCTGGCGGATGGAGATCTCATCCAACCAGTCGCTGTCAGTACAGGTATCTTTGATCTGATCCATCACAAAAATCGTATCCCGTCCGTCGGAATACACCGGCTCATAGAGGGAGGTAGGCTCCACAATGGCTTCCAGAGCCAGTACCACATCCTCCTTGGGGCACCCCATTTCCTTTGCGATCTCCTCCACTGTGGGTTCCCGGAGGTTCTTTCCCGTCAGCTGTTCCTTGGTCTGCATAGCCTTATAGGCAGTATCCCGCATGCTCCGGGAGACCCGGACCATCCCGTGGTCCCGGAGATACCGCCGCACCTCCCCAATGATCATGGGGCAGCTATAGGTGCTTAAGCGCAAGCCGTATTCCGGTTTGAAATTATCAATGGATTTAATCAGGCCGATGACCCCCACCTGAAACAAGTCGTCCATATTCTCCCCGCGGTTCGTGAACCGCTGGATGACGCTGAGAACCAGACGCAGATTCCCGTTGATAAGCTTTTGCCGCGCCTCCATGTCCCCCGCCTGGGCTTTCAGGATCAGTTCCATCTTTTCCTTTTCCTTGAGCACCGGCAGCTTGGCCGTGTTGACGCCGCAGATCTCCACCCGGTTCTGATACACTCGCTCCACCATCCCTCTTTGTTTTTCTCAAAGAGTATGGTCCGCACCATCCAAGGTTAAGCCTTATGGCGCCAGGTGGAAAAATCTTTCTCTGCGTCAAATTTTCATTTGGGGAATCTCTAAAAAGGACAGAGGACTACTCCTCCGCCCAGCTTCAAAAATACGCGGTCTTATTCCACTGTGCTTTTTTCTTCCCTGCGGCGGGCTGCTTCCTCCACCAGCCAGGAAAAAAGGGGACGGAACACGGGGTTCTTTTCCTCCATGCACTCCGGATGCCACTGCACCCCCAGCATAGGAGAGCCGGAACACCTTTCGATCCCCTCCACTATGCCGTCAGCGGCTCGGGCTGACACCCGAAACCCCTCCGCCACCTCCCGAATAGCCTGATGGTGGAAGGAGTTTACAAGGAGCCTGCGCTCTCCGAAAACCCGGGCCAAAAGAGTCGCTTCTTCTACCTCCACGGTATGGTACGGCTGGGAGCGGCTCACCGTATGCTGATAGTGTCCCCCCGCTGTTGGACACTGGGTCGGAATATCCTGGAAAAGAGTACCGCCAAAGGCGATATTTAACAGCTGGCACCCCCTGCAGATGGCCAGAACCGGTTTTCCCTGTGCCTCCAGAAGACGGAGCATTTCCAGCTCAAAATCATCCAGTTGCCGGTCCATCTCGGTGACCTGGGCCAGAGGTTCCTGTCCGTAATACTGGGGAGCGGTATCGATCCCTCCCGGGAAGAGATAACCGTCTACCAAACCGGCACACTCCGCCGGGGAAAGGGCAATGGGCAACAGCAGCGGAATTCCGCCGGCCCTGAGAACCGCATGAACATAAGTATCATTGGTCTTGTAAATGCGGTCTTCCTCGTGGCAGGCCGTTATACCAATGACTGGTTTCATATCCATTCCTCCCTTTTTCATCATAATACCATCCAAGACACAAAAAAGAAAGGGGCTATTGAACCGCCCCTCTCCTCATCCATTTTCTTCAGTAAACCTTCTCCAGATCCTTTCGCAGGCCTTTGATGATCTTTTTCTCCAGACGGGAGATGTAGGACTGGGAGATTCCTATAAGATCTGCCACCTCTTTCTGTGTTTTCTCCTCATGTCCGCCCAGCCCGAAGCGCAGCTCCATAATAGTACGCTCCCGGCCCTCCAAACGGCTCACTGCTTCCAGAATGATGCTTTTCTCCACATCCTGTTCGATGATCCGGTTCACCGCGTCGTTCTCGGTACCCAAAATATCGGAGAGCAAAAGCTCATTCCCGTCCCAATCCACGTTAAGGGGCTCGTCAATGGAGACCTCATTCTTTACATTTTGGAACTTCCGCAGATACATAAGGATCTCGTTTTCGATGCACCGGCTGGCATAGGTGGCCAGCTTGATGTTTCTGGCCGGGCAGAAGGTGTTTACCGCCTTGATGAGACCAATGGTCCCAATGGAGATCAAGTCCTCGATACCTACCCCGGTGGATTCAAATTTCCGTGCGATGTAAACCACCAGTCTCAGGTTATGTACGATGAGCTGCTCCCTGGCACGGGCCCGGTCCGTTTCCAGAAGGGTAAAGACCTTTTCCTCCTCCTCCCGGCTCAGCGGCGCCGGGAGCGTCTCCGGGCCGTTGATGTAGAAAACGCCTTCTTTTTTCCGGCTCCAAAACCACTGTATCAGCCGGACGAGAAGCCTCCTTCCTCTTTCCAGTACTCCGTCATGCTTCCCTTCTGCCACCGCTCAAGACCCCCTTACTGAAAAATGCTTCCCCACTGCCGGCGCTGCCAGCTGTATCATCCTGGGATGAAAGATCCCATCGCACCCCTGAGGCATCCCCGCCTCAGTGGACAGCGCAAGGTATCCATCCGTTTCCATCCACCGCCCATCCACCTGGATCTTCAGGCTGTCCGGCCGGAAGGCCGCCAATAGTCCGCTTCCGCCAACCGCAGTGTAGGGCGCCACCCGTACACCCGGGGGCGGCTCCCCTTCCTCCATCCCGCCTTTAAGCCAGCGCTCCTCTTCCGGAGTCAGAAGGAGTTTTCCCTTTTCCATGCCTATTACCACCATGGGTTTCCCGGAAAAGGGCTCTACCAAACGGTTGCCTGTATCCGCCAGGGCTGTAAAAGCCACCGTGCGCTCCCCCCTGACAGCTATAACGGGATACTGTTCTCCCATTCCCCGCCCCCAGTGAAACACCCGGTCAAAAATCCGGACAAAAAGATACGCCGCAGCCACTGCCCCAAGAAGAGCTGTCGGCCGAAGATTCAAATAGACAGCGCCGTTTCCATAGGCATAGCCGCCGGAGGGCCACAGGAACCACAGCCCGATCACCACTCCCGCCACCAAGAAGCTGATGGCATAAAACACCGCCAACAGCCGGAAGAACACTCTCAGCCTCTGACGTCCATAGGCGATAGAGACCACCACAAAAGAAACCGCCAGGCGGATGGCACAGTCCAGCCAAAAGGAAGAAGCCGGGATAAAAATGCTCATGGAGCAGAAACCCCCTGCCGCCGCCGCCAGGTACGGCCGCAGCCCCGGCTGCCGCACCCCGGTAAACGCTTGGCAGAGCCGCAGGATCAGCAGGTCGATGATAAAATTCACCGCCACCAGAACATCCCCGTAAACTATGTACTCCACCCGCGTTCCCTCCTTGCGCATTTCCAAAAAACAGTATAAGCCTCCAAGAGAGGAACATCTTGTCGCAGGAAGCGGATAAAGGAAAATTTTTCCCTGATCTCACACTGAATCGAAAGAACGGCAGCTTGGAAGAAAAACGTCTTTTCCAAAATAAAAACGCCTCCCCTATTTTCAGGGAAGCGTTTCATCTTTCCAGACACTGAGTCCTGTTGTTATTTCTCCTGTTCCGCCAAGGCGCCATCCTTCATCAGCTTATACTCCATGGAATCCCGCAGGGCCTGCCAACTGGCGTCGATAATGTCAGCGGAACAGCCCACGGTAGTCCAGGTGGAAGCTCCGTCGCTGGACTCGATAATAACCCGGACGGTGGCAGCAGTGGCCATGTGGCTTTCCATCACCCGCACCTTGTAGTCAATGAGGCGAACCTTGGAAAGGCTGGGATAAAATACCTCCAGCGCTTTCCGGAGGGCAACGTCCAGGGCATGGACCGGGCCGTCTCCCTCTGCGGAGGTCATCTCCACACTGTCCCCCACTTTCACCTTCACAATGGCGGAGCAGCACCGCTCCAGGTTCACCGCTGGCTGTTCCCCCAGGGTTTTGAAATATTCCAGGGTAAAGGCGGGACGGTAGCGCCCCAGCTCCTTCAAGGCGAACAGT
>JAHZBJ010000116.1 GCA_019423445.1 Oscillospiraceae bacterium
TCTGGAGATCTACCGCAACCCTGCCAATCAGTTTGTGGCGGACTTTGTGGGAAAGATCAACTTTATTAAGGGCGAGGTAAAGGACGGACGAATCGAACTCACTGGGCTGGGGCAATCCATCGCCTACAACGGTCCTCGTACCGGCAAAGTGGTGGTGGCTATCCGCCCGGAAAACATCCTTCTCTCCCTGGAAAAGGGAGATCTGGAAGGAAAGATCACCTCCATGTTCTACCTGGGAGATGTCAACGACTGCCGGGTGGATGTAGGAGGAGCCCAGATCCGAATCATCGCCGACAGCCACAGCTATGATAAGCTCTATGGTAACGAAAAAATCTTTCTCAACATTCAGGAATTCCTGGTCTACGAGGACGATGGAAGCGACGAGCACACCAAAATTATCACCTGATTTTTTCAGAAAACACCTTCGCTTTTTATCCCCATTTTTTACGAAAAAGAGCCTTTTAAAAGGCTCTTTTTCGTCTTACGCCTACTCTTTTCTAAGCAATTATGGACAAATAAATGAATTTGCGTTAAAATGATGATGGAATTTGTGCGATTCAGAGAGGAGTGGACCGAATGAAAGTGCTGATCGTGGACGATGAGCCCAGTATCGTGAACCTCATTCGGATGAACTTAAAGCTGGAGGGGTATGACACAGTATGCGCCTACAGCGGCCGGGAGGCCATTGACGCCTACTCCTCCCAGAAACCGGACATTGTTCTCCTGGACATCATGCTTCCGGATATGGACGGCTATGACGTCCTTCGGACCATCCAGGAACTGGACCGTTCTGCTGCTGTGATCTTCATTACCGCCAACGATAAACGCACCAGCAAAATCTTGGGGCTGGAACTGGGTGCCGACGACTACATCACCAAACCCTTTGACAACAAAGAGCTGGTGCTCCGGGTAAAAACCCTGTGGCGGCGCATCCGGCTGGCCCGGGGCGCCGCTCAGGAAGCTTTTACCCCGCCGCCGGAACCCCGGCAACCGCAGGAAGAAACCCGCACAACGGTTTCTTACGGTATTCTCACTTTGGATGAGGAAGGGCGGAGTGTGTGTGTCGGCAGCCAGCCGGTGGTCCTAACCTACCGGGAGTTTGACCTGCTGTGCTACCTGATCCGGAACCGCCGCCGGGTACTGGGCCGGGAGGAGCTTTTGGAAAACATTTGGGGCTACGACTACATCGGGAACACCCGGGCGGTGGACATTCTGATTCAGCGGCTGCGGCAGAAACTGGGCTGTGCTGGAGAGTACATAAAGACCGTGTACGGTGTTGGATACCGCTTTGAGGTGGTGGACAAATGATTCGTGAACGGCTGAAGCTGCGCATTATTCGAATGAATCTAATCTTCCTGCTTCCCATTCTCCTGATCTTCTCCGCTGCTGCTTTCAACACCATTTTCAGTCTCATGCGCCAGTCACAGGTACGGTTTCTCACCAGCGAAAGCTACATGAGCCAGATCTACCTGATGGACCGCATGAACCACCTGGGAGGTACCGCCGCCCAGCGGAAAGAGTTCTCCTCTACAGCGCCAGTGTTGTGCAGTACCCTGGCGGAAATCTCCAGCCTACGGGTACAGCTTTTTTCCTATCAAGGGGAACTAATGGGGGATTCCCTTGCCAGCGGCGGCACCGGGGAAATCACCGAGGACGTATATAGCGCCGCCCAGGGCACCAAAGCTTATCTGTTTTTCGTAGACCGCACAGGCCGTCCCTTTTTGTCCTTCTCCAGCCCTGTATACGGAAACCGCGGGGAAACCATTGGGGTGGTGCGTTACCTCACAGACCAGGGGGACCTGCGCCTGCTGCGGAACACCGGACTCGCCATAGCGGCGCTGCTTCTTGTGGCAGCCGTCATCTGTTATGCGGTAAGCGCCTTGCTGGCCAATACCATTTCCCAACCCATTCTCTCCCTCCAGGACGCGCTCCGGAAAATTGAGGAGGGGAAGGGAAAACCAGTGCAACTTCAACCCAGCGCCTTTCAGGGGGAGTTCAAAGAGCTGGAAAACACCTTCGTGGCTATGGAGGAGGCGAACCGCCGGAACTTAAAGATTCTTGCTCAGGAAAAGGAAAAGCAGAATCTCTTCTTTAACAGCGCCACCCACCAACTCAAGACTCCTCTTACCTCCATTATCGGATATTCCGAGATTATCCAGCGGATGAGTTCCGACGAGGACATCACCCTTAGCGCCCAATACATCCAAGAGGCCGGCCAGCATCTGCTGGAGGTGGTGGAAAATATCATCAATATCTCCCGCTTTCAGCGCACCGAATACGAATTTTCCCCCAGTTGGTTTCATCTGGAGGACCTCTGCGACGAGTGCCGCAAGCTTCTTCAACCCCGGCTGGAGCGCAGCGGCATCGCCCTTCACTGCCGTTGTATCCCCACGGAGGTCTACTATGACCGGGAACGGATCCGGGAAGTGCTTTTGAATCTTCTGGATAACTGCATCCTTCACAGCGGATGTACCCAGATCTCCATCACCTCCGCTACCCTGCCGGTGCGCCTGACTGTGGAGGACAACGGCGAAGGCATCGCAGAAGAACAGCTGGACCGGCTCTTTCAGCCTTTCTACCGCCCCAACTCCTCGGCCCCCGGAGGCAGCGGACTGGGCCTTTCCATCTGCAAAGAAATTATGAAGGCACAGGGCGGGGACATTGAGGTCCTTTCTTCCCCCGGCAGCGGAACCAAGGTGATTCTCTACTTTCAGGATCGCCAGCAGCCTCAGAGTTGGTATGGTACCATGGCCCGGCGTATCTGAGACCGGCCGTCCCAGGATCTTTCACCAAAGGAGGCCCTTTCATGTCTTCCACCCTTTTGCGCAGGATTATCCTCACCCTCTATGTGACGATAATGGTGTCGGTTAGCGCTTTGATTGTGGGGTACACCTTCTCTGAAAGCTCCATGGTCCAGATCGACGACCGGGAGGCGGTAATGCGCCGCCGCACTGTAGGCGTCCTCACTGCTGTGATGGTGGACGACCCGGCCTGGAATGCCGTGGTCATCTCCGACCAAGAGTTTCTACTGGAACTAAGCCAGCAGATCAACGCCATTCCCAGAGTGGAAGGGCAGTTTCCCGGGGAAGGCCCTTGGAAACTCAGCGGCACCATGACCTTTGCAGATGGTAGTCGAGAGGAGTACACGCTGGGCACCGTTCTCACTATAGGTCAAAGGGTTTACTACAGCAAAGATCTGGAAGATGACATTCAGACTATCCGCCAAACTTTAGCGGCACAGCTTTACACCCTCTCCAACCTGGCTTCCTTCTTCCGCCCCGAGGCCCAGGTGATCCTTTCCGACGGGACCTCTTCCCGTACCCTTTCCTACCCGGAAGCGGAGCTCCTAGGCCAGGCCATTGAAGCAGGGGAAACTGTAGAGGACCCTGAAGAAGTTGGGCAGACAGTCAAGGGCCGTGCGCCGCGGTTCACCATACAAATCCGGAATTCCGATGGGACGGACTTGGTACGCCTGCAGGTATACGCCAACGAATCCACCTTAGTCTACGACGCATATTCCACTGGGCAAAGGCTCCTTCTCTGTCTCAGCGGGGAGCTGGTTCCCCTTTGCCAGAGCCTTTTGGAAGCTCCGTAAGCCACAACAAATCACACAAAGGACCCCAGCGGCAGAGATTTACCGCTGGGGTCCTTTGCTCCAAAGACAACCTGAGCTCCTCTGAGTCAAGTCCCCTGGCCCGACCTTTCTATGTGCTGCTTCTTAGGGGAGAATCCTTTCTGCCAGGGTAGTCTTCCCCCGGCGCATCACTGAGAGCTATTTGCTTTTGGACGGGCCAGAAGCAGCCACTGGCCATTCACCTGCTCTATCTCCCAAACCTGACTCAGATCCGGGGATACAGCATACATATCGCCGCTGTCAAAGCCTTCGGAGGTCACCCCACGGAAGGTCCCGCAGACAAGGCCATCGATCTCCCGCTCCTCCCCAGGGAGAAGCTCCACTGTCATGGGGGAAAGAAGGTCATTTTCCTGGACAAACTCCTCCAGAAGGGTCAGAGTTTCCTCCTGGGTGGCCTCCCGGGGTGGAACTGCCAGGGGAATCGGTTCATAGCCACATTTGGGATATCGGACCTTCCAGTCCTCCTCCTGAACCAAAAGCCATTCACTTTCGGTTTCCTGAAGCGCCGGGACCGTGGTGGAATCCAGGTCCTCCCCACCCGGGCGGAAGAAGCGCTCCACGGTGTAGGAACCATCCTCCGATGAGGTATAGATATTCACCCACAGCGGCACCGGGGAGCCGCTGCTCAGAATCACAATCTGGTCAGGAACCCCTGCATGGCAATTCTGGGCAAATGCCGCCAGTCTTTCCCGATTCAGCAAGTCCTTTTCCGGCTCATGGGTGAGAAGCCGGGCCACCAGACCGCCGTCCTCCATCTGGCCCTCACCGTTATAGCTTTTCACCCGGCCGGAATCATCCGCCAGGAAGTTGGGTCCCAAGCCCCCAGGGGCACCGGGGCCCTGTTCCCTGGTGACGCTCCACTGCTGGTCCAGAGCTTCCAGAAAAGCTTCGTCAAAGTCGGCAGGGGTGAGGAAATCTGCCGGATCGGTGCGGATGGCCGCCGGCTCCGAGCCGCTTTCTTCCTCCCGAGTCCCCCCCTGATCCCCACAAGCCACCAGGCCGCCAGCCAGGGCTGCCGCCAACACCGCCGCCCCCAGGAGCAACAGGCCCCGGCGGCGCTTCCCCAGGTCCAGAATATTGGCCAGGCGCTCCCGAAGCGCCCGAGCTCCGGAAGCAAAATGGGTGGTAAGGGCCGTTCCCCGGATCTGCTGCCGTCCCACCGATTCCAACACGGCCCGGCCGTACCGGCGGCGGTCCTCCCGAGATACCCCACGAAGAGCCTCGGCGTCGCAGGAAAGCTCCAAATCCCCGGCGGCCTCCCGAAACATCAGCCACGCCAAGGGATTGAACCAGTGGACCCCGTTGGCCAGAAGCAACACCAATTTGTAGGCTACATCCCGGCGGCGGCAGTGGGTCAGCTCATGGCGGAAGATGAAATACAGCTCCTCCTGAGGGATCTCAGCCCCGGGGAGAACCAGCACCGGGCGGAGCAGACCTATCACCAGAGGACCGGGGGCCTTGCGGCTCACCCGCAGTCCAGGTACCCGGCGGATCCCCAGTTCAGACGCTGTCTCTTTTAAAAGGGCCTGCTGTTCCCGGTCCGCCGGCCGGGACACTGCCAGCACCCTGCGCCGGAAACTGCGGTGGGCAAGGTATTGCCAAAGGAAAAAGCCCGCTGCCCCCCCCTGCCCAAAGGATCTTTAAAACCTCTTCTCCCGTGAAGGCTGCCCTGGAAGCTGGAACCTGTTCCACAGGTGCCGGCATACCCACTTCCCCTGGGTTCCCAGAGGAAGGCAAGGTCTCTTCTGAATCATCTCCCAGAACCAGTACCTGTCCCTGAAACAGTTCCTGGGCCCCTTCCGGTACTGGGACCATCACCGGGGGCTGGGAGAGATTCAGTTCCACCGGCAGAAGCAACCGCAGAGCCAGCAGCAGCCAGAGCCAATATTTCCACCCAGCGGCGTACCGGCGGTTGAGATACCGGGAAAACAGCAAAACCGGCAGGATCACAGCGCTGGTGAACAGAGAGGCCTTTAACAGGGGCAGAAGCCCCCATTCCAGGGTAATGCTCATTTTCCTTCCTCCTCCAAAAAGCGCCTAAGCTCTTCCAGCTCCCGCTCCCCCACTGCTCCGCCCTGGTGGAGGCTAGCCACCAGCCGGGGAAGAGAATTGCCGTAAAGACGCTCCAACAGCGACCGCCCCTCCTCCTGCTGGTATTCCTCCTGGGTGACCAGAGGGGAGTAAAAATTATTTCTTCCCTTTTTTTCGCAGGTAAGGAACCCCTTGGCGCAGAGACGTCCCAGCACTGTCATCAGAGTGGAAAGAGGCCAACCTCTTCGGTCCTCCATCGCCTCCAGAATCCGGCTGGCACTGACCGGCTCCTCCTGGTCCCATACCGCCAACATCACTTCCAATTCCGCCTCACCCAAGCGTTTTCTTCCTTCTCCCATGAACTAACCCCTTTTTACACAATTGTATAATACAGTTTGATTATACGCTTGTATAATCTGCCTGTCAAGAGGGTACGCCCCGGGAAAACAGGCCCCTCTCCGGCAGAAAGAAAAGACGCAAAAAGCCCGGGACCAATTTCGGTGCCCGGGCTTTCTATCTTTTGTTAGACGCTGTTTCTATAAATCCTCTTGGAGGGCTCCATATTCCTCTACCACCGCAGCCAGCGCCTCATAAGCGCCCTCTTCCACACGATAGGACCAACCTGAGATTTCCATATCGTAAAGGGTCCCGCTGCCGGAAAGGAGCACCAGGTCCCTGGCACGGCCATCCGACGAAAACGTGATAGAAAGGCTGTCCCGCCCTGTCTCGTAAAGGGTGATCTGTTCAAAAGGAAGACGCGGCCTTCCCTGGCAGGGGATCTCCTCCATGACTGCT
>JAHZBJ010000117.1:0-1346 GCA_019423445.1 Oscillospiraceae bacterium
ACCGGCAGACCACCGAGGAGCTGGTACGGATGTTCAAGACCCTCTCTATCGACCTGCTGGACCACATTATTGTGGCAGGGGACGATTACGTTTCCATGGCTCAATCTGGGATGCTTTCCGATGCGTTCCATGAACCAGGCTGGCGTCAGGCGCTCTTGTAAGACGCTTAGGGGATTGCCTTTGAAACAGGGAGGCTGTCCCCTTTGTTTTTTCTTGGGAAAAGAGGGAGAACTCTTCAATACATCACCCGTAAAAACCTTCAGATCCCCGTCGTTGGGCCTTGCCATCCCATGGACTTTGTGATATAGTAAGACGATAAACGAATGTTCTCGATCGGGTCTCAGAGAGGTTTTTCTGGGCGAAAGGGGTGGACGGAATCATGGAGAAAGATCAGTATCTCATCGATTTTTACAGCCATTATGATGAAGACAGCCGCCTGGCTCCAAGACACGGGACAGTGGAATTCCTTACCACCATGCGGTATATCCAGAAGTATATAAAGCCCGGCAGCAGGGTTCTGGAAGTGGGCGCCGGCACCGGACGGTATTCCCATGCCCTGGCCCGCCAGGGGTATGCCGTCGACGCGGTGGAGCTGGTGGAACATAACATTGAAATTTTTCGGAAAAATACCCAGGAAGGGGAGCAGGTGACGGTGGTTCAGGGCAACGCCATGGACCTTTCCGCCTTTTGCGATCATCAATATGACATCACCCTGCTTTTGGGTCCCCTTTACCACCTGTACACCCAGGAGGATAAGCTGCGGGCCCTGAGAGAAGCTATCCGAGTCACCAAAAAGTGCGGTGTGGTTTTTGCCGCCTATGTTATCTCAGACGGCTGTCTTCTGGATGAGGGCTTCCTCCGGGGTAATGTGGATGTGGCAGACTACCTGGAGAAAGGGCTGCTGGACCCAAAGACCTTTGCCGCCAAATCGGAGCCGAAAGATCTGTTTGAACTGGTCCGTAAAGAAGATGTGGACCAGCTGATGTCGGCCCTCCCGGTGACCCGGCTCCATTATGTGGCCTCGGACGGCTGCGCCTTGCTGCTGCGGGAGGCCATCGATGCTATGGATGACAGCCGGTTCCACCTCTTTATGAATTACCACTTCGCCACCTGTGAGAGGGATGATTTGGCTGGAGTCACCAGCCACGCCCTGGACATTTTCCGGACCTGACTGGCCCGGCGGGGGAGAGGCGCCCCTTTCCGCCTTTAAATTTTCAAGAAACGAGGCGAACCCTATGCCGGACCATTTTGAGCTGGTTTCCCCCTTCAGCCCCACCGGCGACCAGCCCCAGGCTATCCAGGCCCTGGTGGACAGCATCCAGGCGGGAAACCGGGAGCAGATTCTG
>JAHZBJ010000117.1:1356-6197 GCA_019423445.1 Oscillospiraceae bacterium
TTTACCATGGCCAACATTATCCAACAGGTGAACCGCCCCACCCTGATCCTGGCCCACAACAAAACGCTGGCGGCCCAGCTCTGCTCCGAGTTCCGGGAGTTCTTTCCCAATAACGCCGTGGAGTATTTTGTCTCTTATTACGACTACTATCAGCCGGAAGCGTATATCGCCGCCACCGATACCTATATTGAGAAAGACAGCGCCATCAATGAAGAAATAGAACGGCTCCGCCATTCCGCCACCTCCGCCCTTTCGGAGCGCCGGGACGTTATCATCGTCTCCAGCGTCTCCTGCATCTACACCTTGGGGGACCCTATTGATTACCAGAACATGGTAATCTCCCTGCGGAAGGGGATGCAGAAGGACCGGGACCAGTTTATCAAAAAGCTGGTGGAGATCCAGTATGAGCGCAATGATCTGAACTTTACCCGAAACAAGTTCCGGGTCCGGGGTGATGTGGTGGAGGTATACCCCGCCTATTCCGCCGATACCGCCATCCGGGTGGAGTTTTTCGGGGACGAGGTGGACCGCATCGCGGAAATCAACACCGTTACCGGCGAAGTAAAGAACTTTGTCAGCCATGTAGCCATCTATCCCGCTTCTCATTATATCGTTCCCCGGGAGCGGATTCTCCAGGCAGTGGAGGAGATCCGCCAGGAGTGCGACCAGCGGGTGGAGTATTTCCGGCAGAACGGGAAGCTGATTGAGGCCCAGCGCATTGCGGAGCGCACCAACTACGATATGGAAATGCTTCTGGAAATCGGTTTTTGTAAGGGAATCGAGAACTATTCCCGGGTCCTCTCCGGCCGGGCGCCGGGGAGTACCCCCTATACTTTGCTGGACTATTTCCCGGAGGATTTCCTGATGTTTATCGACGAGTCCCACGTCACACTGCCTCAGGTCCGGGGGATGTACGGCGGCGACCGGGCCCGGAAGGAGAATCTGATCCAGTATGGATTCCGCCTTCCCTCCGCTCTGGACAATCGTCCCCTGAATTTCGAAGAGTTCAACGGAAAACTGAATCAGGTGGTTTATGTCAGCGCCACCCCGGGACAGCTGGAACGCCAGAACGGGGCCCCTGTGGTGGAGCAGATCATCCGTCCTACCGGTCTCATTGACCCGGAGATTATTGTCCGGCCGGTGGAGGGGCAGATTGACGACCTGATGAGCGAATGTAACGCCCGAACCGCCCGGGGCGAGAGAACCCTGGTGACCACCCTTACCAAGAAGATGGCGGAGGACCTTACCGACTATATGGAAAAGGCGGGAATTAAGGTTCGTTATATGCACCATGATGTGGACACCATCGAGCGGATGGAGATTATTCGGGACCTGCGGATGGGCGAGTTTGATGTCCTGGTGGGAATCAACCTCCTGCGGGAGGGGCTGGATATCCCAGAAGTGTCCCTGGTGGCCATTCTGGACGCCGACAAGGAGGGATTCCTCCGGAGCGAGACCAGTCTGGTTCAGACCATTGGCCGGGCCGCCCGGAACGTCAACGGCCAGGTGATTATGTACGCCGATTCAGTGACCGATTCCATGGAGAAGGCTATTCAGGAGACCTACCGCCGTCGGGAGATCCAGCAGCGGTATAACCAGGAGCACGGGATTACCCCCCGCTCGGTCAAGAAGGAGATCCGGGAAATTCTGGAGATCTCCACCAACGAATCGGTGGACAAGAAGCTGAAAAAGCGGATGAACCCCAAGGAGCGGGAAGCCATGATCGCAAAGCTCACCGCCGAGATGCGGGATGCCGCAAAGATCCTGGAGTTCGAGCACGCTGCATATCTCCGGGACAAGATCCGGAAGCTGCGGGAAGAAAAGTAGGACAGGGAGGAACCGTATTTTGGCAACTGATAAGATTATCATCAAAGGCGCCAGGGAGAACAACCTGAAGAATGTAGACCTGGAACTCCCGCGTGACAAGCTCATTGTCTTTACAGGGCTTTCCGGGTCGGGGAAGACCTCCCTGGCTTTCGACACCATTTATGCTGATGGCCAGCGCCGGTATGTGGAGAGCCTCTCCTCCTACGCCCGGATGTTTCTGGGACAGATGGACAAGCCGGATGTGGATTATATTGAGGGGCTTTCTCCTGCCATCTCCATCGACCAGAAGACTACCTCCAAGAACCCCCGCTCCACTGTGGGAACCGTTACCGAAATCTATGACTACCTGAGGCTGCTTTACGCCCGGATCGGCATTCCTCACTGCCCGGTTTGCGGCAGGGAGATCTCCCAGCAGACGGTGGATCAGATTGTGGACCGGGTGATGGCCCTTCCAGAGGGGACCCGTATCCAGGTAATGGCTCCGGTGGTTCGCCGCCGGAAGGGAGAACATCAGAAGGAACTGGAAGCTGCCCGGCGCTCAGGCTATGTCCGGGTGCGGGTTGACGGCAGCCTTTACGAACTGTCAGAGGACATCCGGCTGGACAAGAACAAAAAGCACACCATTGAAGTGGTGGTGGACCGGCTGGTGATCCGACCGGACATCCGCTCCCGCCTCAGCGATTCGGTGGAGAGTGCCTCCGCCCTCACCGGTGGGCTGGCCCTGGTGGATGTGGTGGGAGGGGAAGAGATCCTTTTCTCTCAAAACTATTCCTGCCCGGACCATGACGAGATCTCCATTGAGGAACTGGCTCCCAGCATGTTCTCCTTCAATAACCCCTATGGCGCCTGCGAGAAGTGCACAGGTCTTGGAACCTTCCAGCGGGTGGACCCGGATTTGGTGGTATCCGATCCGGACCTTTCCCTGGCTCAGGGCGCCATCCGGGTCTCCGGCTGGAACTACCAGGACGGGGGCATTGCGAAAATGTATTTTGACGGTCTTTCCCGGCACTTTGACATCCCACTGGATGTCCCAGTGCGGGAGCTGCCCAAGGAGAAGCTGGACATTATCCTTTACGGCAGCAAGGGAGAGAAGTTCCGGATGGAGCGGGAGACCGGCACCATGACCGGGAGCTATTTCACCGACTTTGAGGGGATCGTCAACAACCTGGAGCGGCGCTACAAGGAGACCACCAGCGAGTATATGCGCTTTGAGCTTAACAACTACATGACTTCGGTGGAATGCCCTGTCTGCCATGGGGACCGGCTGAAAAAAGTAGTCCTGGCGGTGACGGTAGGGGGAAAGAACATCGCCGATTTCTGCAAGATGTCGGTGAAGGAGGCCTACCGCTTTGTGGAGGGGCTTTCCCTGACTCATCAGCAGGAACTCATCGCTGGGCAGATCCTCAAGGAGATCAAGTCCCGGCTGGGATTCCTCATCAATGTGGGATTGGATTACCTAACCCTGGCCAGATCCGCCGGGACCCTTTCCGGTGGTGAGAGTCAGCGGATCCGCTTGGCCACCCAGATCGGCTCCAGCCTGATGGGGGTGCTGTATATCCTGGACGAGCCCAGTATCGGCCTTCACCAGCGGGACAACGACCGCCTCATCGAAACTCTGAAGCGGCTCCGGGACCTGGGAAACACCGTCATTGTGGTGGAACACGATGAGGACACCATGCGTGCTTCGGATTTCATTGTGGATGTGGGACCGGGAGCCGGTATTCACGGCGGCGAGATTATCTTCGCCGGTTCTCCCAAGGATATTGTGAACTGTGAGAAATCCATTACCGGCCAGTACCTCAGCGGAAAAAAGAAGATACCGGTTCCCGCTGTCCGCCGTCCAGGGAACGGAGAATATCTTCAGGTAATCGGTGCTGCGGAAAACAACCTCAAAAACATCGATGTTACCTTCCCCTTGGGAACTTTTATTGCCGTCACCGGGGTATCCGGTTCCGGAAAGAGCAGTTTGGTCAACCAGATTCTTTACAAAGGGCTTTCTGCAGCCATTAGCCGCGCCCGTGTCCGCCCCGGCGCTCATAAGGAGATCCGGGGTGTGGAGCATCTGGCCAAGGTCATCAACATCGACCAAAGCCCCATCGGCCGCACTCCCCGTTCCAACCCGGCTACCTACACAGGGACATTCACTGACATCAGGGAAGTTTTTGCTTCCACCAACGATGCCAAGATGCGGGGTTACAAAAGCAACCGTTTTTCCTTCAATGTCAAAGGGGGCCGGTGCGAGGCCTGCGAAGGGGACGGCATCATCAAAATCGAGATGCATTTTCTCCCGGATGTGTTCGTCCCCTGCGAAGTGTGCAAGGGGCATCGCTACAACCGGGAGACCCTGGAAGTTCATTACAAAGGAAAGAATATCTATGACGTTTTGGAGATGACAGTGGAGGAGGGACTGACCTTCTTTGAGAACCACCCCAAGATCAAGCGGAAGCTCCAGACCCTTTATGATGTTGGGCTGGGATATATCAAGATCGGCCAGCCTGCTACAACCCTTTCCGGTGGTGAAGCCCAGCGGGTGAAGCTGGCTACCGAGCTGTCCCGGCGCTCTACCGGCAAAACGGTGTATATCCTGGACGAGCCCACCACCGGTCTTCACTCCGCCGACGTCAGCAAACTCGTTGAGGTGCTTCAGAAATTCGTGGATGCCGGTAATACCGTCATCGTCATCGAGCATAATATGGACGTCATCAAAACCGCGGATTATATCATTGACCTGGGGCCGGAAGGCGGCGACAAGGGCGGTACTTTAGTCTGCTGCGGCACTCCTGAAGAGGTTGCAGCATGTCCTGCTTCCTATACGGGGCGGTATCTCAAAAGTTACCTGGAAAAAGAGTAGGAAATTCTCTTAAAAGCGCTTTACAAAAATATACTTCTGAGGTATAATTAGACCCTGGAAAAACTGCGGCGGACAACATGGCCTAGTGAAAAGGTTGTTGCCGCTGTTGTGAAAGACCATAAATCTAAAGAAAAAAGGAGAGAATTATTATGGCGAAGTATGT
>JAHZBJ010000118.1:0-3986 GCA_019423445.1 Oscillospiraceae bacterium
TGGTGGCGGCCAGCACCACCACGCCCTTGGAGCCGTCAAAGCCGTCCATCTCAGTCAAGAGCTGGTTCAGGGTCTGCTCCCGCTCGTCGTTGCCCCCCATGGGGCCGCTGTCGCGCTTTTTGCCGATGGTGTCGATTTCGTCGATAAATACGATGCAGGGAGCCTTTTCCCCGGCCTGTTTAAAGAGGTCCCGGACCTTGGCGGCCCCCATTCCAACGAACATCTCCACAAACTCCGAGCCGGAGATGGAGAAGAAGGGGACCCGGGCCTCCCCGGCCACCGCTTTGGCCAGAAGGGTTTTGCCGGTCCCGGGAGGGCCCACCAGCAGGGCCCCCTTGGGGAGCCGGGCGCCGATGTTCCGGTAACGGGCGGGGTCGTGGAGGAAGTCCACAATCTCGGTAAGGGCCTCCTTGGCCTCGTCCTCTCCGGCCACGTCGTCAAAGGTGATGCCGGATTCCGAGGCCACATAGATCTTGGCCCCGGATTTGGGACCGCCGCCGAAGGTCATCACCGGGCCGCCGCCTCCGGCGCCCATCCGCTTCATCATCCACCGGGAAAGAAGCTGTCCTATCACAATGAAGAACAGCAGGGGAAGCACCCAGGTGGTGAGGAAGCTCTGGAGGGGGGTCATCTCCCTGGGAACGATGTTGGTGAAGGTGGCGCCGGCGTTCCGGAGATTCTGGACGATCTGGAAGTCCTGGATCATCTGGCCGGTGTAGTAGGTGGTGTTGTCCTCTTTCAGGGTGTAGTAGATATACCCGTCCTTGAACTCCACCTGGTCCACCTGCTGGGCGTCCACCTGGTCCAGGAAGTCGCTGTAGCTTACTTCCCGGGTGGGGGTGGAGAGCAGGGAGGGGGTGAGGAAGGCGTTAAAGAGGAAGAGGATCAGCAGGGCGATAAGATAATAGTAAATTAGGGGCTTTTTGGAAGGTTCCTTCATTTCTTTCATACTGACAACTCCTTCAGAAGAGCCGGGGAGGGGAAAACCTCCAACGCCGGCGAAGCGGGCCAGAAAAACCCACATTCTTAGTATAGCAAAGGAATTCGTGAAAAAAAGAATAATTTATAAATTTTATAGGAACTTTCGTCAAATCAGACGTGGCCCCGGGGAGGAAAAAAGGAGTATACTGAAAAAAACGGACCCAAGTGGGCCTGAAAACCGCAAAGGGGGGCTTTTTATGATCCTTCGCTCGGTGGAGAGCGTCCTTTCCCTGGTACTGATTATGGGATTGGGCTGGTGGCTGGCCGGACAGAGCTGGTTCGGCCAGAAGGGGGGAAGCCTCTTTTCCAGGTTTGCGGTGCAGATCTGCGGCCCAGCCTATATGTGCTACAACATCCAGACCACCTGCGAGACCCCGGAGGATCTTCTCCGGATCGTGGCGGGGCTGCCGGCGCCCCTGGTGGCGATCCTTCTGGGAGGGCTGCTGGGGGTGGCGCTGATCTGGATTTTAAAGGTGAAAAAAGGCCGGAAGGGCGTATTTTTCAACGCCGTCACCTTCTGCAATACGGTGCTGGTGGGGTTCCCCATTATCCTCGCCCTCTTCGGGGACGAGGCCGCCCCAGACGCCATGGTGTACTACATGGCCAACAGCCTTCTGTTCTGGACGGTGGGGGTCTATACCCTCCGGGCGGACAGCGGCGAGACGCCCCCCTTCTTTTCCCGGGAGAACCTGAAGAAGTTGGTCTCCCCGCCCCTGGTGGGGCTGGTGACAGGGTCGGTGCTGGTGCTGATGGATATCCACCTGCCTTACTTCCTGTTGGACTCCATGCTTCGGGTGGGGCAATGCATGACCCCCATGGCCATGCTCTTTATCGGCTGTATCCTCCGGGCCACCGACCTCCGGTCCATCTGGCGCAGCCGGGAGATCTGGGCGGTTATCGGCGTGCGCCTGCTCCTATCCCCCCTGATGATGTACCTGCTGCTCTTGGTGTTCCCTCTGCCCCTCCAGATGCGCCGGGTGTTTTTCGTCATGTCCACCATGCCCGCCATGACCCAGCTGGGAATCATGGCAAAGGAAAGCGGCAGCGACGCTTACTTCGCCTCGGCGGCGGTGGCTTCCACCACCCTCGTCTGTATGGCGGCCCTGCCCCTTTTTGCCATAGCCATGGAGTCCATCCCCCTGCTCCACTGAAAAAAGCGCCGCGTATAAAAACGCGGCGCTTTTTTGTCGCCCAGGCCAATTGGCGGGGAGGAACAGGAATGGTATAATGGACAAAAAGAAATTTTCTCTAAAATACGACCAAAAAAGACCAAACCCAAGGCGCGCTGAAAGGGTAAGCCTCCGCCTGGATCACGGTTTTGCAGGTAAGGAGGGAACGGCATGGCCGTTTTGGGACAGGAGCTTGTTCAGAAACAGACGGTGAGCTTAAGTCAGCGTCAATCCCTGGAGGTTCTGGCCATGAACCTGGGGGAGCTGAAAGAGTTTGTGGAGAAGGAACAGCTGGAAAACCCCCTTTTGGAAGCGGAAGGAGCCCTGAGCCAGAGCCATGAGGATCAGCTGGTGGACATCGCCCAGTGGTTCCGGGACACCATGCCCCCGGTGGAGAACGGGGTTTACCGGGATGAAGAGTTCCGCCCGGAACCCGCCGCCCCCTGGGAAAGGGGATACCAGCAGGATCTGAAAGAACAGCTTTTTTCCCTGGGGATCGGCTCCGGCCGCCGGGAGCTGGCGGAACGGCTGGTGGAACTCATCGACCCCAGGGGGTTCCTGCCCTATACCGATCTGGAACTGTGCAGGATGCTCCGCTGTTCCCCCGGGGCCTGCCAGACTGCCCTTGCTACCATCCGCTCCCTGGAGCCTTTTGGGGTGGGAAGCCGGGACCTGGGGGAGTACCTCACCCGCCAGCTGGCCCGGAAGGGCCTTTTAAGCCCTGCTCTGACAGAGATCTGCTCCTCCTTCCTGCCCCAGCTGGCGGAAGGGAATTACCGGGAGATTTCCCGGGGGCTGGGGCTGGAGATGCCGGTGGTGCGCCAGTGCGCCCGCCTCATTGCCACGCTGCGTCCCTCCCCCCTTAGCGGCAGCGCCGGGGGAGGGCCTTCGGAGTATGTGGTTCCCGATGTTACAGTCCGCCGGGGAGAGAAGGGCCTGGAGGTTTCCGTCAGGGACCGGTGGTGCGGCCAGGTGCGGATCAGCGGTTACTACCAGTCCTATCTGGAAAGCGCAGGGACCCCGGAGGTCCGGGAATACCTGCGGGAGAAGATCCGCCGGGCCAGGTGGGTAGTGGAAGCCCTGGAACAGCGGAAAAAAACCTTGGAGAACCTGGCCCGGGAACTGGTGCGGCTCCAGGAAGGCTTCTTTCTGGGGGGCGGCCTTCAGGCCGTCACCCTGCGGCAGGCGGCGGAAGCCATGGGAGTTCATGAATCCACCGTCAGCCGGGCGGTAAGTGGAAAATATCTCTGGTGCAGCCGGGGGATCTTCCCCCTGCGGTACTTTTTTACCGCAGGGGTCCGCAGCTCCGGGGAGGAAGGAGCGTCGGTGGGCCGGGAGAGCGTCAAGGCGCGCCTTGCCCAGCTTGTGGAGGGGGAGGACAAGGAGCACCCCTACAGCGACGAAGCCCTCCGGGAACTGCTGGTGGAGGAGGGGATGGAGCTTTCCCGCCGCACCGTGGCCAAATACCGGGCAGAATGCGGGATCCGCCCGGCGGCGGACCGCAGGACCCCTTGATTCCCCAGGCACAGGCGTTTCGGAAAAAGCCATCCACCCGGGCGATTGCCCGGGTGGATGGCTTTGGGTTTTTGGCTGGGGACGGAAAAG
Source organism: Oscillospiraceae bacterium (assembly GCA_019423445.1). Taxonomy (GTDB): domain Bacteria; phylum Bacillota; class Clostridia; order Oscillospirales; family Ruminococcaceae; genus Angelakisella. Next base: position 3,756 of record JAHZBJ010000118.1, read on the forward strand.
CAAAAAAACGTCCCGCGGCCCTGTATGAGGAGAAAAAAGAAGATAGCAGTTGGTGAGGGATCAGCCGTAGATGGGGTCGTGGTACTCCCGGGCGGATTCCTCCCCCAGCAGAACCCGGCGAATCCCCATAGCCAGGGATTCCATCTCATCTTCCCCGGGCCACAGCTCCACAGGGGCGATAAAGGATACCCGGGGGATGATCCAGTCGGTAAGGACCTTGGAATGGGCCAC
>JAHZBJ010000118.1:3996-6137 GCA_019423445.1 Oscillospiraceae bacterium
CGGTGGCCAGCTCCCCGATGGCTTTGGCGATCTGATAGGCCATGGTCTCATAGACCAGGCGGGCCTTTTCGTCTCCGGCCGCCACCATCTCCTCCACCGCCTGGGCGTTGGCGGTGCCCAGGTGGCCGGCCAGACCGCCGGTGCCCCGGGTGCGCTTTTTGATGTAGTCCGCATCATACTTTTTGGACATCTTCAGGATCTGCCGCACCGATACCCGGCCGCAGGACTCGGGGCCGAAGGGGCCTTCGTCGTTGTCCACAATGTCCTCCATCCGGCCCTTGTGGTGCAGGCTGACGGTGAATCCGCCGCCCAGATGGGCCACAATAAAGGTCATGTCGCTGTATTTCTTCCCGTGGGAAGCAGCGGACTTGTGGGCCACCGCCCGGGAATTCAGGGTGTGGCAGAGGCAGGTGCGGGGGGTCTCCGGGATACCGGTAAGCCGGGCCAGGGGGATCATCTCGTCCACCGCCACCGAGTCGTAGATGTAGGCGGGGAGCCCCAGAGGCCGGGCGATGCCGTCAGCGATGGCAGCACCCAGGTTGGAAGCGTGATCTTCCACCGGGGCCTCCCGAAGGCGCTGAAGCATGGCGTCGTTTACCTGGTAGGCGCCGGACTGCACCGGGGGGAGCATGCCCCCCCGGCCCACCACGGCGGAGAGGCTCTCCACCGGGATGTTGTGTTCCTTCAGGCAGTTCAGAACCACCTGGCGGCGCATCTCCATCTGATCGGAGATCTTGCTGTAGGGGGCCAGCTCCTCAGGGGTGTGGCGCAGGGTCTGGCAGAAGAGGGGTTCTTCGTTTTGGTACACCGCCACCTTGGTGGAGGTGGAACCGGGATTGATGCAAAGAATTCTTGTGTCCACTGGATCCCCTCCGTCAGGCGAGATTCATCCCAACCTGGAGAGCCTTGATGTTCAGCTCCACAAAGGCGGGCTTGACGTTTTCCCGGATGATCTGGGCCCAGTCGATGTGCTCCAGGTTCATGTTCCGGACGATGGTTCCCAGGAGGATGACGTTCATCACCTTGGGGTTGCCCAGCTTCTCAGCCTCGCCGGCGGCGTCCACCACAGTGGTGTCGGCGACTTTCTTCAGCTCCTCCAGGATGCCCTGGGGATAAGGAACCTTACCGGTAGTGACGGGAACGGAGGGGATCTGGTAGTTGTTCACCACCACTTTGCCGCCGACCCGGAGATACTCCAGCCACCGGAGGGCCTCCATCTCCTCGAAGGCCACCAGCAGGTCGGCGGAACCCGTCTCGATAACGGGGCTCCAGACCTTCTTGCCGTAGCGGATCTGGGAGGAAACCGAACCGCCGCGCTGGCTCATGCCATGGATCTCGCTCATTTTGACATCGTATCCGGCCTGCATCAGGCCGTTGGAAAGGAGCTTGGAGGCCAGGATGGTGCCTTGGCCGCCCACGCCCACCAGCAGGATGCTTTTGGTATTGTCATTCATATTCGTTACCCCATTTCAAATTTTGCGGCCAGCCTTACCGGCTCACCGGGCCTCCTTGGAAATGGCCTCCTTGGGGCAGAGCTGAGCGCAGACGTCGCAGCCCAGGCACTGCTCCCGGTTGATGACCGCCTTCTTGCTTTCCCCGTCAAAGGAGATGGCGGGGCAGCCGCTGCGCAGGCAGATGCGGCAGCCGATGCACTTCTGGGGGTCCACCGCGTCCTTCTGGGTGAACATCCCGGGGAACTCCTCAAGGTCCGCCTTGGAGAAGCGCTTCAGGGCGCAGGGCCACCGGGTGATGATCACAGAGGGCTGATCGGTGATGGCCAGGGCCTCGTCAATGGCTTTCTTCACCGCCTCGAGGTCGTTGGGGTTCACCTTCCAGAGGTTCTGAATGCCGCAGGCACGGACCAGAGCTTCCAGATCGGTGATCTGAGCCTCCTGGCCCATGGCGTTGTAGCCGGTGCCGGGGTTCTGCTGATGGCCGGTCATGCCGGTGATGCGGTTATCCAGGATGATGGTGACGGTATTGGAGTGGTTGTACACCACTTCCAGCAGGGAGTTGATGCCGGTGTGGAAGAAGGTGGAGTCGCCGATGATGCTTACCACACGGGTCTTGCAGTCAGGCTGCATGTCGAAGACCTTCTGGGCTCCGTGGCCGGCGCTGATGCTGGCGCCCATGCAGACGTT
>JAHZBJ010000119.1 GCA_019423445.1 Oscillospiraceae bacterium
GGGAGGAAAATAAGATATTACCCTTCCAGTATCACGAAATTGCTGGAAGCATTGTCCTTGGTCGTGACTTCACTGAGGCCGGTCACCTGGCTGGTCAAGGGCTTCTACCCCACCTTCACCTCAATGCGGTCCCCGATTTTTACCTCATAGGAGGCTCTGGCGGCCTTTCTGTTCACCAACACCCGCTGCGCATCACAAGCCTCATTGGCCACAGTGCGGCGCTTGATGATCCGGGAGACCTTCAAATACTTATCCAAACGCATACATTTTCCCTTTCATGAAAAAAGCCGGCACAGGATCGTGCCGGCTTCCATCGATATTCTTGTGTATTTGATGGCGTCCTTCAGGGCTTTGCCGGCCTTGAACACAGGGGACTTGGAAGCAGCGATGGTGATGGGCTCTTTGGTCCGGGGGTTGATACCGGAACGAGCAGCGCGCTCCTTAACCTCAAAAGTACCGAAGCCAACCAGGGAAAGCTTCTCGCCTTTCTTCAGGCTCTCGGTGATGGAAGCGAAAACAGCGGAAACAGCCTTCTCGCTGTCCTTCTTGGACAGGCCGGTCTTTTCTGCAACAGCGCTTACCAGTTCAACTTTAGTCATTTTGATTTACCTCCAATTTTTTCTTCTTCCTTGACTTTGCGCCAAAGATTGTTGAGCTCATCAATGCTACATTGGGTCAATTCTATATCATTGCTTATTGCTGCCTGTTCCATGGCGGAAAACCGCCGGATAAATTTCTCCGTGGAGCGGTAAAGCATCTCCTCCGGGTCGCTGCCCAAAAGCCTGGAAACATTGACGGCAGAAAAGAGAACATCCCCCATCTCCTCTTCAATCTGTTCCGGCTCCTCCTGGGCTATGGCCTCCTTCAGTTCCAGGATCTCACTGCTCAGGTCACCCAAAGCATCCTGAACCGTAGGATATTCGAATCCAACCTTTCCGGCGCGCTTCTGGACCTTAGCCGCCCGGATCAGCGCCGGCAGAGATCGGGAAACTCCTTCCAGAGTGCTGGCGGCGGTGGACTGATGTTTTTCCTTCTTTTTAAGCTTGTCCCAGTTATCCAGCACCTGGCTGGAATCCTTTACTACCGTATCGCCAAAAACATGGGGATGGCGGTAGATCAGCTTTTTGCAGATGCCGTCACAGATATCGGAAAAGCCGAAGCGGCCTTCCTCCTCCTCCATCCGTGCGTGAAAAACCACCTGAAGCAGTACATCCCCCAGTTCTTCTTGGAGGAGCACCGGGTCATCCCGGTCGATGGCCTCTACTGCTTCGTAAGTCTCCTCGATAAAATTATTGCGGATAGAATGGTGATCTTGTTCTCGATCCCAAACACAACCGCCTTCGCCCCGGAGGATAGCCATAATCTCCAACAGGTCATCCATACCATAGTGATCTTTAAAGGCAAACTCTGCTTTCATGGCAAACCTCCTCAACGCTTTCTATATTCTACCTGATAAGCCTTAGTATTTCAAGAGTTTTTGCGACTTTTTCATGGTTTGGAAACATTTCAAGATCACGCTTTTGGATGGTGCCCGTAAGAAAAAGCATCAGGAAATAAAGAAGCGCCCCGCAGCATATTGACAAAATCAGGCGCATTTGGCTCCCAGCGGTAGAAAAAAGCAGATAATACGCGGAATAAGCGCCTCCAGCACAGAGAAATGCACAGAAAAGGGGTTTGCAGACAGCCTGGAAAAACCGCAAGGGAACCCCTGTTTTTACCCGGAGGTAAATTATGGAAAACACAACAATAAACCCATAGCACACCAATGAACCGTAAGGAACACCCTGGATATTCAGTTCCGGGCGGGAAACCAGGCTGTAATTGGTAAACAGTTTTAAAGCGGCTCCCACCACCATGGTGGCCAGTGTCATCCGTTCATGTCCGGTGGCCTGGAGAACGCTGTTCACCGGGGTAGTTGCAGCCACCAGAATGGTGCTGATGCCCATTACCCGCAGAACAGGGGTGATAATGGCAGCCTCCATCAGGCGGGCCGGATAGAGGAACCGAAGAATTGGCCCGGAGAGAGCGAATAACCCCAAACCTGCGGGAAGCGCCACCAAGAGAGCTATCCGCAACACCGAATTTACCGTGTATTCCAGTTGTTGGCCGTTTCCGGACGTCCAGGCCCGGGTGACTGCCGGCAAAGCGCTTACTCCCAGAGCTGCAGTAATGGCCGGAGCCAGGTTAAACAGGGAAAAGGCCAGACCGGAATAGGAGCCATAAAGATACTCCGGCAGCATATCGTTTGCCACCGCTTCCGGAATCAGCCCCTGATACATCAGGCGAATACTCTCCCCGCTCTCTGCCACAGCGCTCTGGAGGCAGTTCATCACCGACATCAGGTCGATGATGGAGGTGAGGTTCACCACCAGGGTACTCAAGGATATTGGAATCGCAATTTGGAGAAGCCGAATACCCGTGGACAACCCCTTTGCTTTTTCCCTTCTGCCCTCTCCCGGGATGCCGCCATCCTTGTAATAACACCAACGAATATAAAAAGCTCCTGCCGCGGTGCTCAATGTAACACCGCAAATGGCTGCTGCGGCAGAAAACTGAAAAATATAAAGGTTGGCCTCGTCCAGGGAAGAAAAAGAGCGCCCGAACACCATACCGCTTTCCAGATATCCCTGGCGCAGCAGGAAGGTAGTTCCATAGGAAAGGGCGGTTCCCGCCGCCAGCCGTGTCAAAGACTCCAATACCTGGCTTTTAGCGGTGGGTACCATGTTGGTCATCCCCTGAAAATAGCCTCGGTATATAGCAGAAATACAACTGAACACCACTGCCGGCGCAATAACCCGTACCGCCAAAAGAGAGCCAGGATTATTGATGGTCCTGGAAAAGGGCCCCGAAAGAAGGAAAATCGCCGCCATCCCCATCAGCCCCAAGGGAAGAAAAAGTCTGCGGCTGGCATGGAGCACCTGTCGAACACCTTGAGGGCCAGCAGAAGCGGACGTCTCGGAAACCAGACGGGACGCCGCCACCCCCAAACCGGTGACGGTGACAGAATAGATCGGGGTGAATAAATCGTAGGCGGAAACAAAATAGGACATTCCTACTCCGCCCAGAATATTGGCCAAAGGGATCTTGAACAGGGCGCCGATGATCTTCACCGCGATGGTGGAAAGGGTCAGTACGGTGGCCCCCTCCAAAAAGCTTTGGCTGTGTTTCTTCCGCATCCGTTCCCTCCGACTTTGTCTGTACGGCCGTCACATTCCCGTATCTCGGGTGCCGTTCAGCTGGAAAACCGTAAAAAAACGTGGGGAGAAGGATTCTTCCCCCCACAGTGTATGCCTGGAAACAGCCTTTATTCGCAGCTTTCAGTGTCGCCAGGCTCCTCGCTGGCGCCGGAATCTTCCCCACTGGCTTCCGTTCCAGGTGCCGGAGAAAGAGGCGCGCCGCATTTGCTGCAGAATACCGCCTCCTTACCGTTGGTGGTGCCGCACTGGGGACAGTACTTCTCCCAGGTCTCGGGAGCCCGGGTCTTCAGGGTTTCCAAACTCTTCTGAATGGTGTCAATTTCGCTTACCACCAGATCCACCAGGGCCTGGTTCTGGGTGCCCGTTTTGATAGAATCGTAGGTAACGGAGCCCAAACGCTCATAGGCATCTTTCAGCTCGGAGGAAAGCTTCATCTCCTGGAGCTTCAGCCGGGAATCGTCCACCAGCTCCCCAGTGACCTTGCCTACCGAATCAGCCAACTCTTTTGCTTTGTTCATCAGGTTGTCCAACGTCGCCATTTCCCACATACCTCCTGTTATCCTGAGATTTGGTTTGAAAGCCCAAAGGCTTTGAATGCATCTTTCCGCTCCAGTATGTTCTGAAAGCGGCTAATATATTCGTAAGGGTATTTGTAGTTAAAGATCCGTTCGATGCGGTTTCCCGGCAGCACAACCTTGGTGACACCGCCGCCCCCTGCAGATAGGATGGTATGGGTCTCATCCATAATGTAGACATTATAAAAGCAAGGGGTGTTCCCTTTGGAAAAGCCCACGTTTTCCAAACTGTCCACGGTGCTCTTTTGGCGGTAGAGATAATAAGGGAGATACCCCTTGGCGGCCAAAGCCTCCTGGGAATAGTTTACCATTTCCCCCGCCGAGGAGAAACCGTTCAAATGTAAATTTTTTTCTCCGATCATGTCGGCAGCACGCTTCATGGTGAGGGAATGAACGGTGATGTTTTCGGGTTCCAGACCGATAATCCTGTCCAATGTTGTGCGGAAGGAATCCACCGTATCGCCGGGAAGCCCGGCGATCAAATCTACATTAACGGCTGTAAAGTGGAATAGCTTTGCACATTCAAACGCCTGAAAAAACTGCTCCGACGTATGCCTGCGCCCCACTGCCTGAAGGACCTGGTCATTGAGAGTCTGGGGGTTGACACTGATTCGGTCCACTCCGCCACCAGCCAAAGCGGCCAGCTTTTCCCGGGTAATGGTGTCCGGACGTCCCGCCTCCACGGTAAATTCCACACACTGGGACCGGTCAAAGCTTTGATTGATTACATCCAGAAGGCGGGCCAGCTGATCCGCCTCCAAAACCGTAGGGGTCCCGCCGCCCATGTAAATTGTTTGGAGGGTAAGACCCATCTCCCTGGCAATGCGTCCAGCATAGGCCAGTTCCTCCTGCAGCTTTTCCAGATACTCCGGAATCAACCGCCGGGTTTTTTCAATGGAATGGGACACAAAAGAACAGTAGCTGCACCGTGAGGGACAGAAAGGAATGGAAACATAAAGGCTGTAGCCGTGGGGCAGGGCTTTCGCAATTACCGGTTGCTGCACCTGGTCGGTAAGAAGGCAGAGATCTGTCTTTTCCCGAGCAACCAGGTATTTTTCCGAAAGGACCTGGGCGATTTCCTCCGGGGTCATTCCCTTTCCCCGCATTTCCCGCACCATTTTCACCGGGCGGATACCGGTAAGGATCCCCCACTGAATGGCACGGCCTGTAGCCTGAGAGAGAAGTCGGTACAAGAGCCTGCAGATGGAAAGTTCCGTCTCCCGCCTGTCAAGCTGGGAAATCTCTTCCAAGGTTCCTGAAAAGCTTCCCAGAAAAAGGGACACCCGATTGCGGTGGGAATCCCCCTCCACCCAGGTTTCTACCTGTACCCGATCCCCCTCCTGATGGGAATCCTGGGAAAACTCCACCCGCTCCTGTGGCTGGAACATCCGGAGGATGCATTCCAACTCATAGTGGAAATCCCGCTGATTTTCTTCCGAAAGGATTACTTTCATAAATACTTCTCCAAAAATGCGGCCAGCCACTCCCGTTCTTCTCCCATGGAGCTGAGTTCCTCGTGGCCAGGCCGGATAATGTAGTCCTCCCGGAGAAGGCTCAGCTTCTTCAAGGATTGGCACATCTGTTCAAAAGAACCGCCATAAAGATCAGTACGGCCGCAGTCGTGATGAAACAGTGTATCCCCTGTAAAAATAGTGTGGCCGCAGATGAGGCACACCGAGCCCTTGGTATGGCCTGGTGTCTCCAACACCCGGATGGTAAGTTCATCCAGCTGCAGGTCCTCCCCTTCCCTGAGGAAGCCGTCCGGTTCAAAAACATAGGGGGAGGAATCCTTGATAAACCGGCGTCCCAGGGCGCCGGTTTTGTCATCCCCCTGAAGAAGATCCACATCCTCAGGGGAAATATATACCTGAATACCGGGATAGGCTTTCCGCAGGGCTTTGACAGCACCAATGTGGTCAAAATGGCCATGGGTCAGAAGGATCATTTTCGGGGTAATCCCATGTCCATCCAGATACTCTGTAATATTTTCCGGTTCTGCCCCCGGGTCTACAATAAAAGCGTTATTCTCCTTGCTTTGGACCACATAGCAGTTGGAGGAAAAGGTCTGTTTTGTATGTATTTCGGTAACAGTCATGGAAAATCCTCACTTCTTCATCATTTCCGCGGTATCCATTAAAATGGTTACAGGTCCGTCGTTGAGAAGGGATACCTGCATATCCGCCCCAAATTCTCCGGTCTCCACCGGCACCCCAGTCTCCCGGAGCTTTTGGATGAACCGCTGG
>JAHZBJ010000120.1:0-797 GCA_019423445.1 Oscillospiraceae bacterium
ATTTCCATGCTAATATTATCTATTTTTTTGTGCTTTATGTCAATAAACATTTTGTACATTTGGTCAAAATACCGCTCTGTTTTTAAAGAATCCTGGCCTGCAGGAGGGATACACATGAGTCCTTTTCCCCGGATATTGGAAGAGGAGGAAATTTCCTCCAGAATTTCCATTACTTGCTCCTGTCCTGCACCTGTTTTGGAGGCTTCCTCACCGATATTCACCTCAACAAGAACATCCATGATCTTATTCTGTGCCGCGGCCCGTTTCTGGATCTCCCGAGCCAGATGGACACTGTTCACCGATTGAATACAGGAAACCTTGTCAATGATCTGCCGCACCTTGTTGGTCTGGAGTGTTCCAATAAAATGGATCTGCTCCGGCCCAAATGTATAAGCATCCGCTTTTTCCAGCAATTCCTGGGCACGGTTTTCACCAAAAAGCCGGATTCCCTCCTCAGCCGCTACATTGACAAGCTCCGGCGGCACCGTTTTGGTCACAGCCATCAGAGTGATCTCCTCCGGGCCGCGCCCGGCTGCCCGGGCCGCGTTGGCCAGCCGCTCCCGGATCAAAGCGATATTCTCCCGGATCTCCTCAGGAGTTAAGGGGTTTGCCATCATACAAATCCGTCCCTTCCACAATCACTTCATCAAAAAGGTTCAGCTGATCGGTGCTGTCGTACTGGGTCCGGCACAGGTAATAATCCGTACCGGTATAAATAATGTCCACTTTTTTAAACTGGACACTATAGCCGGATTCCACATACACTCCCTTTTCCCCATCCACAATGCGCAGGGCAT
>JAHZBJ010000120.1:827-4569 GCA_019423445.1 Oscillospiraceae bacterium
CACTGTAATCCCGGAAGGAAAGCCGGACACTGGCGGTACGCCGGGAAACGGCATCAGCAGTGATCTGGGTGCTCTTAAGCACCACCAGCGCATCCCCGTTTTCATCCTGACGCATCTGTACCACTTTTCCCTCCACCGACTGCTCACTGCTGCCGATAAAGGTCATATCCAGCCAGCTGCCTACAGAAAAGAACTCTGCGTTGGCCGCCGGAATAACAGTAACGAAATACCACGTAAAATCCGTAACGCTTTTTCCAAAGGCCTCCGGATCAGTGGTATAATCCACTTCCAGCAACGCTCTGAGCCCGGCAACATCCAAGTCGTCCAGCATATCAGGGGTATATTCTTCTTCGTATCCGTCCACATATCGGGAAAAATATCCCACTTGAGAGGAATAGACGTTGGTTCCACCTGTATTTCCCGTCAACTGAGAATCCAGCTCCTGGATTCTCTCCTCAAACCCTGTGTTCTTTCCGGTGACCAGCTGCTGTTTGCTGATCTTTTCCACCAGGGTCATGTGGAGGTCCGCCACTTCTTCCATATCCTTTTCCCCGGCGCTTTTTGTCAGCTTCCGGAGGGAAAGAGCGATCTCCTTGTTGAGAGACTCCACGTCAGCGGTCTTGGTGGTGTCGGTGGATTTTTCCAACGCCGCCAGCAGATCCCTTTCTTCCTGGATCACCTCCTGGCGGGCAGCCTCCTCGGCTTCTTCCTGGGAGGCAAACACCTGGGCGACAGGGGTATCGGAACGCAGTTTTTCCCCTTCCTCCAAAAGATAACGGACCTGCCCCTGAGGATTCGCCTGGATAGGCTTTTCTGTGCGCACCAGCAAGCCCTCTGTGTTGCAGTAACGGGCAATCTGGAATTCATAGGCGGTCTCGGTTTTGTATCCCTCCCGAAGGCTGCGGTAAGCCTGGTAACAGGCAAACAGCAGCACAAAAAGGACCAGGAAAACCGTAGCCAGCTTTGTGATGAAGGTATTCATGAATTCTCTCCTTGCCCTTGGGGGGCAGACAGACACAGCTCATCCCGGACAATCTCTAAAGCCGCCTTCAGCAGCGCATCTTCATCGGAAAAGGTATCTGCTTCCAACCAGTGGATGGAGGCATCCCGGCGGAACCAGGTAAGCTGCCGCTTGGCATAATTGCGGCTTTCCTTCTTCAGCCTTTCCACCGCCTCCGGCAGGGTCTCCCAGCCCTCCAAAAATCCCCTTAACTCCTTATACCCGATGGCCTGGGAAGCGGTATGGGAAAGCTCCCCTCCCAGCACCTTTCGGGCCTCCTCCAGAAGCCCCGCCTCCAACATTTTATCTACCCGGAGATTGATGCGGTCATAAAGTTTCTGCCGGTCACGGTAGGTAAGCCCCAGGATACAGGTGTTATATGGGGGCGGCACCGCCCTGGAGCGCCGGATGTGCTCCGACATGGGGATCCCTGTCAAGCGATATACCTCGATGGCGCGAATAACCCTGCCCAGATTGTTTTCGTGAAGGGATGCCGCTGTTTCCGGGTCACATTCCCGGAGCAGGGCAAAAACAGCCCCGTTGCCTTTCTGGGCCGCCTTCCGGTGGAGGTCCTCCCGGAGCGCCGGGTCCGAAGGCATAGGTGAAAACTGGATATAATCGGTGATGGCGCTGACATAAAGTCCCGTACCCCCTGTTAAAATAGGGAGTTTGCCCCTTTCACCGATCTCCAGGATCAGGGGACGGGCCAAAGCGGCGTAATCCGCCACGGAAAAGGTCTGGTTGGGATCCAGGATATCCATCAGATGGTGGGGTATTCCCTCCATCTCCTCCCGGGTGGGTTTCGCGGTGCCGATGTTCATTCCCCGGTACATCTGCATGGAATCGGCGGAAACGATCTCCCCTCCAAGGATATGGGCCAGGCGGATAGAAAGGCTGGTTTTACCGGAGGCTGTAGGCCCCACTACCGCCAGCAACGGCTGCTTTTTTTCCATCTTCTCCGCCTCCCTTCCTGCTTCGTTTCAATCCTGCGGCTCCTCTCAGACGAGGCGGCCGAACATCCGCTCCAATTCTCTTTTGGTCATGGCAATCATGACCGGCCGGCCATGGGGGCAGTTCCGGATAGTTGGATCAGCCGCCAGACAGTCCAACAGCTCTTGCTGTTCTTCCACACCTGAAAAGCTTCCTCCCTTTACAGCCGCTTTGCAGGCCATGGAGTGATACAGTTCATCATAAAAATCCAGATTCAGCCGGGTGTGGCTCCGGAGGAGCAGTTCCGCCATCTCCAGCACCGCATCCTCCACCTGGTCCAACTCCAAAATAGATGGAATCTCCCGCACCAGTACCGATCCGTCTCCAAAATCCTCCACTTCGAAACCGCAGCCGGAGACCTTATCCAAATTCTGGATCAGAGCATCATAGCGGTCCTTGGGAAGAGATACACGCAGAGAAGAAAGAAGCACCTGGCGGGAAGGCTCCCCCGCCGCCTGTTCTGCTTTGAGTTTTTCAAATAGGAGGCGTTCATGGGCGGCATGTTTATCGATGAGAAACAGCTCCCGGTCATTCTCTGCCAAAATGTAGGTATGGAAAGCTTCACCAATAAGGCGCAGTTCTCCCAGAGGTTCCGGAGTCTGATCCATTTGCCTCTGCTCCCTGGTTGCTTCCTTCTTTCCAAAAGACTGAGCTGCCGAAGTTTCCCTACGGGGCTCTTCCGTTCCGGCCGGCACAGGGGCCGCCTGCACCGGAACTGAAACAGGAACCGGAACTTCCTGCTCCTCAGGCGGCTGTATCTTTTCCTTTGGTTTCAGATATTCCTTGGCAGGGATTGTGCTGCGGTACAAGGCAGGACTCCCGTTGTCCCGAAGGGTCCCGGAGGCTTCCACCTGGGCCTTTTCCCGCCCCCTCTCCGGGGTAAAGCGGTACTTCTGCTCCTCCGCTGAAGCAACCGCCCGGGGAACTCTGACAGCCGGCGTCTTTTCCTGAGCAGAGGTACCGCAGGTTTCCTTGGCCACCGTTTCCCGGTACTCCCGGGCGGTCATCCGCTGCTGTTCCCCTTCCAGAGGTTGATTCTTAATCTCAAAATAATGGAGGCGATTTTGGTAGCTGCGGCTGGCATCCCGGGCCTGAGTTACATTTCCCAGAGAGGACAGAGCTCCTTTGCAGGCATTGTACACCGCCTCGAACACCATCCGTTCATCGGAAAGCTTTACCTCCAGCTTAGCAGGGTGGACATTGACATCCACCATCTCCCAAGGAAGCTGGAGATCCAACACGCAGCCGGGAAACTTTCCGGTCATCAGGCTGTTTTTGTAGGCTTCCTCCAAAGCTGCCATCATGGTAACGCTTTTGACATACCGGTGGTTGATAAAGAAATGCTCCATGGCCCGGGTTGCCTTGGATTTTTCAGGGCGGGTGATATATCCAGAGACTGAGAGATTCCCAAAGGAATGCTCCACCGGCACCAGACCGTTTCCAAAGTCCGCCCCATAAACGCCGTACACCGCGGAGAGAAGCTTGCCGTCGCCAGGAGTGTGGAGCTTCATTTGGCCGTCCCTGATGAGCTTCATGGAAATCTCCGGGTGAGAAAGAGCCAGCCGATCCATCAGGGCGGCCACAGCATTCCCCTCGGTGGTATCCTTTTTCATAAACTTCATCCGGGCCGGAACGTTATAAAAGAGATCCCGCACCAAAATGGTAGTTCCCAAGGGGCAGCCTGCGTCATCCAGAGAGATCTCCTTTCCACCGGCGATCTCATACCGGGGGCCCAAAGTCTCCTCCTGGGTC
>JAHZBJ010000120.1:4579-5977 GCA_019423445.1 Oscillospiraceae bacterium
GCCACAGCACAGATGGAAGCCAGGGCCTCCCCTCTGAAGCCCAGAGTGCCGATGGCAAACAGGTCCTCCGGGGAGGAAACCTTGCTGGTGGCATGGCGCAGAAAAGCCCTGGGCACATCCTCCCGGAAGATGCCGCAACCGTTATCGGTGACCCGGATCAGCCGGATCCCGCCATTTTGTATCTCCACAGTGACGGCGGAAGCACCGGAATCGATGGCGTTCTCCACCAGTTCCTTGACCACCGACGAAGGCCTTTCGATAACCTCCCCCGCTGCAATGAGTTCAGCGGTTTTTTGGTCCAGCAGATGGATCCTGGGCATACGGCACCCTCCTTTCCCAAGTCATTTCCGTTATTTCATCAGTCTCTTCAGTTCATACAGCCGATTCAGGGCTTCCAGCGGCGTAATGGCATCCACATCGGTATCCCGAATGCGGCGCCTGGCCGCCTCCATCCCCTCATCTACAAAAAACATCTGGCCGCTCTCCTCTTTCCGGTTCTTTACCCGGGTAGAGATTTTGGCTTCCTGGACCTGGCCGTCCTTTTCCAATCCCTCCAGAACTTGATAGGCGCGGTCAATGACCCACCGGGGGATACCCGCCAGCTTGCTCACTTCGATGCCGTAGCTGTCGTCGGCGCCTCCCGGCAAGATCCGGCGGAGGAAGGTAATCTCTTCCCCTCGCTTCTTCACCGCAACATTGTAATTCTTGACACAGGGGATGGAATCCTCCAGGTCGGTAAGCTCGTGATAGTGCGTGGCAAACAGGGTCTTTGCTCCCAGATGCTTTTTGTCGGCGATATACTCCAGCACCGCTCGGGCAATGCTCATGCCGTCAAAGGTGGAGGTACCCCGTCCAATTTCATCCAGGATCAAGAGGCTCTTGGAAGTAGCGTCCCTGAGGATAGAAGCCACTTCGCTCATCTCCACCATAAAGGTGGACTGGCCGGAGGAAAGGTCATCGGAGGCCCCCACCCGGGTAAAGATGGCATCCACCACTCCGATCCTGGCAAAGCTGGCGGGAACAAAGGACCCTATCTGGGCCATCAGGACAATAAGAGCCACCTGGCGCATATAGGTGGATTTTCCCGCCATATTGGGGCCGGTGATAATCGCAATCTGGTTTTCGCCGTTGTTAAGGTGGACATCATTGGGTACGAAGGGCACCCCGGAAAGGATCTCCTCCACCACCGGGTGGCGCCCATCGGTGATGACGATCTCATCAGAGAGATCCACAATGGGCCGGACATAGTTTTGGGTCATGGCCACAGTGGCGAAGCTGCACAGCACATCCAGCTTGGCAACTGCGGCGGCAGTGGCCTGGATCCTGGTCAGCTCCCCTGCCACGGTCCGCCGAAGCTCTTCAAACAGGCTGGCCTCCAGTGCCAGGATCTCTTCCTGG
>JAHZBJ010000121.1 GCA_019423445.1 Oscillospiraceae bacterium
GGAGCGGTATCCGTGCCGCCTATGGCACCGGACGGGGCAAGATCACCCTCCGGGCCCGGTGCGAAATCGAGGAATGGAAAAACGGCCGGGAGCGGATCATCGTCCACGAGATCCCCTACATGGTGAACAAAGCCCGGCTCATCGAGTCCATCGCCGACCTGGTGAAGGAGAAACGGGTGGACCAGATCTCCGACCTCCGGGACGAATCCGACCGGGACGGCATGCGCATCGTCATTGAGCTGAAGAAGGACGCCAACGCCCAGGTGGTGCTGAACCAGCTTTACAGTTACACCCAGCTCCAGGATACCGTAGGGGTCATTATGCTGGCCCTGGTGAACGGCGTCCCCAGGGTGCTGACCCTCAAGGAGATGCTGGAGGAATACCTCCGGTTCCAGTTTGACGTCATTACCCGGCGGACCCGGTTTGACCTGAAGAAGGCCAAGGACCGGGAGCACATTCTGGAAGGCCTCAAAATGGTGTGCGACAACACCGACGAGGTGATCTCCATCATCCGCCATTCCCGGGACCGGGCGGATTCCAAGGTGAACCTCATTAACCGCTTCGGCATCACCGACCCTCAGGCCAGCGCCATTGTGGCCATGCAGCTGGGTCAGCTCTCCGGTATGGAGCGGATCAAAATCGAGGAGGAGCTGGGCTCCATCCTGAAAAAGGTCCAGGAACTTACCGAGATCCTTTCGGACGACAGCAAGGTTTACGACATTATCAAAAATGAGATGGGGGTTATCCGGGACAAGTACGGCGACGAGCGCCGCACCGAGATTCAGGCGGTGTCCGGAGAGATGGACATCGAGGACCTGATCCCGGTGGAGGACTGCGTCATCACCCTCACCCACTACGGCTATCTCAAGCGCCAGACCCTGGATGTCTACCGCACCCAGCGCCGGGGCGGCCGGGGGGTCTCCGGCATGACCCGCCGGGAGGAGGACTTTGTGGAGGAGCTGTTCACCTGCTCCACCCACGACTATGTCCTCTTCTTCACCAACCGGGGCCGGATGTACCGCCTCAAGGCCTACGAGATCCCGGAAAGCAGCCGGGCCGGCCGGGGCACCAACGTGGTGAACCTCCTCCCCATTGAGAAGGAAGAAAAGGTCACCGCCATGATCCGGGTGGACGAGTTCGACGAGGAGAGCTACCTGGTGATGGTGACCCGGGGCGGCACCATCAAGCGCACCCAGCTTTCCGCCTACCGGAATATCCGCAAGGCGGGGATCATCGCCATCAGCCTGGAGGAAGGGGATGAGCTGGCCTGGGTCCAGAGCACCGGCGGCGCCGACGAGCTGATTATCGCCACCGCCCAGGGCATGGCCATCCGCTTTGCCGAAACCGACCTGCGCCCCCTGGGCCGCAGCGCCATGGGAGTCCGGGCCCTCCGCCTGGAGGAAGGCGACTATGTGGTGGGGATGGCCAAGGCCTCTTCGGGAGGGACCCTTCTCACCGTCACCCAGGCGGGACAGGGCCGCCGCACCGCTTTGGACCAGTACCGCCTCCAGTTCCGGGGCGGCAAGGGCATCCGCAACTACGACACCCGGGAGAAGGATACTCTGGTGGCCGCCGTCATGACGGTGGAGGACCAGGACGACGTGATCCTCATCTCCGATGACGGGGTCATTATCCGCATCCCGGCAGGGCAGATCAACGTCCAGTCCCGCTACGGCGGCGGCGTCCGGGTGATGCGGGTGGCCGAGGGCAGCCGGGTGGTATCGGTGGCCCGGGTCCCCGGGGACGACGGCTCCCAGGAGGAAACCACCGGAATGGAGGAAGACGGGGAGGACTCCCTGAATGAGGATCCCGCTGTGGAGGAGAACGGGGAGGAATGACCCTGATTTTCCACAGCTCCCAGGCGGAATGTTGAAAACTTTCCGGCTTCCGCCATTTTAAAAGAAGATACAGTATCCGGGGGCGGACGGCGGTTTTTCCGCCGCCCGCCCCCTCCGGAAGGAGACAGCATGGAGCTTGCACAGATCAAAAAGCGCTTTGAGGAGGATCGGTTCGCCTCCCACATGGGGGCGGAGATTCTGGAGGCGGCGCCGGGATACGCCCGGTGCGCCCTGACCCTGGCCGACTGGCACCGGAACGCCGCCGGAGGGGTGATGGGGGGCGTCACCTTCACCCTGGCGGACTTCGCCTTTGCCGTGGCCGCCAACCACGAAAAGCTGGACACCGTCTCCCTGGTGAGCCAGATCAGCTATCTGGGCAAGGCCCGGGGGGAGCAGCTTCTGGCTGAAGCCCGGCAGGTGAAGTCCGGACGGAACACCTGCCTTTACACCGTCACCGTCACCGACGAGACCGGCGCCCTGGTGGCCCAGGTCAGCACCACCGGTTTTATCACCCGCTGAAGAGCCCAGGCAAGGAGGACCCCACCATGAAGAAACAACTGCTGGCCCTGTGCCTCTGTGCCCTGATGGCCTTTTTCCCGGGCTGCGGCCCCGAAAGCGGCCAAAGCATCCGGATGGACCTGGAAGGGGCGGTGGAAACCCTGGACCCCCAGTTCTCCACCTCCTGGGAGAGCCAGGTGATCCTCCTCAACACCATGGAGGGGCTGCTGGTCCGGGACGGGGAAGGAAATCTCCAGGCCGGCGCCGCCGAGAGCTGGGAGGTCTCCGCCGATGGTCTCACCTACACCTTCCACCTCCGGGAGGACGCTGTCTGGGACGACGCCAACTTCAAAGAGGGGAAGGCGGCAACCCCGGTGACGGCCCATGACTTTGTCTTTGCCTTCCACCGGATCTTCGACCCCCAGACCCCCAGCCCCTGGGCGGAGGACTTTTCCGCCATCCGGGGGGCGCGCCAGGTGCTGGCCGGGGAGCTGTCCAAAGAGCAGCTGGGGGTCCGGGCCTCCGGCGACTACACCCTGGTCATCACCCTTTCGGAGCCCAGCCCGGTGCTTCCGGAGCTGTTGGCGGGTTCCGGGGCCCTCCCCTGCAACCAGGAATTTTTTGAGTCCACCCGGGCACGCTACGGCCAGGGTACCTCCTACCTCCTTTCCAACGGTCCCTTTTACCTTTCCGCCTGGGATGAGGAGGCTCTGGTCCTCCGGCCCAATTCCGCTTACACCGGGGAACAGCAGGTCCTCTGCCCTTCGGTGGTCCTTTACACCGGCCGGGCCGCCCGGGAAGGCACCACCGCCTGGCAGCTTTTCCTGGACGGGAAGTCCGATTTCTGTCTGGCGGGGAACCTCACCGCCCAGGAGCTGGAGGGGCAGAACTTCTCCTTCTACCCCGCCGAGGATACCGTATGGGCCCTGGTGTTCCGCCAGGAAGAAGGATCGGTGCTGGCAGATGCCCGCATCCGTCAGGCCCTGACCCTTCCCCTGGACCGGGAGGAATTTGGGGAGCGCATTCCGGAGCGGTTTTCCCTGACCAGCTCCCTGGTGCCCGGTTCCGCCACCCTTCTGGGTCAGGAGTACCGGGAGCTGGCCCCCGCTCCTCAGGGGAGTTCCAGCAGCCCCCAGGAGGCCCGGGAGGCCCTGACGGCAGGACTGGAGGAGCTGGAGCTCACCAGCCTTCCCAAGCTGACTCTGCTTCTCCCCCAGTCCGCCCAGCTGGGGTCCCTGGGGGGGTATTTCCAGCGGGTCTGGCAGGATGAGCTGCTCCAGTACATCAACCTGGAGATCCTGGAGGACGCGGAGTTTGAGAAGCGCCTGGCCGCCGGGGATTTTCAGATGGCTATCGCTCCCCTGGCCGCCGGCAGCGGCAGCCCCATGGACGCTTTGGCGGCTTTCGCCACCGGCAGCAGCGCCAATATCTGTCTTTACCAGGACCCTGAGTTTGATCTCCTTCTGGCCCAGGCCCGCACCGCCCCCGACGCCTCTCAGGCGGCGGACCTCTGTCTGCGGTGCGAACAGCGCCTGGAGGAACAGGCGGCGGCTATGGCTCTTTTCAGCCAGCAGGGATATTACGCCGTGGCCCAGGGAGTGGAGGGTCTCAAGTACCACCAGGGGAGCATCCTCTTCTCCGGGGCCGCCAGGAAATAGGCCCGGAGAGAAAAAAGGAAAAAGACCGGCGCCCCCGCCGGCAGGGAGGAAGGAACACAATGCAGGAAAATCACAGCCAGGAACCCCTTTTGGCGGTGCTGGCAGGGGTGGATACCGGGGAATACGATATGGATTCCTCCATGGAGGAGCTCCGGGAGCTGGCCGCCTCGGCGGGATATGAGACAGCGGGGGTCATCACCCAGAAGAAGGGGGAGCTGGACGCTGCCACCTGTCTGGGAGCCGGCCGGGTGGAGGAGCTGGCCAGCTTTGCCCAGAACGCTGAGGCTGACGCGGTGATCTTTGACCACGAGCTCTCCCCTCTCCAGATCCGGAATCTGGAGGACCTCTGCGGCCTGCCGGTCATCGACAGGACCATGCTGATCCTGGACATCTTCGGCCAGCGGGCGGTAAGCGCCGAGGGCAAGCTCCAGGTGGAGCTTGCCCGGCTGCGGTACCAGCTTCCCCGCCTGGCGGGGATGGGGGTGCAGCTGTCCCGCCAGGGGGGCGGCGGAGGCGGCGGAGGCGGCGCCCGCCGGGGCGGCGGCGAGACCAAAAAGGAGCTGGACCGGCGGCACATCCAGCGGCGGATCACCGCTCTTTCCGGACAGCTCAAGGAGCTGGCCCTCCGGCGGCAGCGCCTGAGGGAGCGCCGGAAAAAGGACAGTGTCACCACCGTGGCCATTGTGGGCTACACCAATGTGGGAAAGTCCACCCTTCTGAATACCCTGACCCAGGCGGGAGTCCTGGCGGAGGATAAGCTCTTCGCCACCCTGGACCCCACCGCCCGGGGGCTGGATCTCCCAGACGGCCGCCGGGTGATGCTCATTGACACGGTGGGGCTGGTGCGGCGGCTTCCCCACCACCTGGTGGAGGCTTTCCACTCCACCCTGGAGGAGGCGGCCCAGGCCGACCTGATCCTCAACGTCTGCGACGCTTCCAGCGGCGAGATGGCCGCCCAGCTCCAGACCACCCGGGAACTCCTCACCCAGCTGGGGGCGGAGGATACCCCGGTGATCACCGTCCTCAATAAATGCGACCTCCTCCCCGCCCTGCCGGAGAGGTTGGAGGGACAGTGCGTCCCTATCTCCGCCAAGACCGGGGAGGGACTCCCCCGCCTTCTGGAAACGGTGGCCCGCACCCTGCCCCCCTCCCACCTGAAGGTACGGCTTCTCCTCCCCTATCAGGCCGGGGAGCTGGAAGGGCGCATTGCCCGGGAGGGGCGGATCTTCTCCCGGGACTACACCCCTCAGGGGCTGGTGCTGGAAGCCAGCGTCCCCCTCTCCATGCTCCATCTGGTCAAAGAATACATCACCGCCAACCTTTAAGTCCGTGAGGGAAGATTACCTGAATCGCCGGTATCTGCCCCGCTTTTTCGGGTCCGTGAGAGAAGATTCTGTGAATCGCCAGCCTGTTCCCCGCTCTTTCGGGTCCGTAAGAAGGGTTATGCGAATCGAAGCGTTCTGCCCCGCTTTCTGAGCAGATCACTTAAGATTCGCAGGGCGCTTCTGCGGGTGCATCCTGCGCCCTTCTCAGCCCAGGTTGTTTGTTCAGGGAGCGAGGTACAGACTGGCGCTTTGCATAACGTCTCTCACGGACCCGAAAAGAGCCAGGCAGAACCTAGCGCCTCTGGGCCCGTTTTCTTACGGACGCAAAAAAACCGCCGGGATACGGCGGTTTTGGAATCATCCGGGCTCGTTTCAGTCCGGGCGATTTGTTCAGGGAGCGAGGTACAGACTGGCGCTTCGCATAATGTCTCTCACGGACCCGAAAAGAGCGAGGCAGAAACCAGGGCCTCTGGGTTCGTTTTCTTGCGGACGCAAAAAAACCGCCGGGATACGGCGGTTTTTTCAGTCTGGTGGAGGAGAATGGATTCGAACCATTGAAGCCGAAGCAACAGATTTACAGTCTGCCCCCTT
>JAHZBJ010000012.1:0-2941 GCA_019423445.1 Oscillospiraceae bacterium
CGGTATGCGCCAGGTTGAGCCGGTTACCGGTTTCCAGAAGGAAGAAGGGATCGGAATTTTCGTAGAGGGGGTGTGTAGCCGCCGAGATGGGCGAAACCGACATCTCTGGATCACCAGGCTCCATATAGGCACAATCCTCACGGATCCAGGCCAGCATACTGCCATGACGCTTTTCAAAAGCCGTGGCAAGGGTTCCACACTCCAGCACCTTGCCAGCGTGCCAGGCAAAGGCATTATCCAATCCATACATCATGGGAACCGCAGCATAGATGGAGGTGTCGGTGCATCTGCCGCAAATCACTACCTGGGCCCCTTCGGAAATGGCTTTTATAAAAGGTTCGGCTCCGGTGACCGAAATGCACCGGGCCAGGGTGTCCAGATCCTTCTCTGTGAAATCCGGCGCACCCTCCAATGGATGGAATCTGCCTGCTTTTATGTATTCCCGAAGCTGCTCCTTGGTAAGTTCCGTCTTTACCTCAGCCAGCTTGAAATGGAGCTGTTTTTCCGCTGCGATTTCCCGGACAATCTCTACCGCCCAGTCCACATTGGGGTCTGCTCCCGCTGTTCCAGCTGAACCAATCAATACAGGGATCCCCCGCTTTACCCCTTCCTCGATCATCAGTTCCAGGTCCCGTTTCGCCGCTTTGCGGTTCATTCTCGGCTTTCCCGCGCCGGGATAGTATGGCCCGGAGTCAGATGTTCCGGAATCGCAGCCGATGACATCAGGATTTTGCTCCAAAGCATGGTAAAAACCTTCTTTGTCAAAGGAAGAGCCCAACATTCCTGCGGCTGCCAGGACACATACTTCTTTTCTCTCTTTCACTTGATGCGCCTCCATTTCATTTGTTATAAACGATTTGAATAGCAGTAGCATTTGTCTCTAAAAGTAAATTAAAATAGTCCTTATTTTTTATTGTTTTCTTGATTTTTTTATCTATCATCACCATTGCACTCTTGACCCACAACCTTGGGAAGCATATAATTACTTTACTCGATATAAATGGCTTTTATAGTAGGAAGGAGATGTACGGGGTTAGATCAAATCGACTGGAGACTTCTCAAAATCCTTTATCAAGAAAAAAGCATGGTCAAAGCTGCAGAACAGCTTTTTATTTCCCAGCCCGCCATTTCCTACCGTCTGACCAGAATGGAAAACGAGTTTGGACAAAGCCTTTTCGTGAGGACCAACCGGGGTGTGGAAATGACCAGTGCCGGTCTGCGCCTCTATTCCTTTGCCAATCTGATGATCCAATATGACGACCAGATTCACCACACTGTCAACCGCTCCGGTTCTGACCTTTCCGGCAACATCCGTATCGGTACCACTGAAACCATGGTCATCTATTCCCTGGCGACCCAGATGAAGGAGTTCACCACCCAGTATCCCAATATCACCATATCCCTCCAGATTGCCGCCACACCTGATCTGCTCCGAATGATCCGCTCCGGAAGTCTCATGATGTGTACCATCCGGGGAGCCAAACCAGAGGACGGAAACGCTATCCTGATCTTTGATGAGCCTTTGGTGATCGTTTCCTCGGAGCCCATCACCGAAGAGATGATCCACACCAAACCCCTGCTGCGCAACATCCCCGGCACAGATGTAGTCCAGATCATTGACGAATGGTTGGGAAGCCACTTCGATTCTCCCCCCACCCTTTCTCCCATTACTTTGGAGGGTTCTTCCCGATGCGTTGTCAGCCTGGTAAAGGCCGGCCTTGGATGGGGAGTCATCTCCGCATCCCGGTATCACGCCTCTGGCGAACAGCTTTACTGGAC
This sequence comes from Oscillospiraceae bacterium, assembly GCA_019423445.1. Taxonomy (GTDB): domain Bacteria; phylum Bacillota; class Clostridia; order Oscillospirales; family Ruminococcaceae; genus Angelakisella. The sequence goes on from JAHZBJ010000012.1 coordinate 1,780, forward strand.
TCCCATCTGTCAAAAGGACGGGACCCCCTATCTCTACCATACTTATCTTTACTACTCTGAGGAAGCCGCTTATTTCGACACATATATGGCATATGCCAACCATTTGCAGGAGTTCTTTCGCACCCACCAGTTTCCTGACTGAGCCGCAACCACAAGACATACAGCGGAGGTTTTGGGGTTCGAAAATTTACAGGGGGCGGCGCTTTGAGCGCCGCCCCCTGTTCTGCGGTCAAAAATTTCTTGACCAGTGACAACCTGTGTGCTATTATGAAGTTGTTACTTTTAAATCCTATCCACTAAATAAAGAGAGGCTTTTGTCCAATGAAAAGTTCACTCAACCCGCCTATCTATTCTCAGGTTGCTTTTGATATCGCCGCTAAAATCGCCGCAGGCGAACTCCGCATCGGCGAACGTTTTACCGGCCGTTCCCTGATGGGAGCTCAATACGGGGTTTCCCCTGAGACTATCCGCCGTGCCATGCGTCACCTGGAGGATATGGGAATCATCTCCACCCAGGCTAATGTAGGCTCCACCGTTCTCTCCCAGAAACGGGCGGTGGAGTATGTAGAGCAGTACCAGGCAGGGCGGGACTTGCGAGCCCTGAAAGTTCGGTTGAAAGAGCTTACCGCCCAGCGTGACGCCCTGAACAATGAAATCATAGAAACTACCCGCCGAATTATCGACCTGGGGGAGCGCTTCCGGTACAGCGACCGGTTGCGCACCTACGAATTTGAAGTAAACAGCAGCACCCCCTCTGCTGGTCAAAGTATCGGTGAACTTCGTTTCCGGCAAAAAACCGGTGCCACCATCGTGGCGGTACGCAAAGGAGAGGAGATTCTTCTCTCCCCCGGTCCGCAAACCCTCCTTGAAGTTGGAGATGTGTTGGTGGTGGCTTGCGAACTGTCCCAGCTGGGGCAGGTATCAGAGCTGCTAAACTGCCAGCCCGAAGGGGATCCAAACAAAAAATAAAAATGTGACAAAATCTTCAGAAATCTTTTCTTGACACAGTGACAACTTGTATGTAAAATTAAAGTTGTCAAATGGAACGTCACCTTTCATTGCTCTTATAATGTTTCGTCACCGTCTTTTTGGAAAGGAGCTTTCAGCGCATGAAAAAGTTGTTATCTGTACTTTTGGCTCTCACCCTGATACTTGCTCTCTC
>JAHZBJ010000012.1:2951-12929 GCA_019423445.1 Oscillospiraceae bacterium
CTGGCTGCGGCGGAGGGTCCTCCTCCGCTTCATCCGGCGATGCAGCATCCACAGAAAAAAAACATCTGACCTTCGCTTATGTTGGTTGGGACTCCGCCGCCCTCAACAACGCCCTGGCCGGGCTGATTGCTGAAGAGGTCTTTGGCTACACCTGGGAGGAAGTCCCCGGATCCACCCCCATTATGCACGAGGCTCTTCTTTCCGGGGATGTGGACATCAACCTGGAAGAATGGACCGACAATATGACCAACTATCACGACGACCTAGCCGCAGGCAAGTTCGTCGAGTTAGGGATCAACTTCAATGACAATTACCAAGGTTTCTACATTCCCAAGTATGTGGCGGATGCCAACCCCGATCTGAAGACCGTCAAGGATCTGGCCAACTACGCCAGCCTTTTCCCCGATCCTGAGGACTCCTCCAAGGGCATCATCTACGGTGGTATCCCCGGTTGGGAAATCACCACTATCATGGAAAAAAAGGTGGAAGCCTACGGGCTGGATGAGTTCTATAACTATGTGGTACCGGGAAGCGACGCCGCTCTTTCCGCCGCCATGACCTCCGCCTGGGATAAACAGACCCCTATTGTGGCTTATTACTGGGAGCCCACCTGGCTCCTGGGTAAATACGACTTCGTCCTGTTGGAAGATGACCCTTATGATGCCGAAACCTTTAAGGATGGTATCGGCGCCTGCCCTGCCGTTACAGTGACCGTTGCGGTAAGCAATAGCTTTGCTGCCTCCAACCCCGAGTATTGCGAATTTCTCTCCAAATTCAGCATGCCTTCCGCTATTATCAGCGAAGCATTGGCCTACATGCAGGACAACGGCATCAACGACCACGCCGAAGTGGCTAAGTGGCTTCTGAGCGAATCCCACCCCGAACTGGTGGACGAATGGCTCACTCCGGAGCAGGCCGAAACCCTGAGAGCAGCCCTGTGAGTTCCTCCCCTCCGGCGAGGCCCCACAACCTAAGGAAAGAGGTATAAAAATGGAATGGCTCTTTGAATTTCCTGAAATCCTCAGCATTGATACCAATGCCATTGACAGCTCGGTGCGGGCCTTCGCCGTCCAGGCCGAAGGAGTGCTGGATGCCATCAGCGGCGCTTTGGGCGGCTTGGTAAACACCATCCTGATGCTGCTGCGCCACATTCCCTGGATTCTTCTGGTTCTGCTGGTATTCTTCCTGGGCTGGAAGGCCCGAAAAAAACTCAGCAGCGGAATTCTTTACGCAGTTCTCTTCTCCCTGATCGGAGCCATCGGTTTGTGGGATATGATGCTGGTGACCCTTTCCATTGTCATCTCCAGCGTTCTTATCGCTCTGATCCTGGGACTGCCGGTGGGAATCCTTATCTCCGGTTCTGAGCGGGCCAACCGCATCGTCCGGCCCATTCTGGACACCATGCAGACCATGCCTGTCTTCGTTTACTTGATTCCGGCCCTCCTCCTCTTCGGCATGGGCAACGCTTCCGCGGTAATCGCCACCGTCATTTATGCCATCGTCCCCGTCATCCGCCTCACCAGCCTGGGCATCCGCCAGGTGGACAACGAGGTGGTGGAGGCCGCCAAATCCTTCGGTTCTACCAAGTGGCAATCCATGTTCAAGGTCCAGATTCCCCAGGCTCTGCCCACCATCATGACTGGTGTCAACCAAACTTTGATGATGGCCATGGCCATGGTGGTCACCTGCTCCATGATCGGAGCCAGAGGTCTTGGCATGGAAGTGCTGGAGGCCGTTAACCGCATCGAGATCGGCCGGGGCCTCACCGCTGGCGCCAGCGTGGTAATCCTGGCGGTGATCCTGGACCGGCTTACCCAAGGCTGGTTCTCCGACAAGGACAATAAAAAACAACAGACCACCCGGGACACCGAGATGGGTAAAAACCGCCGGGCCAAGTGAGGGGGGAGAGAATACATATGGAAGAGAAAGACACCATCATCCGTGTGGAACATGTTTCCAAACTTTACGGACCCAACAAGTCCGAAGCTGCCAAAATGATGGAGGCAGGCTCCAACAAGGACGAAGTCTACAAAAAGACCGGCTGCACCGTGGCTCTCTGGGACGTAAACCTGGAGATTCCCAAGGGGAAAATCTTCGTCATTATCGGTCTCTCCGGTTCCGGCAAATCCACCATCGTCCGCTGCTTCAACCAGCTCAACCGCCCCACCAGCGGCCGGGTCATCTTTGAAGGCCAAGACCTGGAGGAGATGAACAAGAAGGAGCTGCTGGAATTCCGCCGCCGCAAGATCTCCATGGTATTCCAGTCCTTCGGCCTCATGAGCCACCGGGACGTTCTGGGCAACATCGTCTATGGGCTGGAGGTTCGTGAGAAGGGACATAGCCTCCCACTTCCCATCTGGGACCTCTTCGGCGGGAAGGAAAGCGCCAACCGCGCAGCCCGGGAAAAGAAAGGGATGGAGGTCATCTCCATGGTGGGGCTGGACGGCTGGGAACACCAGTCCTGCGAGCAGCTCTCCGGCGGCATGCGCCAGCGGGTGGGCATTGCCCGGGCCCTGGCCACCGATCCTGAAGTGCTGCTGATGGATGAACCCTTCTCCGCTTTGGACCCCCTGGTTCGCCGGGATATGCAGTTCGAGCTGCTTCAAATCCAGCGGAAATTGCAGAAGACGGTGATCTTCATCACCCACGACATCGACGAAGCCTTCAAACTGGGGGACACTGTAGCCATCATGCGGGACGGCAAGGTGGTCCAGGTGGACACCCCTGAACAGATGAGTGCCCACCCCGCCGACGACTACGTAAAGGAATTTATCGGCAGCGCTGATAAATCCAAGGTTCTCACCGTCCGCAACATCATGATTACTCCCTCCAGCATCACCCGTCTTACCGACGGTCCCGCCCATGCCATCCTGGAGATGCGCAAAAATGCCCTCTCCACCGTCTATGTGGTGGACGACCAGCTGCGGCTGGCAGGCATTCTCACCATTCAGGACGCCATCCGGGCCCAGAAGGAGGGTCTCTCCATCTCCCAAGTGGTCCGCAAAGATGTCCAGACCACCGCTCCCGAGGTACTGGTAGCGGACATTATGCCTGTCGCCGCCGAGGCTACCTATCCCATCGCTGTGGTGGATTCCGACGGACAGCTGAAAGGCATCGTCACCAAAGCCAGCGTCCTCTCCTCCCTTTTGTAACATATTGCCTGATGAAAATGCCCTGCCGGGAAAACCGGCGGGGCGCTTTTCTTTCGAGGAAACACTCAGCATATACATTAGATGATATATTCCTTCCGCCTCAGGCAAGGAGGTTTTTTCTATGGATATGCCTATGAACCGCCGTCTCCTGCAGGTCCGGCCTTCCGGGATCCGGCAGTTCACCGCGCTGGCCCGAAACACCCCCGGCTGCATCTCCCTGGCTCTGGGGGAGCCGGAATTCACCACTCCGGAAGTCATCCGGACCCAGGCCAAAAACTCTCTGGACCTGGGCCATACCCATTATCCTCCCAACAACGGGGAACCTTTCCTTTTGGAGGCCATTTCCCGGTATGAGGAGCTGCGGCACGGCCTCTCTTACTCCCCCCAGGAGATTATCCTCACCGTGGGAGCCACCGAAGCCCTCTATATCGCCCTTACCGGTATTCTGAACCCCGGGGATCAGGTGATCGTTCCCACCCCCGCTTTCTGCCTCTATCAGGAGATCATCGGCCTCGCAGGAGGCGTCTGCCGGTTTTTGGATACCTCCAGGACTGGCTTTCAGATCACCCCGGAAACTTTAACCCCCCTTCTGAACCAAAGAACCCGGGCTATTCTTCTCACCTCCCCCAACAACCCCACCGGGGCCATCCTGGACACCGCCTCCCTGGAAGCAGTGCGCCAGGCGGTATCGGGAAAGCCCATCTTTGTGATTTGCGATGAAGTATACCGGGAGTTGGTTTATACTCCAAATTTTCCCAGCCTTGGCGGAGACCCCGGGCTGCGCCCCCAGTTGATTCTGGTGAGAAGCTTTTCCAAGCCCTACGCCATGACAGGCTGGCGGGCAGGCTGGCTCTTGGCCGACGCTCCGGTAAAAAACCAGCTTCAAAAACTCCACCAATACTCGGTGGTCTCAGCGGCGTCCTTTATCCAAACTGCTTGCGCTCGCGCCCTCCAGGAGGACGTTTCCCAAGTGGTGGAACAATACCGGAGCCGCCGGGACTACGTCTGCCGCCGTTTGGAGGACATGGGCCTTCCCGTCTGCCGGCCCGACGGCGCCTTTTACCTCTTCCCTTCCATCAGCCGGTGGGGCTTGGATTCCCAGACTTTCTGCACCCGGCTCATCCGGGAGGGCGGGGTGGGGCTGGTCCCCGGTACCTGCTTTGAATGCGAGGGATTCGTGCGCATCTCCTACTGCTGCTCTGAGGAAACCCTGGCTGCCGGCATGGACCGGCTGGCGGCATTTCTGGAAAGGCTCCAGAAAGAAGGGACTCCCCTGTAAAAGCTGTGCCCGGCAGAAATCAATTTCCACCGGGCACAGCTTTTTCTGTATCTTATTCTAGGCCAGCGCCGCCTTACGGCATCCGCAAAAGCTTTAGATAGACTTCCAGGCCCACCTCCAAAACGCTTTCGTCGAAACGGAAACGGTCGGAATGGAGGGGAGTATCCTCCCCTGTCCCCAAAAACAGGAACACCCCTGGGATCTCCTGTTGATAGAAAGAGAAGTCTTCTGCAATTACCAAGGGTTTTTCCATAATTGCCAGCTCATCCCCCAGGAGGTTCCGGACCTTCTCAAAAAGGCCGGGATGGTTAATCACCGGAGGATATCCCCGGCTGAACTCCAACTTCAGGGTGCAGCCGGTCTCCCTTTCCAGGTCCCTTGCGATCTCCTCCATCCTGTTATGGATCAAATCATATACCTGGGGTTTAAAGGTCCGAATGCTCCCCAGAAGGAGGCTGCTGCCGCTGATGGCGTTGCGGACGGTGCCGCTTTCCAGCTTGCCGAACTTCAGGACGCGGTATTCCTCCGGGGGCAGTTCTTCCCGCTCCATCCGGTAACTCCGGCAAACCATCTCCGCCGCTGCCAGCAAAGCGTCTGCTCCCTGCTCCGCCTTGGCGATATGGGCGCTCCGGCCAGTGATCTCCACCGTTATTGGACTGTTCCGAGCCATCAATTCCTCCGGGCGGCTGGCCACCACTCCCAGGGGCAGGTCAGGCCACAGATGGAATCCGAAGATCCGGTCCGCCCCCACCTCTTGGAACACCCCAGACCGGCAGATAGGTTCCGCGCCTCCCGTTGCTTCCTCTCCGGGCTGGAACACCAGTAAAACATTCCGGGGAAGTCCCTCTCCGCCGCTTCGGGCTACTTCTTCCGCCAAAGCCAGTACCATAGCCATATGGCCGTCGTGGCCGCAGGCGTGCATCCTCCCCGGGATACGGGAGGCAAAGGGGAAACCTGTGTTCTCCTGAACGGGCAGGGCATCCATGTCTGCCCGGAAAGCCACCGTGGCCTCACGCCCAAAATCAAAATAGGCGCAGAGGGAGTTGGGCGCAGGAGAAAACACCCGGCAGGGATACTGCTCCAGCACCCGGCGGATATAGGCACAGGTCTGGGGCACATCAAGATCGATCTCCGGGATCTGATGAAGATCCCTGCGGTACTGTACCAAAAGCGGATTCATAGGACCCATCCTTTCTTTCACTCACCGCCGCTGAAAGTTTCTTTTCCAACGCGGCACCATCCAAAGGTCATCCAGCGCATCAGACGATTCTATTATAAAGCTTCTCACCTTGTCCCTGCAAGAGAGAGCTTGGGCCTTTTTGGGGGGCCTTCATAGGACAAGAAACGGGCCGAATACCAATATAAGGAGAAATGCCGCCCGGACGCTCCTTCCGGCGTCTTCCATCCTCGGGATTACCCCAGACGGCGCCGGAAAACCGTCTCCATTTCGCCCCGGGTCCTGGCGGCCGGCGTCCAAACCGAAAGGAGAGTCCCGGCATGAAAATCCAAGGTTCCATCGTTGCGCTGATCACCCCTTTTCACCCAGACGGGTCGGTGAATTTTCCCCGGCTGGGGGAGCTGCTGGACTTCCACATCTACAACCAGACTGACGCCATCCTGGTACTTGGCACCACAGGGGAATCCTCCGCCATGAGCCGCGAGGAGGACGAAGCAGTTTGCAGCTTTACCGTTGACCGGGTGGCGGGCCGGGTCCCTGTGCTGGCTGGAAGCGGCTCCAACTGCACCCAGACCATGGTGGAAAAAAGCCTGGCTTACCAGCGGCTGGGGGTGGACGGCCTGCTTCTGGTCTCCCCCTACTACAACAAAACCAATACGGAAGGGATGTACCGGCATTTCGCAGCGGCGGCTGACGCGGTGGAAATTCCCTGTTTGCTGTACAACGTCCCCGGGCGCACTGCCTGTTCCATCCCGGAAGCGGTGGTGCGAAGGCTCGCGGCTCACCCAAACATCGCAGGTATCAAAGAGGCCTCCGGAGATCTGGGATACGCCTCCCGAATCGCCCGGTTTCTCAGCGACGACTTCGTGATGTACTCCGGCAACGACGACGTAATTCTGCCCATGATGGCCCTGGGTGCGTCAGGGGCCATCTCGGTGGCGGCAAATATCCTGCCCCGCCAGATCAAAGCTTTAGTAGGCCGGTTCCTGGCTGGGGATGTGGAAGGGGCCAGGGAATTACAGCTGCGGTATCTGGAACTGATTCGTTGCCTTTTCCTGGAAGTCAACCCCATTCCCATCAAAGAGGCCATGAATCTTCTGGGGATGGAAGTGGGGGGCTGCCGGCTGCCTCTGGCCCCCATGGGTCCAAGCGCCCAGGCCGCCCTCCAGGCTGCCATGGAGGAGGTGGAACTGCTGTGATCTCCATTCTTCTTTCCGGGCACGGCCGGATGGGACAGTGTCTGGAGAAACTGATTCGGGAAGCTCCCGATCTGACCCTAGCCGGGATCCTGGAACCAGGAGATACCTCTCCCCTGCCTCATGCCGATGCGGTGGTGGATTTCTCCCACCCCGATTTCTTCCCCCGGGCGGCGGAATATGCCCTGAAAAACCGAGCTGTTCTTGTCTCCGGCACCACCGGTCTTACCCCTGCAAATCACGAACTTCTGGGGGAGTTGGGAACCGAAATCCCCGTCCTTTGGAGCGCCAACTTCTCCACAGGTATTGCCGTGCTGGAAAAGGCGGTGGCCGAGATGGCCAAAACGCTGTCGGATTTCGATATCGAAATTCTGGAGGCCCACCACAACCGCAAGGAGGATGCCCCCAGCGGCACCGCGAAGCTTCTCCTGGAAGCCGTGGACCCTGAACACCGCCATATCCCGGTTTATGGCCGGGAGGGGCGCCCTGGTCCCCGGGACTCCAAAGAGATCGGCATTCACTCCCTCCGCGGCGGCACGGTAGCCGGGACCCATACCATCCTTTTTCTTGGCCCTGGGGAGACCCTGGAGATTACCCACCGGGCTGCAGGGCGGGAGATATTTGCCCAGGGAGCGCTTCGAGCCCTTCGGGCTCTGATGGGACGGCCCCGGGGGTTGTACACCCTGGAAAGCCTTTTGATGGGAGGAGAAAGCCAAAAATGATGAACGCCCAGGAGATTATCCAGTACATCAGCCAATCGGAAAAAAAGACCCCTGTAAAGGTCACCCTCCGGGAGCTGGAACCTATCGACTACGGTTCCGCCCAGGTCTTTGGAGCCGGGGACAAAATCGTCTTTGGAGATTGGAGGGAGCTCGGGCCCATCCTGGCTGCCAATCGGGATAAGATCGCCGATTTGGTGGTGGAAAACGGCTGCCGCAATTCCGCCATCCCCCTTTTGGATCTCAAGGCCCTCAATGCCCGGATTGAACCTGGCGCCATTATCCGGGAGGGGGTGGAGATCGGTGATTCCGCCGTCATTATGATGGGTGCCATCCTCAACATTGGAGCTTCCGTAGGTCCAGGGACCATGATCGACATGGGAGCCATCCTTGGGGGGCGGGCCACTGTAGGCAGCCGCTGCCACATCGGCGCCGGAGCCGTGCTGGCTGGGGTGGTGGAACCTGCCAGCGCAGTTCCGGTGGTGGTGGAGGACGATGTCCTCATCGGGGCCAACGCCGTAGTAATCGAGGGGGTGCGGATTGGAAGGGGATCGGTCATCGCCGCAGGCAGCGTGGTGATCCGGGATGTCCCTCCCGGCGTGGTTGCAGCGGGAGTCCCGGCCCGGATTATCAAAGAAAAGGACGCCAAAACTGCAGGGAAAACCGCCCTGCTGGATGCCCTTCGCAATCTGTAGAAGAAAACCCCGCTGTTGGCGGGGTTTTTTTGAAACCATTTACCAAGTTTTTACTTCTCCCCGGCATATCCTTGACCAATGCAGTTTAAAATAGCGGGGATGAAGGGGTTTTCCCGGGAAAACTAAGAATCCGGGCCCTTTCGCCCGAATCTCATTACCATAAAGGAATGACTGTTATGAACCACGCCGTTGTGGACCTGGGGTCCAACACCATCCGCCTTTCCCTTTATAACATTCTTCCGGGAGGCGGCTTCCGTCTCCTTTTTTCCGAGAAGGAAACCGCCGGGATCGCCGGGTACATCAGCGATGGGATCCTCTCCCAGGAGGGGGTGGAGCGGGCCGCCTCAGCTCTTCTCCAGTTCCAAACGCTGCTGGAACACCTGGGGGAACAGCAAATCCACGTTTTCGCCACCGCCTCCCTCCGAAACATCCGCAACACCGCCCAGGCGGTGGAGGAGCTGAAACTCCGCACCGGGATCTTGGTGGATGTCCTCTCCGGAGAGGAGGAAGCCCGCCTGGGCTATCAGGGGGCATTGCTTACCTGCAAAACCACCCCTGAAGCTATGTTCGATATCGGCGGCGGCAGCACCGAAATCCTGGAAGCCCCAGGGGGCGCCGTTCAGAATGCCAAAAGCTATCCCATCGGCTCCCTGAATCTTTTCACCCGCTATGTCTCAAAGATCTGGCCCAAAGAACGGGAGCTGGAGGACATCCGCCGGTACGTCCGTCAGGAGCTGGAGGGAGCTCTGCCCCAGGAAGCTGTAAAACATGTCTGTGGTATCGGGGGTACTGCCCGGGCGGTGCTGAAAATCGCCAACGCCTGGTACCGCCGCTCTCCGGAGACCCGGACTCTCACCCCGGACCAGCTGGAGGAGGTCACCCAAATCCTATGCCGCCGGGACAAAACCGCCCGCCCGCTGACCCTCCGCCACTGCCCGGACCGGGTCCACACCGTTCTGCCCGGGGCCCTCCTGATGAACACCCTGGGACAAGCCCTGTGCCGAGAGGAAATATTCATCAGTAAATATGGAGTCAGGGAGGGGTACCTGTGCCACAAACTGCTGAAGGTTACGACCTGAGCTACACGCAAAACCGGGAGTTGAGCTGGCTGCGGTTCAACCAGCGGGTACTGGAGGAAGCTGCCGATCCCTCAGTGCCGCTGATGGAACGGTTCCGGTTTCTTTCCATCTTCACCAGCAACCTGGACGAATTCTTCATGGTCCGGGTGGGGAGCCTGCTGGATCTCTCCGCCATGGCCCCCAAGTCAGTGGACAGCAAAAGCGGCATGACCCCTTCCCAACAGCTGGAGATGATCTATCAGGCGGTAGGACCTCTCATCCGCCACCGCGACGCCCTTTACGCAGAGCTCACCAAGAAACTGGAGCATAACGGCATCCGGGACGTTTCCTGGGAGGCTCTAAAGGGGCGGGAAAAGGACTTCGTGCAGAATTGGTACCGGGGTAACATGCGCCCCCTCCTCTCCCCCCAGATCATCGACCGCAATCACCCCTTTCCCCACCTGAAAAATAAGGCTCTTTACTGCGCGGCTCTTTTACAAAACAAGGGAAAAACCCTTTTGGGTATCGTGGGGGTTCCCGAAAGCCTATCTTCCCTTCTCTTCCTGCCGGATGGGAAAGGCTCCTTTATCCGCACCGAAAACATCCTTCTGGCTCACATGAAAAAAATTTTCAAGATCTACCACATTCAGGAAGCAGCGGTGGTATCGGTTACCAGAAACGCCGACATCAGCTACGATGATG
>JAHZBJ010000012.1:12939-18401 GCA_019423445.1 Oscillospiraceae bacterium
TCTGGACGAGGAAACCCCGGATTTTCGCAGTCAGATGGTGAAGCTGCTGCGGCTTCGGGAGCGCCTGGCCCCCCTCCGGCTGGAGCTTCAGGGGGAAGCCCCCGGCCTCCTGGAACTGCTGCGGCGGATGCTGAAACTGGAACCCTCTCAATGCTTTACCTGTACCTGCCCCCTGAAACTGGGGTACGCCTACCAGCTGGAAGCAGCCCCAGAGCTTTTCAATCCTCCTTATACACCCATCTGGCCCAAATGGCTCACCCACGACATTCCCATGTGGGAACAGGTGCGGCAGCGGGATATCCTTCTCTTTTACCCCTACCACTCTATGCAGCCGTTTCTGGACCTGCTTCGGGAATCGGCGGCGGACCCCAAGGTCCTTTCTATCCAGATCACCATCTACCGGGTAGCCGGAAACTCCGCTGTCATCAAACATCTGTGCGCCGCGGCGGAAAACGGAAAAGCCGTCACCGTCCTGGTGGAACTCCGGGCCCGGTTCGACGAGCAGAATAACATCCGCTGGGCACGGCAGCTGGAAGAAGCCGGATGCCGTATCCTTTACGGCGCCGAGGGATATAAATGCCATTCCAAGCTTTGCCTTATCACCCGGAAGGAAAAGAACGGCCTCTCCTACATCACCCAAATCGGCACCGGGAACTACAACGAAAAGACCTCCGCCCTCTACACCGATTTCAGCTTTATTACTGCCCGGCGGGATATTGCCGAGGACGCAGTAGCCTTTTTCCAGAATATGCTGATCATCAGGGGCATCTGCTGCCTGGTGCCGGGCATCCCGGGAAAGACCGGAAACATCACCGTCCGGAGCATCGTTGGGCGTTTCTTGGAGCATTCCAGGGTCTACTGCTTTGGGGATGGCGAACTGCGTCAGATCTACATCTCCTCCGCCGACCTGATGACCCGGAACCAGGTGCGGCGGGTGGAAGTGGCCTGCCCTGTGGAGAGTCCCGAACTTCGGGATTGGCTTTCCCACTACCTGGAAATTCTCCTCGCTGACAATCTGAAAGCCCGGCAGCTTCTTCCCAGCGGGGAGTATGCCCCCATCAGCGCGCCAGGGGAAGCACCTCTCTCCTCCCAGGAATTCTGGTTGGAGAATCCCCCCTCCTTCTCCCCATCCCTGGTCCCCAGGCGTTCCCCTCTGGCAGGCCTTCTGGGGCGGCTCAGGAAATAGATAAAATTTCCCCGGGACTGCCTTCTTAACCTTTAAAAAGTCTGGCGGCGCCATTTCTATGGCGCCGCCAGACTTTTCTCTCAGATTCCCGGTCAAAGCCTATTCTTCCTTAAAGATCAGGGAAAGACTCAATTCCTCCATGAAGTTGAACCGGCAGCTCTTCCCTTCTTCCACATAGGAGAAGCCCGCTTTTTCCGCCAATTCCTTCACCTTCCCCAGGTCCTTCACCAAATAGGTGATGCCTGCATAGGGGCTGCGGTCTGGCTGGACGGGGTATCCCCACTCCTTTTCCAGGGTGGCTGCGTCGTACAGTTCCATGTGGGGGATGGTGTGCTCCCGGTCCGCCCAGGGAGCTCCGGCCTCATAGAGCCGCTGCCAGGTGTCGCCGAAAGCGGCGCATTCCTCCTGGGTGCGGCAGCACACCGTAATGGAATCCACCCGGTAGGCGGTATTCTCATGCTGGTAGCGGTGAGGCTGGTAAATAAACTGCTTCGTCTTATGCTGGATGGCTCCCAACAGTGTTCCGGGGAGGATGCCGTCCTGGAATCGGAGCCAGCGGAAAAAGGTAGTGCCCTTTTCCTCACCATGGTTCGCCGGCCTGGATCCGTCCAAGAATTCCCCGGACTCGAAGCCTGCTGCCGCCTGCGCTGCTTTGGTTTCAGCCGCGTCCAGGCTGCTCATCAAGATCAGGTGCAGGTCGGCGTTTCCTTTCAGGTAAGGACGCAGGTAATCCCCTGGAGCGGACTGGATGCATTCGATATAGCAGTTGTCAAAAACAAAGTGCATATTGATGGGAGCATTTCCGGCGAAGCCGGTGGTGAGGGTGACAGTGCCGCCAGTGGCGAAACCCAGGGGAAGAAAAATGCGCTTGCTGGTCTCCAGGTCAAGATTGATGATTCCGAAATGGTCCAAAATCGCCGGAAGGATCTGTTTCATGGTCTTCTCTCCTTTCCTGTGGGAACACACGCTTTCACTTAAGGAACTGTTCTCTTTGTTTCTCAGTAGCCCCGGACCATGGACCGGCGGATCTCCTCCAAGGAATGGGCTCCGCACATGGCCATGGTATCCTCCAACTCAGCCTTCAGTTTATCCACCAGAATCTTCACGCCTTCGGCGCCGGCTCCGTAGATCATGTTCACAAAGGGGCGGCCAATGAGCACGCCGTCGGCTCCCAGAGCCAAAGCTTTGAAGACATCCAGACCGGTACGGATGGCGCCGTCCACCAGAATGGTGACCTGTCCTCCCACCGCATCGGCGATCTCCGGAAGCACCTCTGCTGTGGATGGGCACTGATCCAGGACCCGGCCGCCGTGGTTAGAAACCACAATGGCGCTGGCCCCCGCTGCCACGGCCTTTTTGGCCCCTTCCACCGTCATGATGCCCTTGAGGATAAAAGGTTTCTCCGCCCACGCCACAATCTGCCGCAGCTCCTCCACCGTCTTGCTTCCGGCAGGCGGAGTCATGTTCTTCAGAAACGGCAGTCCAGCGGCGTCGATATCCATGGCAATGGCGAAGGGATGGGCAGACTTCACCAGTTCCAGTTTTTCCCGGATAGTGTCCATATTCCAGGGCTTGATGGTGGGAACTCCCCGGTTTCCTTCCCGTGCCAGTACCTCGGCGGCACTCTCCATCACCGAAGGATCGGTGCCGTCGCCAGTAAAGGCGGCAATGCCGTTCTGGGCGCAGGCCGCCACCAGAATCTCATTGTAATGGAGATCATCATACTTATCGCCGTAGTGAAGGGCCAGAGCCCCCAGGGGCGCCGCAAAAACCGGCAGCGCCATCTTCTCTCCAAAGAGGGTGCAGCTGGTATCCACCGGTTTGTTCTCGCAGATGGTATCCATATTCAGGCAGATCTCCTGCCACTTCTGATAATTGCGGATAAAGCCGGTACCGATCCCCTTGGCTCCTGGGCCGGGGATGGCATTTTTACAGGCGATGCCGTTGCAGATAGGGCAGGATTTGCAGTAAGGGCCCACACAGGTGCGGGCCTGAGCCAGTACTTCCTGGTATGTCATGTTGTACCTCCATTGGCCCCTATGGGGGCGGAGATGCTTCTCCGCCCCCACTGTCCGGCCAGCATATATTTCAGGGATCGGGCGGGTTCCGGAGCTACAGGGTCTTTTCCGGCGCTGTTACTTCCAGAAAATATCCTCATTGCTCTTGGTGAACCGCTCGATGCCGTTCTCGGTAATCAGAACGGTATCCTCGATGTTGTAGGAGTTGTTGAAGCTGCTGTAATAGGGCACCTCCACGCAGAACACCATACCGGGTTCGAAAACTCTGGTCTCGGCAGGATTGATCATTGGGTATTCCTCGCAGAAGAGGTTGCAGCCGATGGAGTGGCCGAAGTGGCCCCGGTTGTAGCTGGGGATCACCTTCTGGACGTTCTCCTGAGCGAACTGGAAGAGGTCGCACATCCGGACGCCGGGGCCAATACGTTTGAAGAGTTCCTCGGAGGTTTCGTGGAGGATCTCCCAGATCTTCCGGCGCTCGTCGTTGACCACGCCGCCCACGGCGTAGGTCCGGGCGATGTCAGCAGAGTAGGCGTTGGAACGGACGCCGCCGTCCAAACGGATCATATCACCGGGTTTGACAGTGACGCTGGCATGGGGAACTTCAAAGGGAGAGAACTGTTCCCCAATGACGAAGGCGTTAAAAGCCTTGGTAAACTCCTTGCCTTCCCGAACCATCCCCTGGAGGAACAGGTGGGAAATGTCCAGCTCGTCCATCCCTGGCTCGGTGTGCTGGGCCACATAGTGCATAGCCCGGTCGGAAGCCTGGGCATTCTTCCGCAGAACGTCGATCTCCCAGGCGGTCTTGGTCGCAGCGGCCTCGATGAGAAGCTTGCCGCAATCCGCCAGGGCGTCGGCGCCGAAAACATCCTGGAGGGCCAGCATCTTGTCATAGGGAAGGGACTGGCGCTCCACGCCCAGTTTCTTCAGGTTCCCTACCTTCTCGCGGATCAGGTCAGCAGCCATCTTGAAAGTGCGGTTGGTATCCGGCTGAACTTCCTTCACCCGGCCGGCGCTGTCAAAGTCCGCCACATAGACGAAGATGGGATAGGCCACAATCTCGATATCGGGGTTCTCCAGTTTTGTGAGGCTGGTCTCAAATTCGGTGGTGACAATGGCTACGTTTCCGGTTCTGGGCACTACCGCCAACACAGTTCCCACAGCGCTTCCCATATACATGAAGGCGCTGGCAACGCCAGTGGCGTAGTAGATGGATTCCGGTTTGGTGAGAAGAAGGGCGTCCATTCCTTCCTTCTCCATTTGAGCCTGGAGCTTTTCCTGGAATTCAATCTGATTCCGTTTCATACAATGCCTCCTTATTCCACGTCATATAAGTTCCCGGAAACTCCCCGGGGGTTCTTTCAGAAAAAGAGTCCCAGCAACATGCTGTATCCATAGGAAATGG
Organism: Oscillospiraceae bacterium; assembly: GCA_019423445.1. GTDB lineage: Bacteria > Bacillota > Clostridia > Oscillospirales > Ruminococcaceae > Angelakisella. The sequence goes on from JAHZBJ010000012.1 coordinate 17,546, forward strand.
CGCTGAAGGCAACAACGATGGGTGTCGCCCGTACCACCAGATCCCCCAAGGTGGTGTTATAATATTTTGCGGCCACAAAGGAACAAACATGGGTGGGCGAAATCTGCATGGCGGCCCAGGCCACACACATGAGCATCACCAGCAGAGGGAGCCCGCCGTCAGGGATAGCCACCATGGCCATAGGCAGACAGAGGGCGATAATTGCCTGGGAGCCGCTGATGATGGAGCCGAAGAAGAAGATCAGGCAGAACACCAGAGAGATGGGGATGGGGAACTGACCGAAGAAATCCGGCAGCATAGAGACCACTCCGGTGTAGGTAATGATCCCTTTAAACAGCATGATCAGATACATGTTCCCCAGGAGGATGGGTTCCGCCGACTCCTTCAGCAGCCCTGGGATTTCGCTGGGTTTAAAGCGGTCGATAATGTAGTTGGCCAGAATCACAAGCGGGGTGGCCACGCACACCGAAAGGTTAAAGACGATAATGATGAGCACCACAGCGATGAGGGACCAGAGGTTTTTCAGAAGGTTGATTACCTCCGCCTTTTTGGAAATCTCCCGATCCAGGGGCGGCATCTGAGAAGGCATCCGCCGCAGGTAGACCAAGTAAGGCAGCAGGCAGGCCACCAAGACGATGGGGATCATACTCAGAACAAAGGCTCCGGCCTCCACACCGCTTAGAGTCAGCGCCAGCAGCACTGCGCTGAAAGTAGGAAGAAACATCTCCGGGATGTGGCGGTAGTAGCAGGCCACCACCATCTTTTCCTTCTTGTCCAGGTAATCGGCGCAGGTCTGGTCCACCATGTCGGCGCAAACTGTCATCACGGCAGCAGAGGGCAGCAGCCCCAGCACCGT
>JAHZBJ010000012.1:18411-21179 GCA_019423445.1 Oscillospiraceae bacterium
ACAGCCGCGTTAAGCCTGCGGTTCCGCAGCAGGCAGTCAAAGGACCGCTGAGCCTCTTTCAGGCGGTTGCGCCGCTCCAGCATCTTCTGGAGAAAGGTCACAAAATAGAAACTCAGCAGCACATCGATGGTATCTTTGGCGATGCTCTGCTGTCCCAAAACCTTCAGGGCATCCAGAAACGGTACCCGGAAGAGGAGAATGGTGGCGATGATCCCGCCGCTGATCGCCAAAAACAGCGGCTTTTTCATCCACAAAATAATGATAATGATTAAAAAGACAATGCCCAGATACAGAATTTCCATATGCCCCACCCTTACCTGTTGTACTTTTTACATCTTCACCGCCGGGGAATATCCAACACCACCGGGAAATCCGGAAAGCGCCTGATCCGCTCCTTTGCAGTGAAAACTCTGGCCCGGGTCCCGCCCGCCGCGCGGGCCGGACCCGGGCCAGCAAACGCTGCCGATTACTTCTTCAGTTCATCGTAAGCAGCTTTCATCTGGGTCATGGCCTGTTCCACAGTAGCTCTGGGGCAGGCCAGGTTGAGACGCAGGAAGCCCTCACCGCCAGGCCCAAACCAGGTGCCGAAGTCGCCGGCCAGCTTGGCCTTCTCAATGACAAAGGCGTTGGTCTCTTCGGTGCCCAGGCCCAGTTTCCGCAGATCCATCCAGATCATGTAGGTACCTTCGGACTTGCGGACGGTGATCTCAGGCATATTGGCCTTGCAGAAGTCGCTGACATAGTCCATGTTCTCGCCGACATACTCCACCAGGGTGTCCACATAGGAGTCACCGATGGTGTAAGCGACCTTGCCTGCCAGAGGTCCGAAGACATTGGAGGCAGGGAGGCGGTTGGCCAGGATACGCTTCCGGATGCGGTCGCGGATCTCAGCGTTGGGAACGATGATCACAGAGGCGCCGAGGCCAGCCAGGTTGAAGGTCTTGCTGGGGGCGTAGCAGGCGATCATGTAATTGGCGATCTCATCACCCAGAGCGCCGGTGGGAACATGTTTGTGGCCCTTCATGATCAGGTCGGCATGGATCTCATCGGAAACGATGAGAACATTGTTCCGCACGCAGATCTCGCAGGCCTTCTTCAGTTCCTCGGCGGTCCAGACACGGCCCACAGGGTTGTGGGGGCTGCTGAGGATCAGCAGCTTGGTTTTGGGATCGCTGGCCAACTCTTCCAGGTTGTCATAGTCCATGACATAGTAGCCGGGTTCCTTCTCGATGAGGCAGTTGTGCTTCAGAACACGGGCGTTGTTCTTCGGCCCATCGGCGAAGGGATAGTAAACGGGAGACTGGATGATAACGCCATCCCCAGGCTCGGTGAATTCCTGAACAGCGGCGTTGATGACGGGAACAACACCGGGGGTGAAGAAGCCCCAGTCAGGATTCACATCCCAGCCATAACGGCGCTTCATCCACTCGGCACCGGCCTCAATGAACTCACGGACCAGGCTGTTGTCGGTGTAGCCGTAGATGCCGTGAGCAGCACGGGTCTGGACAGCCTCAATCACCTCGGGGGGGCAGCGGAAATCCATATCTGCAACCCACATGGGGAGAACACCAGTGGGATCGTAGCCGGGGAATCTCTCGCCTACCGCCATCCACTTGGAGCTGTAGGTACCGCTCTTCGCGGTACGGTCGATTAGCACGTCAAAATACGATTTATCCATGGGATTACTTCCTTTCCTATATGTATGATGCATGGGTATTTGGACGTTTCCGGCGCCGGGTGGGCCCCAGCCCTGCCCGGCGCTTTTGGAAACTTATTTCACAAACAGAGTGCGGTTGGTGTGGGTGAAGAGCTCGTGGCCATTCTCGGTGATGACCAGGGTGTCTTCCAGGTTGTAGCAGCCGTACTTGGAGCTGTAATAGGGGGTCTCGAAGCAGAAGACCATGCCGGGCTCGAAGACCATCTCATTGGCGGGGTTCAGCATGGGATACTCTTCGCCGAAGCCCATGCCGATGGTGTGGCCCACATGACCCCGGACAAAGTGCGGCAGAGCGCCAGCCTTGGCAACCTTCATAGTCTCATGGAAGACGTTGCAGAACTTGTTGCCGGGATAGAACTGGGCAATACCAGCGTCACGGGCGGCCAGCAGGGTGTCAAAGATGGCCTGTTTCTTCTCGTCCACATAATCACCCACCGCATAGGCGCGGCCCAGGTCAGAAATGTAGCCGTAGATGCAGACACCGCCGTCCAGACGGATCACATCGCCGTTTTCCAGGGGACGCTCACGGGGCATCTGGGTCATCCAGAAGTCGGGGCCAGGGGTATGGGCCTGGTTCACATACACCAGCTCGTGACCACCGGTGATCTCCCAGGCGGCCTGGTTCCAGATCTTGAACAGGTCGGCTTCGGTCATGCCGATCTGGGTGTTCTGCATGGTGATGTTCATCATCATCTGAGCGACCTGGGCGCTGTAGCGGAGGACGTCGATCTCCCAGGGAAGTTTGATGGTACGGACTTCGATCATGAACTGGGTCAGGTCCACCAGATGATCGGCGCCGAAGGTATCTTCCAGGAATTTGTACTTGTCATAGGGCATGGTGGAGCGCTCAACACCCACCACGGGCTTATCCTTGCCGCACTCCCGGATGATCTCCTCCGCAATGCGGAAGGTCTTCATCAGGTCAGGCTGCACCGCCTTCTCCTTCTCGTTGGGATCATAATAGTCCTCGATGAAGATCCAGCAAGGATAACCGATGACATTGACGTCGCCTTTGCACTGCTGGTCGGCGCCGCCCTGGTTGAACTGGGAC
>JAHZBJ010000012.1:21189-24992 GCA_019423445.1 Oscillospiraceae bacterium
GTTACGGGAACCGTAGAGAGAGGAGATGTAGCCGGTGCTGTAGGCGATGTTCTCCGGAGTGGTGAGAATCAGAGCGTCGATCTTGCACTCTTCCATCTTCTTCTGGAGCTTCTCCTGGAACTGGATCTGGGGACGGGTCTCGGTGAAGTTGGTCATTTTTTTCGTGATCGCCATGGACAATACCTCCTACTTTTTAATCGACTGATTCAACGCTCCGCTTGCGTTGGCAAGCTTTGATTAGAGATCACCTTTGCCCCGTACAAGGGTCTTGCCAAAAATATCAGGAACAGGTACAGGACAAAGCAGATAATAAGGAACAAGTTATAGCTTCCCGACAAGTCATACAGGAAGCCTACTCCTCCCAGCGCCACGGCCTGGATGGCCGATGTGGCGGTGGAACAGAAGGACAGGATGTTGTCGTAGCTTGGTCCGGCATACAGATCCCGGACCATTAGGGGAACTCCCACCGCCGTTAAGGACATACAGGTTCCAAAGAACAGGGACCCCAGATACATCCACAAAGGACCGTTGCCCAGAAGAATGATACTGGTCCCCAGAAGAAACGCCCCTGAACCTGCCAGCAGGCAGCGGCGGGTGCCCAGCCTGTCATCCAACCATCCCAGCAGCAGCTTTCCGCCTACGTTCCCTGTCAGACAGAAGGTGCTCATCAAAGCGCCCACCTCTGTTCCCAGCCCCACCGCCTGACCGAATTTGGGCAGGTGGGTGTTGAACACCGTGGGGAGGGAGATGATAACCACCGCCAGAAGCAGCAGCCAGAAACACCGCTCTTCCAGGAAATTACGCTTCCGGAGCGCCGCCCCCCGGCCTTGCGCCTCAGGGACGGGGCCCGGTTCCGGATTTTCCTGGGCGCCATAGGGCCGCAGTCCGATATCCGACGGGCGAATATGGAGCACCAGCAGGGTGATGGGAACTGTGACAATAAAGCTGACGCCAGCTACCATCAGGGTGGCGGTCCGCCATCCAAACTCCTGGATCATCCAGGTCCCGATGGGGCTCATCACCGCGCCGCCGACGCCCGAAAAGGCCATGGCGGCTCCCACCGCCAATCCCACCTTTTTCTCAAACCACTGGTTGAGGATAATGGGCGACATCACCATAAAGAGAAAGGCTCCCGCTGCGCCGCGAACGGCGCTGGCCACATACCACTGCCAGAGCTGGTGGGAAAAAGCGGTGACCGCCAGGGAAAGCTGGCAAACCACCAGGCACAGGGTAATGAAAACCTTGGGCCTGCACCGGCGGATGACGCTTCCTGCCACCGGCAGCAGCAGCATGTTCACAACATTGCCGATGGAAAGGCCGAAGGAATACTGAGCCGTGGTAAACCCCAGCTCCGCGCAGGTTGGGGGCATAAAGATCCCCACGGTATTCTGCATAATACCGCACCCGCCGAACTGGATACAGGCGCAGGCCGCCAGAATAAACCAGGCATAGTGGGGGCCTTCCCTGTGGGAAAGCTGTCTCCCCGGGTGGGGAGTACCGTTAACGTTCATTGGCTTCCTCTTTTTTAGGCGGCGCGGTCGGAGGTTCCGGTGTCCGTCCCGCGCCGCCGGGGTCTGTAACTTATTGCAGCTCCCCTGGTATCACTTCCAGAAGATGTTGTCGGGCATCTCGGTGAAGGACTCCACGCCGGTCTCGGTGATGACGTGGGTATCCTCCAGGTTGAAGCCGCCCTTTACCGGGGCGTTGCCCGCTGCGGAGTACGGGGTCTCCAGGCAGACCACCATGCCGGGCTCCAGGATATGGGTGGTCTTGGGGGCCAGAGTCGGATATTCCTCTGCGCCTTCGCCGCAGCCAATGGAGTGACCCACATGGCCTCTGGGGTACTTGGGCAGGATGCGGCTCTTCTCCACGTCCGCCCGGACGGCGTTGTAAATGTCCTTCATGGGAACGCCGGGCTTCAGCATGCTGACGCCAAGGCGGTTGGCTTTGTAAAGGGTGTCGTAAACTTCCATCACCGCATCGGAAGTGGTGCCTCCTACGGCAAAGGTCCGGGCGATGTCGGAGTTGTAACCCAGATACTTGAAGCCCACGTCAAATTTAATGACGTCGCCTTCCTTCAGGATGTAGCCTCTGGGCATCCCGCACAGGCCAAAATAGGGGCCAGCGGCGGGGATGAAGCTGCTGTTGCGGGACATGGTGCCGTGTTCCAGGTTCAGCAGACCGGAATAGTAGATGAACATGGCGTCCAGCTTCCAGGCGGGCATGCCGGGCTTGATGTCCACTGCCATATGCTTCCAGGCCAGATCCAGCTGCTGGGCCGCCAGGCGAAGCATATCGATCTCCCAAGGGGTCTTGACGATCCGGGAATCCCGGATGGCGATAGAGCCGTCCACCACGGTGCCCTCGGGAAGAGCGGCCATGAGGGAGCTATACAGATGGTGGCTGATGTGTCCCATCTCAACGCCCAATTTTCCATCCATGGGGATGCTCTTAAAGATATCCAGGGCGATCTTGATAGGGGCGTCGGGGTCCATTACATCCCCTTTATCCCGGCGGGATTCCTCACTGCCGTTGTCGATGAACACCCAGGACATAAATTCCCGGACATCCACTTCCTGGGTGGAGGCGTAAGCATCAGCGCTTTCCAGAGTACTAATAATCAGATGCACTTCCCCTTCTGCGGGGACCATTGCGTAGGAGGTGCCCACCAGAGGCATATAGCCTGTGGCGTAAAAGACGTTGGCGGGTTCAGTGAGCAGGAGATAGCCCAGATCGTGCTTTTTCATTTCGGTCTGAAGCTTCTTGCGAAGCTGCGCCGTCTCTCGCTTGGCTAGGATGGGATGGAGACATTTTTCAAGCTTGTTCTGCATAATGGAACCTCCTTTTGAACAATCGTATCCAACTGACTTCCGGTCAGATAGGGACGGGAATCATTCCTTCTCCTGAGCAGCCATCCGCTTGTCGCCAGCAGCCAGGATCTTGTTGCCGAAGCCAAAGCAGATGATACCGGTAATGACGAAGTAGGCGATGAAGAAAATCAGGGTGGACTGGGTGAAGTCCAGAACATTGAGCACTACAAAGATACCGATAAGAACGGTGGAAATCAGGCAGAGCAGTACCCGGGTGCCTTTGGAGGCAAAGATCCGGGAAAGGGTAGGAGCATTGTTCCAGTCCTCGGGGCAGTAGTTGGGCATCTTCACAAAGCCCCAAACGGGAATCAGCTGCGGGATCAGGGAGATGGCGGAAGCCAGACCAGCCAGGGCGCCGATGTTCATACCCATGGCGTTGGGGATGATGGCCATCAGGAAGAAAACGGTATGGAGGATCCAGGGAACACCGTGCTTATTCCGCTTGGCAAAAACGGTGGGGAGCCAGCCCTCATCCACGCCGCGGATAATGGTAGCCCAGTACCGGGCGAAGTTGGAGTTGATGGTGGTGGTGATAGCCAGCAGGGCGCCGCCGATAACAAAGAGGAGATACCAGTTGCCGGGGTAGATCATCTGAGCCTGATAGGTCATGGGCTGGCCGGCCACTTCGGCAATGGGGGCAACACCGGAACCCACAAAGGCCACAAGACCGAAGGCCAGGAAAGCGCAGACATAAACGATATTGGTCATCTTGGGGATATTGCGGTGAGGATCTTCCATCTGAGGTCCAAACTGAGGCAGGAGGGCGCAGCCGCCGACACCGAAGAGCACCAGGGCGCAGGCGTTGAAGATGCCCAGCCAATCGCCGTAGAAGAAGTTCTCAGCAGTGAACATAGCACCCAGGTCGCACTTGGGCACGCCAAGGACGATAAAGGAAGCAATGGTCAGCAGCAGGAAAGCAGTGGTGATATTCTG